>NZ_JBGCCM010000004.1:0-425006 GCF_041262085.1 Catenulispora sp. GAS73
CCGGGTGGGAACTTGTTCGAGGACTGGTATGGCAGTTCGGGGTGGTCCGGCTGGGGTGAGGTGACCGGCGGCAACGACGGTGAAGCTCTCGCCGGGGGACCGGCGGTGGCGTATGACTCGGACAACGGCACCTTCCACGCGTTCGCGGTGGGGAAGAACTCGGGGAGCACCTTCCAGGTGACGTTCGTGCCCGGGACCGGCTGGACCGACTGGCAGAACCTCGGGGGCACGGTTCAGAACGGCGGGCTCTCCGCCACCTACGTGGCGCCGCCGGACCTGGGCAAGAACATCGCCGACATCGCGGAGGGCCAGCTGGGCTACACCGAACCCTCATTCGGCAGCTACTGCAACAAGTTCTCGACGTACTGGGGCCAGGGCTGCGAGGAATGGTGTGCCGACTTCGCGGCCTGGACGTGGCAGCAGGCGGGTGTGTCGTTCACCTACGCCTGGACCACCGGCGACATCAACGGCGGTGCGGTCAGCTTCTATCACTGGGCCTCCGCGAAGGGGACGTGGCACCCGGCGGGCAGCGGGTACACGCCGCGGCCGGGTGACGCCGTCGTCTACGGGGTGAACTCCTCCGGAACCTGGGCGGCGCATGTCGCGATCGTCACCAGTTACACCCCAGGCGACGCGGGTCCGAACGTGGTGAACGGCGACTTCAGCCACGCGGTCCAGGCCGGGACGGACCAGACCACCAACGGCGGGGGCTACGGCATCAGCGGCTACGCCTCCCCGGCGTGATCGCCCCGTCCTGACATCGTGCCCTGATCAGCACGTCTGACCAGCGCGAGCGACCTGAACGAGCGACCTGAACAAGCGACCGCCGAAGCGGTGCCATCGAGCTCTGGCGACAGAGCCTTCCCGCGTGCTGCTTCGGCGGTCTTCGTCTGCCCTATCGCCTCATCATCACCAAACCTGAAGGGAATTCCGTGACCATCCGA
Organism: Catenulispora sp. GAS73; assembly: GCF_041262085.1. Lineage (NCBI taxonomy): Bacteria > Bacillati > Actinomycetota > Actinomycetes > Catenulisporales > Catenulisporaceae > Catenulispora > Catenulispora sp. GAS73. Next base: position 945 of record NZ_JBGCCM010000004.1, read on the forward strand.
AGTCTGCGGAGACACCTCTCCGCCGCCGGCGCTCTCGGACTCGCGCTCGCCGGCGTCACGCTGGGATCCTCCCCGCCCGCGAGCGCCGCTGCCGCCCCCGCTGCGTCGACCGCCGTCCCGATCCTGCAGGTCTGCGGCCACGGCGCGGCCGTCGAGCGGCCGAGCAGTATGATCGTCACCTGCGCCGACGGCCTCGAAAAGGGCGTCCAGCTGGCGTGGACCAGGTGGACGCCGACCGGCGCCACCGCGACCGGACTCACGTCCTGGCCAGAGTGCGTCTCGGCATGCACGGGTCCTGCGAAGTCCAAAACCATTCCAGCGCGGTTTACATTGTCGGCACCGGTCGTCGAACCTGGCGGGACGATCGCCTTCACCCGGCTGCACGTCCGCCTGACCGGCGCGATCCCCAGCGGATTCCTCCGCGACATCGACCTCGACGAGACCCCGCAACCGACCGCACAGACGTCCACCTCGCCGCATCCTCAGGCGCATCCTCAGGCCGGACACGTGACGGCTGGGCGCGCGACGCAGTCGCCGCAGAGCACGACCGCCGCCAGCGGCACGCTCGGCTACGCCCAGATCGAAGGCTTCTGGGTGGACGCCGGCGGCTCGACCGGCACGGCCGAGACCGCTGCGGCGATCACCGGCGCCGAGAGCAGCTTCTACCCCGGGAACATTCAGCCTGGCGTGGACTACTGCGACAGCACGGAGGCCGGCTGGGGTTTGTGGCAGATCACGTGCGGCAACTCCGAACCCGCTTACGGCACGGACTTCCAGCTCCTCGACCCGTGGAACAACGCCGAGGCCGCCGTCGCCAAGTACAACGGGTCCGTCGCCGCGGGAAACAACGGCTTCTACCCGTGGGTCACGTACAACGATGGGAGCTATTCGCATTTCATGCAGCCGAACGTGGCACCGGACACCAACCTCACAGACCCCGGTGAGTACGTCCAGTACCACTCCACCCCGCCGGGAACCCCCTCTTCCCCCGGCCCGAATCCCGGCAGCACCTATGGTCCGCCGTTGAACAAGGGGCCGGGCGAGTTCCATGTCTTCGGGGCGAGCTCTGCCGGGAACCTGTTCCAGGACTGGTACGGCACCGGGTGGTCCGGCTACGCCGTGATGGGTGCGGGCAACGGCGGTGAGGCGCTGCTGGCTCAGCCGGCGGTGGCCTACGACCCGGACAACGGTACGTATCACGTCTTCGCCGTCGGCCGGACCTCGGGGAACGTGTACCAGGTCACCTTCGTCCCAGGTACCGGCTGGACCGACTGGCAGAACCTCGGCGGCACCTTGCAAGGTGGTCTGAGCGCGGTCTACGAGAACGGGACATTCGAGGTCTTCGGTACGAGTCCGGGTGGGAACTTGTTCGAGGACTGGTTCGGCAGTTCGGGGTGGTCCGGCTGGGGCGAGGTGACCGGCGGCAACGACGGCGAAGCCCTTGCCGGGGGACCGGCGGTCGCCTACGACCCCGGCAACGGCACCTTCCACGCGTTCGCGGTGGGGAAGAACACGGGGAACACCTACCAGGTGACCTTCGTTCCGGGCACCGGCTGGACGGACTGGCAGAACCTCGGCGGCGCCGTCAAGCCCGGCCTGAGTGCCGTCTACGAGAATGGAACGTTCGAGGTCTTCGCCGTCAGCACAAGCGGCAAGCTCTTCGAGGACTGGTACGGCACCGGCTGGTCGGGCTGGGGCGAGATCACCGGCGGCAACGACGGCGAAGTCCTCGGCGGAGGACCCGCGGCCGTCTACGACACCAGCAACGGCACCTTCCACGTCTTCACCGTCGGCGCGAGCTCGGGGAGCACCTACCAGGTGACGTGGACGTCCGGCACCGGCTGGACCGACTGGCAGAACCTCGGCGGCGCCCTCCAGAACGGCGGGCTCTCGGCGGCCTACGTGCCATCAGCGTGAGATCGGCGCGATGAACAGGGTCTTCCCCTGCCCGGCGAACGCTCCGTGAGCTGCTCCCTCAGTCGGTATCCGGACTGAGTGCGCGTACAGGAGGTTCGCCGGGCGGGGAAGACCCGGCAGCTTGACGCCTACCCGCCTGCAACCCCCGGCGTGGCCGAAGCCGCCTCATCAGAAGGAACGGGCAACGTGAGACTCACGGCGAATCCTCCTGTAGGCCGCGGCCCGGCCACTACAGATCCGCCGTAGAGTGCAGCGCGCTCGCGCATCCCCGTCAATCCCTGTCCCGTCGGTTTCACCAGACTGCTCGGGGGCTGCTTCGCCGTGCCGTTGTCGACGATCGACGCTGTAAGCCGGTTCTCGGTGTAGTTCAGGGATATCTCGACCTTGGTGGCACTGGCGTGCTTGACGATGTTCGTGAGCGACTCCTGAAGGACGCGGTACGCACAGAGGTCGAGCCCCGGGGCGAGACGGCGCTTTCGTCCTGTCACGTTCACCGTGACCACGATCCCGAGGCCTCGGACCCGGTCGACGGCTTCGTCGAGTCGGCCGAGCCCTGGGGCCTCGCCGGCGGGCTCGGGTACCGTGGCGTCACGGTCCGGGGTGACTCGCAGCACGACCACCAGCCGGCGGACCTCGGAGAGCGCTTCGCGGCTGGTGGCGGCGATGGTGTCGAGCGAGTCGTCCACCGTCGTCGAGCCCGCCGCGTGGATGTGGCGTGCCAGTCCCGACTGGACCGCGATGATCGAGAGGTGGTGCGCCACGATGTCGTGGAGTTCCCGGGCTATGCGCACCCGCTCTTCCATGACCTCGTGTCGAGCCCTCGCCTCCTGATCGCGGCGCAGCTGTTCCGACAGTTGCGCGAGGCGTTTGTTGCGGTCGGCCAGAATTCGGGTGTTGATACCGAAGGTGACCGGGATGGCGACCAGGACCGCCGCCTGGATCACCACGTCCTTGAGGGTGCCGATGTCCTGGTGCGCCAGGCCGTACGCGCTCTCGGCACCGACGATGACGGTTCCGACCGCCATCGTCCTGGGCCCGCGCCGGGTCGCGATCGTGTAGAGCGCCACCGCGGCGCCGAGACCGTTGAGGGTCGCCCAGTAGCCGAGTGAGGTGTACGTGGTCACGGACGCGGCGCAGACCACCAGCGAGACCTCGGGTGCGGCGCGGCGGAAGGCCATCGGCCCGTTGGCCCCGATCGTCAGCAGGACGGCGACGGCGTCGAACCTCTTGTGTCCGTGGGGAGTGCTGCTCCCCAGGGAGATGGTGTACGCCGTGACCGCTACCGCCATCGTCACGTCCAGCGCGAGTTTCGTCCGGGGTGAGGCGAACCAGATCTGAATCCGTCGCAAGTCCGCTGACCGGTGCCTGAGCAAGTCCACTGACCCGCGCCTATGCCCCGGATCTCGGCCGGACCAGCCCGGTCTCGTAGGCGAGCACGACCGCCTGGGCCCGGGTCGACACGTCGAGCTTGGACAGCGTCCGGTTGACGTGGGTCTTCACCGTGGCCTCGCTGATCACCAGCTTCTCGGCTATGTCAGAGTTCGACAGGCCGCCACCGACCAGTCGCAGCACCTCGACCTCGCGTCCCGTCAGCCGGTCGAGCAGCGGCGGTGGCTGGGTCGAGGGGCCGGGAACGCTGACGAAGGTCTCGATGAGGCGCCGTGTGACGGAGGGGGACAGGATGCTGTTCCCGAGGGTGACGGTGTGGATCCCGTCGAGCAACACCTCAGGCGCGCTGTCCTTGAGGAGGAATCCGGCCGCGCCGGCTCGCAGCGCGTCGTAGACGTACTCGTCGAGATCGAAGCTGGTGACGATGATGATCTGCGGGACCCGTTCCCCGGCCTCGGCGAGGATGCGGGACGTCGCGCCGATGCCGTCCAGATCAGGCATCCGGATGTCCATCAGGATCACCTCGGGCCGCAGGCGCGCGGCCATCTCGACCGCCTCCATGCCGTTGGACGCCTGGCCGGCCAGGGTCAGGTTCGGAGCCCCCTCGACGAGGGCGGCGAAACCCGCGCGCACCAGCACTTGATCATCGGCGATCAGTACGCTTGCCAAGCCCGACCCCGCCCCATCCACCCGTCGCCGTCGGAGCCGTCCCGTCCGCATCACCATCAGTGATCGATGATCAGCGTTCTGATGATGCCCCCGGCGTCCGACGACCCAGCCTACAGCGTCGCGCCGGCGAACCCGGCGTCGGTCGGCGTGGGTCGGCGTGGAGTCGGCGTGCGTCAGCGTCCGGCGCCGTAGAGCTTGGCCCAGGTGTCGTCTCCCACCTGTCCGTCGACGGTGAGATGGTGGTTTGCCTGGAAACGGCGGACCGCGCTGTCCGTGTCGTCCCCGAATATCCCGTCGACACCGGTGGAACCGATGTTGTAACCGTGCTTGCTCAGAATGCACTGGATCTCTTTGACCCTGGCGCCGGTGTTCCCGTACTGCGTGAGCTGCGTGCCCGAGTAGTAGGAGCACGTGATCGTCGGTGTCGGCGGCGGCGGACTCGGCTTGGGCGAGGCGGTGCCGTTCGGGCTCGTTGTACTCGGTGGCGGAGTGTGCCCGGGTGGCGCGCTGGTGGTTCCTCGTGCGCTGGTCCGGCCCGGGTTCGTCGCGCTGGACGCGGTCGGCACGCTGCTCGCCGGGGGCGCACCGGCGGACGGCCCCGTGTCCGTGCCGTCCGGCACACCCGGGCCGCCGGCGCTCGCAGGGCTCTGCGGCTTGGGCGGAGCGGTGCCGGGAGCCGGTGGGCGCGCCCCCGTCGGCGATGTGCCGGCGCGCCCACCGGAGCTTGCGACGCCGCCGGCGCTGGACGTCTTGGCTATGGCAGAGGTCTGGGGATTGGCAGAGGTCTTCGAAGCGGTACCGGCGCTGGTCAGCACATACGCCACAGCCGCGATCACCAAGGCGCCGAGCAGCCCGACAACCGAGACCGCGAGGCGCCTTCTGCGCGGCGCGTCCGGTTGCCGCGCCTCCTGCTCGGGGCGGACGCGTCGCAGGATCGTGAGTTGCTCCAGCGGCGAGATCGCCACGGTCGGCGCGGACCACGAGGCCCGCGACTCGATCTCCACCATGACCTGCTCGGGCCATACGTCGGGAAAGGTGCGCGCCCGGGCCGCCTCGACGATCTGCCCGGGCGTGGGACGGTCCGCCGGATCCTTGTGAAGGCATCGGCGGATCAGGTCGGCGAGCGCGTCGTCGGCGTCGCCGGCCAGTTCGAGGACGGATTCGCTGGGCTGCGCGTAGATCACCCGGTGGATCACGTCGGCCGTCGACCCGTCGCCGAACGGCGCGACGCCGGTGACCGCGAACGCGAGGACGGACCCGAGGGAGAAGACGTCGGACGCCGTCCCGGCTTCGGCGCCGTCGGCCTGCTCCGGCGACATGAAGGCCGGCGTGCCCAGCTGCTGTCCGGTCATGGTGATGGAGCTGGTGTCGGCGGTGGAGGACACGCCGAAGTCGATGACCCGGGCGGAATCGCCGGCCAGGAGCACGTTGGAGGGCTTGAGATCGCGGTGCACGATTCCGGCGTCCGCTATCGCCGCCAGCGCCTGACCGACGTGCCCGGCCAGCCGCCAGGCCATCGGCGCCGGCAGCGGGCCGAACCGCTCGACGGTGTCGGACAGGCTCAGACCCGGGATGTAGGCGGTGGCCATCCACAGCCGCTCCTCGTCGTCGAACCCGGAGTCGACCAGCTCGGCCGTGTACGCGCCGTGGACCCGGCGCACGGCCTCGACCTCACGCTGGAACCGGCGCCGGAACCTGGGGTCCTCGGCGTACTCCGGCCGGATCACCTTGATCGCCACCAGATCCCGGTGACCCGGCCGGTCGCCCGTCGTCGTGGTCTGCCCGCCCGCCGGCTGCGGCTGCGAGGCCCGCCGCCCGAAGAAGATCCGGCCCATCCCCCCGCCGCCGAGCCGGGCCAGCACCTGGAACGGACCGATGGTCGCGGGGTCCGTGCGGTGCAGCGGCGTGGCGCCGAGGACCGCGAGGTTCATCGCCTCGAAGTCCGCGGCGCGCTGCTGGACCGGATCCGTCTCGGACATGTCAGGGCCTCTCAGGTCCTCGTCGTCGGGTCGGGGGCGGACGCCGGGCTGCTCAGTGGCCCGAGGCGGCGCGGGTGATCGCGTCCATGATCGACTGCACCTGCCGGTGCAGATCGACCAGCGCGGTGTTGAGCTTGTCCAGATCGCCCTTGGCCTTGGGCCACACGTCATTGCGGAACCGGTCCGCCAACGGCCCGGCCCAGTTGGCCGGCTCGCTCATGTGCGTTCCCGCCGTGTTGAGCTGCTTGACGAGATTGGTGAAGTCGTGGGTGACGAGGGTGTTCATCCGGGCGAGCTGGCTATAAGCGGTCTGGTTGAGCTTGATGTCCGCGGTGGGTCCGTTGCCCATTGTCGTGTCTCCTCGGAAAATGGATGTGTGCGCTTTGGCGTTTACGAAACTACTGAAGGCGGCCCGTCCGATCGTCAGCACAGGGCGGGAATCGGTTGTCCACCCTGTGCGGTACGTCGACGGGGTCGTACAACCACGGAGGTATCGACGCGCGATACGGCGCGGCTTCTACCCCGGCCCCGGCAGGGTATGGTCATCGATCTTGAGGTTGTTCAAGAGATCCCGGAGATTTTCTCCCTCGACGTTGTAGTTCTCCAGCACACCCCCGGACCCTTGGGCATGCAAATTGATAATCGCCTTCGCGAGCGCTGCCGGATCGCCGTTCTCGAAACCGGACAGCGTGACCGTGTTACCGTTGCTGTCCTTGACCTTGCCCCCGACGAACAGCATCACGGCAGTCGCCGACGCGAATCTGTACTCCTGAAGCAGGACCACCTGATCGCCAGTGTCCAGTCTCGGGACTTCGGTGACATGCTTGATCAGTTCGGGGTCCATGGCGGCGAGTGTGGCGACGGTGGCGGCGTAGGTGTCGGCGTTGATTTCGGGTATGTTTCCCTCCTTCAGGATTTCGAGGACTCTCTCCTTCACGAGCTTGTCCTCGACCTGCGACACCGCCACATGGCCGAGCACTTTCTTCAACATCTCTTTGGTCGCTGCGTTGAGGAACGCCTTGACGCCCAGTGTTGTGGGGATGGAAGCTTCCGGCCCCATGAGGTCCGAGACCGCGAACACGGTCTCCAGAAGGACATCGTTGCCCAGCTGGATCAAGAGCTCGTCACGTTGGTTGGCGTCCTCGATGGACTTTCTTATCCACTCATCGTAGGGAGCGAGGTACCCGAGGTTTTTATTGTTCTGATCCGCCCACTGTTCGAGGTTCTTAGAGTTTTTGCCAGGGGTCTGCGGGAACCGCACCGCCATCAGAGCGCTGCAGTTGCCAATGATCTGACTGATATACGGCAGCAGCTCTTTCACGTCTCCGACGCTGACCCCCTTCGGAAGGTCCTCGCCAAGCAGCTTCACAAGTTCTTGGGCTTGTTCGGCGCTCAGCGACGCCGAGCCGGCGGCGAGGATCTGGACCGCGAGCTTGCGGGAGACTTCCCGTTCCGCGCCCGCGTTGAAGTCGAAGGCGGGGGTGTTGGAAAGGCCGTTCACGAAGAGCTTGAACGCGTTCGGATTCGCGAGGAGAGCCTTCGTCAAGTTCACGGAGGCGTCCGGGTTCGCGGCGAGCGCCGTCAGGAGCGGCACGATCAGTGTGTTCTGCGCAGTGCCCTTGTTGTCGTTCGTGTGGTAGACCTCGGCGAGGTATTCGGTGATCAGCGCGGCCGTCCTGGCATCCAGGTTTCCGGCGAAGCCCGAGGTCAGCGTGGCCACGACGGTCGCCTGCTGGTTCGGAAGGGCGTCGTAGCCGTTGAAGCCGTACGTCTCGACGAACTGCTTCAGCTGGTCCGAGGTCAGGTTGTCCAGGAACGCCGCCATGTAGTTCGGATCGTCGCTGTGCGCATGCAGGTTCGCCAGGAGGGTGGCCAGGTCCATCGTCTGGTAGCGGGACGCGAGGTCGGCTCCGGCCTTGGCCGATGCCGCGTCCAGGCCCGCGTTCGTGGTTTTGACCAGCTGCGACCCCGGGAAGATCGCCGACAGACCGGTCAGCGGGCCGACCGAACCGGCCACCCGGAAGTCCTCGCCGACCTTCCTGACCTCCCGGTCGGTGGCCATGATCAGCCCCAGCAGGGACATCACCTGTTCGTCGATGGTGGTGCCGCCGGCCAGTGGGCCGATGCCGTTGAGCCCGAAGATGTGCGCGCCGAAATCGATGGCGGTGGCCCGGTAGTCGGCGATCGAGTTCGTGAGGACCGACTTCACCCAGGACTGGAAGTCGTTGTTGGCCTGGGTGGTCCGGTTCGAGTAGTCGATGAGCTGGTTGGGCACCGCCTGGGCGGGCTGGTCGCCGATCCCCTTGTCGGCCATCAGTGGCCCTGCGTCTTGCGGGCCGCGTCGGCATCCTGGATGGCCTTGTCGACCTGGCCCTTGATGGCCAGCGCCGAGTCCGCGAGCCTGGTCAGGCGCCGCTGCTCGTCGTGGTATTCGCCGTCGAAGACGGTGCGGCGCCGGCCGAGCCAGCCGCCTGAGAGTTCGGGGATCGGCGCGTTGAGGTTCAGGCTGCACTGCTGGCCGCGGTACCACGCCATCCATCTCAGTTTTTCGGAGAGCACTCTGAGCTGACTGCTGAGATTCGCCGCGACGGTGTCGTCAAAGCGGATCGTCATGGTATGGCACACCCCCACCGCATATCGGTAAAACGTCGTTGAGAGCCTATTTCGCGCCCCCGTCGGCAGGCGTCAACCCGGTGCGGCATCTTCGCCTACCCCGCTGGGTGGAGGGTCGCCGACGGGTGTCGGCGTGGCCGCTACGGGATCCGGGCCAGCTGGATGCCGGTCGTCTCCCCCTCGACCACCAGGAAGCCGCGTCCGGGGATCGGCGCCATCCGGTCGTGGCGGGGCAGCACGGCGCCGAGCAGTTCCCCATCGAGGTCGTAGTCGGGGACGAGGAGGACGCCGGCCCGGCTCTCCCTGACCTTCTGCGTCCAATGGGCATAGACACGTCGGAGGCCCTCCGCGCGTCCCGCCGCGATGAGGTGCTGTCCGGATCGTGCTTCGGCGATCCAGCGATCGAGGATCCCGAGCTCGTCCTCGACGGTCTCGGCGTCGTCGACGACCAGGAGGGTGTCGCCGGTGGCACCCGCCAACGCCGCTGCCAGGTCTGCGTAGTCGGTGACCAGCGCGGTCAGCCCCGTGACGGCGCGCAGCGGCGACCGCCGCAGTGCCACGGCGATGATCGCCGGAGGGTTGGCGGAGCTGAGCGTGGCCTGGACGACGGTGCACAAAGCCGTGCTCCGGCCCGACCGTTGCGGGCCGGCGATCAGGGCGTGTTCGTGCTCGTACAACGTCAGTCCCACCGGTCCGAGCGTCTCGGCTCCGATGCCGAGCGGGATCCGCCAGGGCTCCGGGCCGGTCGAGGCGGGCGATCCCAGATCCGCCGCGGCGACCTCCTGGGGCAGCGATCCGATGTGCGGCGCGGTGGCCGCGGCTCCGGACCACCGGTGCGCCACCTCGGCGACGGCCTCGTCCCAGTCCTCTCCCGGCCACGCGATCTGGATGACCTGGCGGGTCGCCGGGACCAGGGCACGGCCCGGGACGTATCCCGGGACCGCCGATCGGGGGACATCGAAGGATCCGTATTCGTTGGGGTCTGCCATCCGCATCACCAGCTTCTGCCGGGCGAGCGAGGACCAGGCGGAGTAGACGGCGCCGACCCGGTCGGCGGTCATCGCGAACCGGATGCCCACGGCCGGACCGTCGGCGAACACCCGGGTCAGGTCTTCGAACAGGCTCGTCCGGCCGGCGTCCTTGTCGAAGTCCGCGGCCAGCGCTCCGAAGTTGTCCACCAGCACGAGCCATTGGGGTGTGTCGCCCTGGTAACCGGTTGCCTTGCGGGAGTCGAGTTCCTTGCGCAACAGCCTGATCAGTCTGATCTGGCGTTCCTTCTCCGCCGCGCCGATGTGCGCACCGGTGTGGGGCAACGCCGCGAGCGGCGCGAGGTCTCCGGCGCCGAGGTCGATGGCGAAGATGTGGTGGCTGTCCGGGGATCGCGTTCGCGCGATGCTCAGCGCGAGCGCGGCCAGCGCCGTGGAGGTCCCGGCTCCGACGGCGCCGTAGATCAGCAGGTTGCCCTCTCCGGGGTCCCAGCCGACGGCGTACTGGGTCTGCCGGTCGGGATCGTCGGCCAAGGCGAACGCGGGCAACCGTGGGGTCTGGCTGTGCAGACCGCGTGCGGCGGTCTGTGGCAGGCCGTTCATCGGCACCACCGACGGCAGGGGATCGGGCCAGGGGCGCCGCGGTTCGGCGAAGCCGGCGAGCGCTGCCGCCTCGCGCGCTGCCGCGACCAGCCGCTGCAGGTCGGTGGGCGCGTCCTCATCAGTGGTCATAGATTCGTGTACTGCGACGCCGAGCCGGAACGGAGCCAGGATCACCGGCGCCGTCACCGCCGCCGCGGGCGTGATCCCGGTCGAAAGTGCGGTCTGGACCGGGAGGACTTCACGCGCGCTGAGCCGGTAGTACCCGCGTCCCCACTGGCGGCTGCCGATGCCGGCGGCCGCCGGATTGTCGATGACGTCGTCGGAGTCGCTCGTGCTTTCCAGTCTCAGGGCGATGCGCAGCTTCACGTTGTTCTTGATGGCGTCGCTGACCGAGCCGGACGGGCGCTGGGTCGCCATGATCAAGTGCACGCCGAGGCTGCGACCGCGCTGGGCGACGCTGACGAGCGCGTCGACGAAGTCGGGCAGAGCCTTCACGAGCGTCGCGAACTCGTCGATCACGACCACCAGGCGAGGCATCGGTTCCAGATCGGGGCGCTCCCGATCCCGCAGTCTCTGGTAGTCGCGGACGTGACTGAGTCCGGCGTCGCGGAGCAGGCGTTCCCGGTGGTGCACCTCGGCTTCCAGACACCTCAGGGCGCGCTCGCTCAGCTGCTCGTCGAGGTCGGTCACCAGCCCGACCACGTGGGGCAGCCGGGCGCACTCGTCGAGGGCGCCACCGCCCTTGTAGTCCACGAGCGCGAATGTGAGGTGCTCGGGGTCGGCGTCGACGGCCATGCTCGCGATCAGCGTACGGAGAAGCTCGCTCTTGCCCGAGCCCGTGGTGCCGGCGATCAAGCCGTGCGGACCGTCGTCGTCGAGGTCGATCGTGAACAGGTCTCGTTCCGTGACACCGAGGACGGCCTGTACGCGCAGCGCCGCCACGCGCTGGGACCAGTGTGCGGCGACCTCCTCCCCGGTCACGCTCGCCAGCCCGAGCAACGGAAGCAGGTTCAAGCGGTCCGGCAGGCCGGCGCCCTCGACGCGGAGTTCGGGGTCTTCGTACCGGGCCAGCGCCCGGGACACCGTCCGGGCTTGATCGTCTGCCACCCCGGCGATGAGGACGTCCAGGGTTTCCTCGCCGGTCGTGACGTCACGCAGGCTTCCTTTCCCCTCCGGTGTGACGGTCACGATGGCCGTACACAGCGCGGGAAGGCGACGCGTGATCACGATGCCGCCGCAGGACACTGATGAGGTGGCGAGCAGATCACGCAGCGGACAAGGCCGCCCTTCCAGCAGATCGGCGCCGTCGACGATGACGAGCAGCACAGGACGGTCTTTGGAGTCACCGTGCGCCGCCTCGGCGGCGAGCAGGCCCCGCGCGAGAGCGTCGGACTGGTCCCGGCCGACGGCCGTCAGCCGGGCGGACCCCGACCGTCGATCCGCGCCGTGCGGCAGCCACTTGGTCCAGTCCCAGTCGGCCAGCCGGTCGGCGTCGGTGAACACCGCCACCGTGACGTCGGCAGGGCCACTGCCGACCACCCCCTGAACGAGCAGGGACCGCGCGGCGGCGAGCGCGGCGCGGCGGTCACCTTCGAGTCCGACGACCCCGCCGGCCCCGATGTCGACGACGACCGGCACCCGCGGCAGCACCGCCGACTTCTCCAGCAGTGCGACGGCCTCGGGTGCCGGACTGTCCTGGTCGCAGGCGATCTCGGGCCGCCAGGGCAGATCGGCGAGGCCGACCGAGACCTTCAGGAAGTCCGGGGCACTACGCCGCCGTTCCCAAAGGTTCGGACTGGGCCCGGTGGCCCGCGCGGCGACCTCGGCGGGATTCGGACAGGCGGCCCGCCGCGTCCTGAGCTCCGCTTCCCGGTGTGCTTCCAGCGTCACGGCGAAGGCGGCCATCCGGGCTCGGAACTCACGCACGCCTCGCCGGAAGCTGAACCTTCCGCGCATCCGGTCCTCAACGAAGTTGCCGAAGAACATCAGCGGCGTGAGAAGCGCGATCGCCGCGTAGCGCACATCGCCCATGATCCACACGGTCGCGCCCGCGAGAACGAGCGGTCCAACCAGTTCGGCGACGCCGAACGGCTGCTTGTGGGCCCGTTTCGGAGCCGACGGCGTGAGGATCGGCGTACTCAAGCTCGGCGTCGGTATCCGGGGCTGGCGGTTGAAGGGCAGCGTGCCGCCGGGCCGGACCTCGCGGACCGCGTTGATGTGCTGCACCTTGCCGAGCAGCTCCGGTGGCACGACCCGCACCAGGATCTCGCCGCCCAGCGAGATCAGATCCCGCGGCCCGACGACGACAGGACCGGACAAGCGGACGTCGTTGACATCGGTGCCGTTGCCGGAGCCGAGGTCGGACACCCGCACGGTGGCGTCCGGCGCGACGTCCAGCACGCAGTGCGTCCGCGAGACGCCCGAGGCGACGACCCGGACATCGGCGTCGGCGCCGCGGCCGATCACGGTACGACCCGCCGTCAGCGGAACAGCGCGGCCCGCATCGAGGCCACCGACGATCTGCAGCACCACGACGGGCTTCCGCAGGATCGGCGACCCCACATCCACCGGCCGTACCCGCGAACCGAGCACCAGGCCCGATTCGGTGAGCACGGCCTCCGGCGCGGTCAGCCGACCGTCGACGGTCACCCGCGCACCAGCCCCCCGCAGCGCCGCCGCCAGATCCGCCACGGTCGCGTCGGGACGGCCGACCCGAAGTTCCAGCTCGGTCTCCGCTGCTCCATCGTCATAGATGAACCGCACCCGTACCGCCTCCGGATTCCGCTGTCTGGTCTGGGGGTCATCGTGGCATTTCACACGGTGGGCGGACGTCAACCCGGGGCGGTATCCGGCGTCGACCGACGGGTGTACGTGCGCCGCGGGCGCCCTGACCGTCAAGGTCGGCCTCTTCGGTTATCGACATCCTCAAAATCCTATTGCGAGTGACTAATCAGTCGGTTATTGTCGAGGGGTGCCAAGAGTAAAAACCTCGGAGCGTCGCCAAGCGGTGCTCGACGCGGCGATGCGGCTGTTCGTGGAGCAGGGCTTGGGCGCTCCGACGGGTGTGATCGCCCGGGAGTCGGGCTTGTCGACCGGATCGCTGTTCAACTACTTCGCCACCAAGACGGACCTGCTCAATGAGCTCTACCTGCACCTGAAGCAGGATCTGGCCGCCGCCGTGTGGAGCGCCCCTTTCCCGGACGGGCCGCTTCGCGATCGCGCCCTGGAGGGCTGGAACCGCTGGACCAGGTGGGGTGCGGAGGCCCCCGTGAAGCAACGAGCGCTCATGGCGCTGGAGACGTCGCCGGACATCACCGCGGACAGCCGGTCGCAGGGCAGCGACGCCCTCCAGGGGCTGGGCAAGCTCTTCGAAGAGGTCCACGCCGTGGGGCCGCTCGCTCAGCAACCGCTGGAGTTCGCCGTCGGGCTGGTCGCGGCGCTGGCCGTGACGACCATGCAGTTCATGGCGAGTGAGCCCGCTGATCAGGAACGTCGGTGTCGAGCCGGATTCGACGCCGCCTGGTCGGTCATCGCGGGTCCGATCACCGAGCCGGAGGGATCCCATCATGAGCGGTGAACACGTCCTGGTGACAGGCGGCAGTGGCTTTCTCGGCACGCACTGCGTCGCACGGCTTCTCGACGACAGGTACCGCGTGAGTACGACGGTGCGTACTCCCGGTCGAGCCGACCAGGTGCGGGCGGTGCTCGCCGGCAACTCCAGCAACAGCGACCGGGCCGGCGACGTCCGGTTCATCACCGCGGACCTGACAAAGGACGAGGGCTGGGACGAAGCCGTCGCCGGAGTGGACTATGTGCTGCACGTCGCCTCGCCGTTCCCGGCGGCCCCGCCGGCGCACGAGGACGACTTGATCCTGCCGGCCCGCAACGGCGCGCTCCGCGTCCTGCGCGCCGCGCGACGTGCGGGCGTCCGACGCGTGGTGCTGACGTCTTCCTTCGCGGCCATCGGCTACGGACACGCGCCCACCGACGTGCCCTACGACGAGACCACCTGGACCGACGTCGACGCCCCCGGCGTCACCGCGTATGCGAAGTCGAAGACGCTCGCCGAACGTGCCGCCTGGGACTTCGTCGAGCGGTACGACATGCTCGAACTGGCGGTCGTGAACCCCACCGGTATCCTCGGCCCCGTCCTCGGACCCGACGACGGAACCTCCGTGGCCGTGGTCGCGAACCTGTTGTACGGCAAGCTCCCGCTGCTACCGCGCGCCTCGGCCGGCATCGTGGACGTCCGCGACATCGCCGACCTCCACGTACGGGCCATGACCGACGCGAAGGCCGCAGGCGAGCGGTTCCTCGGCACGGCAGGCCTGATGTCGCTGTCCGACATGGCTGCCACCCTCAAGCAGGGCCTCGGCGCCGAGGCCCGACGGGTCTCGACCCGGACGATCCCCGACTGGGTCGTCCGCCTGGCGGCACGATTCGACGACAACGCGCGCCAGGCGGTTCCCATGATCGGGCGTCCGCACCGGGCCACCAGCGCCAAAGCGGAGAAACTGCTCGGTTGGACGCCGCGGCCCAAGGAAGAAGCGGTGCTCGCGACCGGCCGCAGCATCCTGGCCAGGGCGCACTGACCTCAGCGAATCTGAGTGCGGGTACGTCGTCTGGAAGACGACTGCGGGATTCCGGTGATGGTGACGTTGCCGGGTCGAGGAGGAACCGGAGCACGAAGGGTACCGGCCGGTCAGTGGTGGTATTCGCCGCCGTTGACGTCCAGGGCCTGCCCGGTGACGGCGCGGGCCAGGTCGGAGATCAGGAACAGCACCGCGTCGGCGACTTCGTCATTCTCGGGCAGGCGGCGCAGGTTGATCTTGGCGGCGACCTCGTCGTAGATGTCCTCGACGGTCACGTCGCCGCGTTGCTGCGCGAGGTAGCCGAAGTACCCGCGCAGCGTGTCGCCCCAGATCTGGCCGGGGACCACGGTGTTGAACCGGACGCCGGACGGGCCGTATTCGGCGGCGAGGTTCTGCGCCGTCACGTGCAGGGCTGTCTTGATGAGCTTGTACGGCCCCATCGACACCTCGGAGAAGCGCATGACCATGGAGCCGACCATCACGACCGAGCCCTTGTTCTCGGCCAGGGACGGGATCAGCTGCCGGGTCAGCCGCAGCGCGGCGAGTACGTTGGCGTCGAAGGCGGCGGACAGCGCCTCAAGCGGGACCGTGCCGAAGCCCTCGATGGGCGGCATCGCCAGGGCGTTGTAGACCATCGCGTCAACGCGCCCGAACTCCTCCTGAGCCGCCGTCGCCAACTGCTCCGCACTAGCCGGATCGGTCAGGTCGCACGGCACGGCCAGGGCCCGCCGCCCGAGCGCGGCGACCTCCTTGGCCACCTCGTCGAGCTGCGAGGCGGTCCGCGCGGCGAGCACCACGTCGGCCCCCTCCCGCGCACTGGCGAGCGCGATGGAGCGGCCCATGCCGGACCCGACTCCGGCGACCATGACGACCTTGTCCTGCATCAGCATTTTCGCAGCATCCTTATGACTTGAGGCACCGGGCTCCGCTTCAGACGTGATGCTTCCAGGTTCGGATCCGGCCGGCGCCAGCCCCGCACAAGATGTTCGCCGGCTGCGCTCTGAGCTGGCAGCGGTGAGGGGAAACCGCTGAGCATCCATGAGGTAGGCGTCTACCTGAGGGGGGACCACGATGCCCGCCGCAGTACCAACCGCCGGATCGAGGCCACTGTCCGTGGACGCCCGGGATGCCAGCGTGCCCAGCAGTGCCGCCGGCAACGTCCGATCAGCGCGAGCAGCCGCAACGCAGTGAACGTGTTCGCCACTGCCAGATACGCGAACCGGACCAACACGACCAACCATCATCGCCGTCCCGGGCAGGCCCGACCAGCATGGACGACACTCTCGGCACCGACAGCGCCAGACAGTCGCACGAAACACCGGAGAACCGGACAACACGCTCTCTCACGCCAGCCCTCACACCGGCACGCTCACCAGCACCTGCTGCGTGTCGGTCCGCACCTCGACGTGGTCGATGTCGCTCTTCGCCATGGACGAGCCGCCGTGCAGGTCCAGCGGGGCGGTGTGGCCGGGGACGCCGTAGCCGTGCGGGGGCACGTTCCAGTTGGTGATCACCTGCGTGCTGCCGTCCTTGCCGACGGCGACCAGGTCGCAGGTGAGGGGGCCCTTCACGCCTCGGAGTTCGACCGCGATGTGGGTGCCCCAGTCGCGCTGTTCGAGGCCGATGACGGCGCTGACGCCGTTCGCGGTGTTCGTGGCGGTGTGGCGTTCGCCCATCATCACCAGTTCGGCCGCGACGCTGTCGGTGGGTGTTGAGGTGCTCGTCGAGTGGCGGCCGATCGCGATGCCGACTGCCGGGCCGGCCACGATCAGCGCTACGGCTGCTGCCAGGGCCAGCAGGTTGCGGCGGCGGCGCCGGGTGCGGGCGCCGGAGACCTCGTCCAGGACTTTGGGGAGCAGCTCCGCGCTCGGCTGGGCCACGGCCAGTGGTTCGGCGTCGTCGTCTTCGGCTACCAGCGGCTGCAGTAGTGCCGGGAGATCCGAGAACTCCTCCAGCTCCGCGGAGCAACGGTCGCAGCCGAACAGGTGCTCCTCGAAACGCTCCGCCTCGTCCGGCTCCAGCAGGCCCAGGACGTAGGCGCCGATGTCGGTGTGTTCGGGCTCGGTCACTGGGTCAGCCCCCTTTCAGCCGCCGCCAGCTTCAGCGCGCGCAGCGCGTAGTAGACGCGGGACTTGACGGTGCCTGGCGGTACGCCTAGTTCGGCGGACGCCTCGGCGACGGACTTCCCCCTGAGGTAGGTCGCGACCAGCACCTCGCGGTGCGGGGCGCTGAGAGTGTCCAGCAACTCGGACACTTCCATCGCCGACAGTGCCTTCTCCACGCTCTCCTCGCTCGGCCGGTACTCCAGCGACGCGTCGGAGACCTCCGGCGGGCGGGCTTTGCGCCGGCGGTGCTCGTCGATCACCAGGCGACGCGCCACCGTCAGCAACCACGGCCGCAGTGAGCCGGTCTCCCCGTCCAGGCGGTCGGCGTGCCGCCAGGCTCGCACCAGGGTCTCCTGGACCACGTCCTCGGCGTCCTGCCGGGCGCCGCCGTTCAGGCTCAGGACGAAGCGTAGCAGCGGCGCTGCGTGCTCGCGGTAGAGATCAACCGCCAGTTCGTCCCCATGGCGCATGGCTTTTCCGCCGTTCCAGGTCGAGCGGTCGGCGTGGTCACGGTTCTGTCGTGTCTGACCGGGGCCGGCCAGGCCCGCCCCAGGCAGAAAGACGGCGGCGTCCACGCTCCTCACCCGGCGGGCTTGATGAGCTTGCCGACCGCACCGACGGCGAACCACACGCCGTCCACGCATTGTCCGTCCACGTCACCGGCCGCGGTGTCGCGGACGTAATAGTAGAGCGGCCACTTGGCGCAGGAGCTGCTTCCGTCCTTGTTGTTGAGGAACGCGCCGAGTTTGCGACCGTTCTGGCCGGTGGGGATCGGGCCGAGGCCGGAATCGGTGAGAGCTCTGACGGTGAGGCCCGACCGGAAACGCATGATCGCTCCTTGAGTTGGAACCGTGACGGTTCAACCCACGCAGCGGAACCCGAGCGGGTTCAAAGGAAACCTCTGGAAACCTCCATCGATCCGCATTGAACCGGCCCGGGTTCGGCTGCGTAGGTCGCCGGAGTCCAGGAGCCCCGTCCATGCGGACGGGTGCGGCCGGCTGCGGCCTCAAAAAAAGTTTCTCCGGGCTTTGAACCGGCCGCCGCGGGACTGCGTAAGTCACCCGCAAGGTTCACCACGAACCAGTATCAGTCCTGATATGAGGGGAAGATCAAGAATGATCCAGATTCGTACTGCTATGGCCGTCTCCGTAGTGGCAGCCGGCGCGATCTCGTTGACCGCGTGCAGCAGCGGCGCCGCGAAGCCCGCCGCGCAGCCGGCCGGCGCCGTCGTCACCACCAGCAGCACCGCGGGCTCGCCTTATGGCAGCAGCGACAGTTCTGGCGGGGCGGACGCGAATGCGAACGCGAACGCGAACGGCGACACCTTGTCGACGCAGATGCAGTACCAGAACGGCACCGCCAAGCAGAACAACGCTCCGGCCAACACCGGCGACTTCTACTCCGGTCCGCGCACGGACCCGGCCGCGCTCAACTGGGTCCAGCTCAGCGCCGGCTCGGCCAACGGACTCAGCCCGATCGTCCACGACGGCGCCGGCTTCACCATGTACCGGTTCGACAAGGACACCCCGAACCCGTCGGCGTCCCACTGCGACGGCCAGTGCGCGGTGACGTGGCCGCCGGTGCTGGTTCGCCCGGGCTCGAAGGTCTTCGTGGACGGCGTGCCCGTCAAGCAGATCGGCGTCATCAAGCGGGACGACGGCACTCTGCAGCTGACCATCGGCCACTGGCCGATCTACCGGTTCAGCAAGGACACCGCCCCGGGCCAGACCAACGGCGAGGGCGTCGGCGGCACCTGGTTCGCCGTCTCGCCGACCGGTAAGAAGGTCCTCCCGGCCGGCGGATCCGTGCCGTCGGGGACTTCGTCCTCGTCCGCTTCGGCCCCGTCCTCGGCCGCGTCCTCCTCGTCGGGCGGCAGCACCACGCTCGGGAACGGCAGCGTCATCCTCGACAGCGGGACGAACTTCAGCGAGCCCAACGGTTCCGAGGGTGTCGCCGGTCCCGGCTGCGTGAACGTCCGGCAGCCCGATGCGGCGTCCTCGCTCCAGCTCTCCGGCGGCCCGATCAAGATCTGGACCGGACCGGACTGCTCCGGCACGTCCCACGTGGTGACCGCCGACGTGCCGGACCTGGGGGCGATCGGCTTCGACAAGAAGATCGTCTCGATCCGCTTCGGCGGCTGAGCCCGTCGGTAGCCATCGGCCAGCCTGGTGGAGCGCGCCATGGCGCGCTCCACCGAGATCAACGGCTTTGAGTGTTTCCGGCGAGAACAGCGATCAAATCATGTCGGCGAGAGACGCCGGCCTTGGCCAGGATCGCCTTCACGTGGTCGCGAACGGTGTACACGGAGATGAACAGCGCCCGTGCGATGTCCTCGCTGGACAGCCCGTCGATCACCAGCGTTGCCACCTCCCGCTCCCGCGCGGTGAACGACAACGCTTGCATGAGGAGTGGAGCCACGTCCTGCGGGCGGGCCGCTTCCAAGGTGAGGACGTATCCGCCCGCTGCGCCGACGAGCGGTGCCGCTCGGACCACCGTCCATTGGCCGTCCGCCGCCTGCAGGCATACCCGGGCAGAGGTCGGCGGCTCGGCGCCTTGCGCCCGCGACAGCGCCGCTCGGGTGGCGACGGAGTAGACGACGGTAGGCAAGGGCTCGATTTCACCGGGCCTCGCCAACCCCAGCCGTTCGATCCAGCGCCACGCGGCCCCCGTGGTACCGACCACGGACAGTTCCTCATCCAGAATGATCGTCCCCGGCTCGGCGGGATCGTCGACTGGATCGTCGACTGGATCGCCGACGAGCGCGGCGTCGCCGTCTGTGAAGCGGGGGTGCAGGCCGTTGCGAAGCCGGGTGGCGAGCACGGGAGCCACCTCGGCGACGAATCCGGCGTCCTCGTCGCTGAAGAACCGGCCGGCCGGGGTCTCCCACAGATAGGCCGTCAATGCGACCCCGGCGGCAGGAACCGCCGCCACCGGCGGTCCCGTTCGGGATGTCGAAGGTTCAGCCGAGCACACGGAAGATCGCGGCCAGCGCGTCGTCCGGATTGCGGACCAGGACGATCTGGGCGGCCGGCGCGTGCGCATGGATGACGTTGAGGACCCGGTTGAACCAAAGGGTCGTCTCCTCGGTCGGCGGAAGACTCGGGTCCTGGCCGCTGATGAAGCTTCCGATCACGACGCCGTCGTACTCGTTGTTGTCCAGTTCCTTGGCCAGCACGGCGTCGCCGGCCTCGTCGTCGGTGAGGACGATGACGTTGGCAGCCAAGCCGGCCTCGCGCAGGCGTGCCTGGACAACCGCGCCGATCTCCGGGTGCTTGCCGAAGCCGAGAACCCGCCACTCCTTGGAAAACTCCGATGTCGACAAGGCCTTCTCCCGCCCATAGAATTAGCTAGACTTCACGTTGAATGACTTGACCGAAGGTATAGCCAAATTATGACAGGCGTCAAGGGCACTCAGCGCGCGTACCGCTCGCCGGTGCGCGAGCTGGCCGCGCACCGCACCCACGAGGCCGTAGTCGCCGCCGCCGCGGAGGTGTTCACTGAGAATGCCTATGCGGGAGCGACGATTGAGCTGATCGCCGCCCGCGCCGGCGTCTCACGCGCCACGGTCTTCGGGGTCGGCGGGAAGGCCCAGCTGTTCGCGCTTGCCCGCATGCACGCAGCCTCGGGCGGCCGTCTCACGGAGAACGACAAACGTTTCGTGCAGCTCTTGACGATTCCTGACGCGCGTCAGCTGCTTGGAGAGTTCGCGGGTTTCACGGCCGCCATATCGCAGCGGCTCGGGCCGCTGCAGGTTGTGCTCGAACAAGCCGCGACGACCGACTCCGAGTTGGCGCAACTGCAGGTGTCCAGCCAGCAGGAATTGGTGGAGTGCGCACGAGCCGTCGTGGCGGCGGTGGCCGCCACAGGATCGCTGCGTCCTGACATCTCGGCCGAAGCCGCCGCCGACATCCTCTGGTTTCAGATCCAGCCGATGAACTACCGGCGCCTGGTGGGGGAGCGCGGCTGGAGCCACGAGGCATTCGAGCGCTGGCACGGTGAGGCCATGATCGCCAACCTGCTGAGAGTGCGGGACGTCGCGGTCTGAGGGTCTCGTCTTTGTTCGCTCGCCTGGCCGCGTTGCCCGGCATGCCAGTCAGCGCTGCCAGGATCCTCTTCGCCGAGGTCGCCGATCACTCGCCGATGCGCAGCAGCGGCCGGGCACATCGTTGATCCGGCGGCCGGCCATCACAGGAAGCCCTCGCGCGCCGCGTAAGCCACGGCGTGGGGCCGGTTCCGCAGATCCAGACGCAGCATCATCCCGTGCAGCACGCCCTTGATCGTCCGCTCGGAGTAGCTGAGTTTCGCGGCGATCTCGCGTGTCTCAAGTCCCTCCGCCACGAGCCTGACGACATCGATCTCCCGGTGGGAGAGCCCTGGCATGGCGACGGCATCGGGGCGGCCGCCCGCGGTCCGCGCCCGGCCGACCTGGGCCAGCAGCCGGCCGAGCAAATCGGCCGGCAGTTCGCCCTCGCCGCTCGCCGCGACCTTGATGGCCTGCACCAAGCGGCCGGTACTGGCTTCACTACGGCGCACCAGCGCCGTGACGCCGCACTCGATCGCGTCGAGCAACTGCGCGTCACGGATGTCCCCGACCACGAGCACGATGCGCACCGCACCGTCTTTCCTCCACCGGCGCATAGTCGTCAGGACCTGGTCGTCGACCCCGTCAACGCACAGAACCAGCACAGTCGTGTCCGGCTCGCCGACAACACTGTGGATCTCAAGCTCCGGCACATGCCTCAACATGGCTTCCATACCGGCCCGGACCACCGGATCCTCGGCACAAAGCGATATGTGAACGCGTTCCACTTCGTCTCCTGCCACCGGCGTCCGACACTGCCACCGGCCTCATGAATGCATGGTCACCGATAGCGCGCCGCCATCGACACCCCGCACGCTAGGGATTTTGAACGTCCGTTCCGCTTCGCTCAGCCTGGAACTGTTCAAGGCACGCCACCGCACGCCCACCTCGGTCGTCATTCTCAACACCCTCAACAAGATCACCCCAGCGGGCCTTCCCATCCCGATCAGCCAAAGCATCGAAACGGCGGTACCCCCTCACGTCCGGGGCGTTCACAAAGCTTTGAGTGCTCGCCTCTGAGCCCCCGCTACCGTTTCCCGTGCCCCGACGGACGGCGTTTCGAGTGCGCAATGCGTTCGGGATTTCGTCATCCGTCTCCTGCGGGCGAGATCATCACAGCCTTTGAAATAAGGAGCTTGTCATGAAATTCATAGTCGAATCGCACAACATCGGCGACCCCACCCCCTACCTGGAGGCCGAAGGTGAACGAGTCGGCGAGCTGCTGCGGGCCGGGACCCTTGAGACGATCCTGCTGAAGGCGGACCGGTCAGGCGCCTTCCTCGTGCTCGACACCAGCGACGAAGCAGCCGCACGCGCCGCCGTCGAGAGCCTGCCGCTGGCCGCCAACCGCATGACCACGTTCGAGCTCACCGAGGTCACCACGATTTAACCCGTTGAGTCGGGGACGGCCCGGGTTTGCGCCTGCTCCCGGGCCGTTCCCCATCGGTCGGAACGGTCGGGCGACCGGAGTGCCCCGCCCAACATCCGGCCCCTTCGGGCAGCGATGGTTGCCCCCGATGTGTCCCCTCCCGCCGGTGCCGAACCACAGTCCGGCACCGTAGCGCCGGTTCGGTGAGCCTGACGTTCTCGCCGCCGCGCACCGCGGAGTCCGCCGCGGGACCGCACCTGTACGGGGTCCGTGTGACGCCGTTCGAGAACTCCGACGCTGTCACAGTGCCCGAGGGGACAACTGGTTTCGCGGCGCCCTGTCGAACGTCGAGGTGTTCAACCAGGCGCTCGACGCCGCGCAGATCAATGCGATCCCGGTGTCGCACTAGGAGGTCGTGTCGCCGATATCCCAAGCGCTAGGGATGTCTTGGGTCCACCGGCCGGGAGGACGATGGCGTTACCGCCACATCACCGCCACATCACCGCCGCATGACAGCCGCCGAGAGCCGGACAGATCCTCAACATCGCAGAATCCTGACAGCTGATCGCGTTCACAGCCGCAAGCCGTGAAAGGTAACGCCAGCCGGGTCAAACCTGCCCACCGGAAGATCCGCGCCAAGCCGTGACGGTGGCGCCGGCTTCGAGCCGCCGTTGACGATTCAGAACCACGGTCTCTATCCCTTGTTTCACCGGCACATGTTGCCCGTGCCGACTTCCATGTCGAAGGAGTCACACCGATGGTCAGTGCACGAATGCGCTCCGCGTCCCACGCCCTGCGCCGACCGCGGGTCGCGATCACCCTGGCCCTGTCGCTCGGCGCCGTGGTGGCGGGCGCGGGGACCAGTTTCGCCGCCGCCTCTCCGATCACCGGGCCCGTCTACGGTCTGCACGGGCTGTGCCTGGACGACACGGCCCTCGGGACGTCGGACGGGAACCCGGTCCAGATCTACCAGTGCAACAACGGCGCGAACCAGCAGTGGACCCTCACCAACCCCCAGTTCGGTGCGAACACCACGGCCACGGTTTACGGCAAGTGCCTCGACGCCAAGGGCGGCGGCACGGGGAACGGCACTGCCGTCGTCCTGTCGACGTGCACCGGCGCCGCCGACCAGGAGTGGACTCTGGAGTACAGCGGAACCTGGGTCAACGTGAATTCCGGCAAGTGTCTGGACGATCCTGCTTACGGCGGATCCGGTACCGCGCTGCAAATCTGGGACTGCAACAACGGCAACAACCAGGTTTGGCACGCCGCCGGGCTGCCGACCGGCTGAGAATCCCGCTGATCGCCGATGCTCGCACCCGGGCATCGGCGTGCGGGCGTGTTCCGGATCCGCTTTGCCGACGAAGGGATGAATGATGACCCCGGTGCTTCCTCGAAGGCTGCGTAGACACGTCGCCCTCGTGTTGTTGCCAGCGCTGCTCGGCATGCTGTGTGCCGTGCTCGCCGCGCCCGCGGCTCCGGCGACCGCCGCCGCCACGACCACCATCGCGGTCAACGGTGCCGCCACCGGCCGCACCTTCGACGGGGTCGGCGCGATCAGCGGCGGCGGGGGCAACTCGCGGCTGCTCATCGACTACCCGGCGGCGCAGCGTCAGCAGATCCTCGACTACTTGTTCGAGCCCGGATACGGCGCGGATCTGCAGATCCTCAAGGTCGAGATCGGAGGCGACACCAACTCCACCGACGGAGCCGAGCCCTCGATCGAGCACACCGCCGGCAACGTCCAGTGCGGCACCGGGTATGAGTTCTGGCTCATGCAGCAGGCCAAGGCCCTGAATCCGAACATCAAGCTGTATGGCCTGGCCTGGGGTGCTCCCGGCTGGATCGGCGGCGGCAACTTCTGGTCCACCGACACGATCAACTACCTGGTGTCGTGGCTCGGCTGCGCCAAGGCGGACGGTCTGACGATCGACTACCTGGGCGGCTGGAACGAGCGCGGCTACAACATCCCCTGGTACGAGCAACTGCGCTCGACCTTGAACGCGGACGGCTACTCCCGCGTGCAGATCGTCGGCGCCGACTCGGACTGGTCGGTCGCCAACGACATCGACACCAACTCCGCCTTCGCCAACGCGGTGCAGGTCATCGGATCGCACTATCCGTGTCAGGGCGACGGCGGCCCAGCGCTGTCCTGCTCCACCACCAGCCAGGCGACCTCCTCCGGCAAGCCGGTGTGGGCCTCGGAGAACGGGTCGCAGGACATGAACACCGGTGCGCCGGCGCTGATCCGCTCCATCGTCCGCGGCTACACCGACGCCCGCATGACGGCGTACCTCAACTGGCCGCTGATCGCCGCGATCACCCCGAACCTGCCCTATCCGACCGACGGGATGATGACGGCGGGCCAGCCCTGGTCCGGTAACTACTCGATCGGCGAGAGCGCCTGGGCCACCGCGCAGGTCACCCAGTTCACCGCGCCCGGCTGGCGATTCCTCGACTCCGGCTCCGGATACCTGGGCGGAGCCGAGTCCAACGGCTCGTACGTCTCGCTGAAGTCCGGCAACGGCAGTGACTACTCCACCGTCATCGAGACCACGACAGCCAGTGCCGCCCAAACCGTGAACGTCAACGTCTCCGGCGGCCTGTCGGCCGGCACCGTGCACGTCTGGAGCACCGCCGTGAACTCGCCGAACCCGGCGACCGCGCTGATCCACAGCCAGGACATCAGCCCGGTCAACGGTTCGTACTCGCTGACCGTCCAGCCCGGGTACATCTACACCCTGACCACCACCACGGGCCAGGGCAAGGGCACCGCGGTCAGCCCGGCCCCGGCGACGCTCGGCCTCCCGTACAACGACTCCTACGACCAGGACGCGACCGGCAGCGAGCCGCGGTATCTGCAGACGATGCAGGGCGCCTACCAGGTCGACCCGTGCCTGGGCGGCCGGTCGGGGCAGTGCGTCCAGCAGACGGCCCCCACCAAGCCGATCGAATGGCAAAGCGACTCCGACGCGTACGGCTTGATCGGTGACACGACCTGGTCGAACTACACGGTCTCCTCCGACGTGTACCTGAACCAGGCCGGTACCGCCGAGCTGTACGGCCGGGCGAACAAACAGGACCGGCCCCAGGCCGATCAGGCGGCCTACCTTTTCCGGGTCTCGGACTCCGGGGCCTGGTCGATCGACCGCAGCGACGCCGTCGGGACCGTTACGACACTCGCCTCGGGCGCGGTCAGCGCGCTGGGTACAGGCCGCTGGCACACCATCGCGCTGAGCATGTGGGGTACCGCGATCAGCGGTTCGATCGACGGGACCACGGTCGGCAGCGCCTCGGACGGTACCTACCAGACCGGCCAGGCCGGTCTGGGCGTCGTGGGATATCAGACCGACCAGTTCGACAACCTCGCGGTCACCCCGCTCCTCGGCGGATACGGAACCTACAGCACGGGCGCGGTCTCCTCCGGCCTTGCCGGACTGTGTCTGGACAACGCGAACGGCTCCATCACCAATGGGACCAAGGTCGACATCGCCACGTGCGACAACTCCGTCGGTCAGCAGTGGGAGCCCTCGAACGGCATCATGCGGAACAACGGCGACATGTGCTTGGAAGTCCACGGTTCCGGTTCCACCGCCAACGGAAGCCTCGTCGAAGTGTGGTTCTGCAACGGCGGCCCGAACCAGACCTGGATCCCGCAGGCGAACGGGGAACTGTTCAACCCGCAATCCGGCAGGTGTCTGGACGACCCGGCGCTGAGTACGACACCGGGTACCCAACTCGACATCTGGGACTGCAACGACGGCGCGAACCAGCAGTGGGGGCTGCCTCCGATCGTCGGTCCGGTCATCTCCGCTGTCAACGCACTCTGTCTCGACGACGCCGGCGACGTCACCACCGACGGCAACAAGGTTGACGTCTACGGTTGCAACGACACCAACGCCCAACGCTGGCAGCGAGCCGGGAACACCCTGGTGAACAACGGCAAGTGCCTGGACATCACCGGCTCAGGAGCCACCGCCAACGGCACCTCCGTCGAGCTGTACACCTGCAACAACGGCGCCAACCAGGTCTGGATCCCGCAGGCGAACGGCGAACTGCTCAATCCTCAGTCCGGCAGATGCTTGGACGACCCGGGATTCAGCACGACGCCGGGCACCCAACTCCAGATCTACGACTGCAACGACGGCACCAACCAGCAGTGGGCACTGCCCGCGGCCTGACGCTCCAAGCCTTGCCGCCTGCCGGCTCTGCTCCCCGCACCATTCGGCTGCGGGGAGCAGAGCGCAGTCCGGCTGTCTCAGCTGCGAACCGGTGTTCGTGCTCGACACGGGGCGGTGCCTGCTCGCGGCTCACCGTTGCGGTGGGCGGGAGTCTTCCGTCCGGACCGCTCGCAAGATCCGGTTGCTGATCTCGTGCAATTGGCGGACCTGGGGTGCGGTGAGTTGGTCGAAGACGAGCCGGTTGACGGCGTCGATGTGGCCGGGGGTGGCGTCGGCAGCCTTGTCCCGGCCGGCGTCGGTGAGCACGGCCAGGGTGTAGCGCCCGTCGGCCGGGTCCGGGACGCGGGTCATCCACCCGCGGCGCTCCAGGCGGCCGGCCGCCCGGGACAGTTTGGACAGTGAGGCGTTGGTCGCTCGGGCCAACTCGCTCATCCGTAGGGTGCGCTCATCAGCTTCGGACAACGTCCACAGGACGCCGTATTCGAAAAGTGTCAACGCGGCGTCGCGCTCCAACTGATCGTCGAGGGCCGCCGGCAGCCAGACCAGAACGCTGGTGAACGCGTCCCACATCTGGCGGTCTTCTCGATCGGGCATCACGGCCACCGCGTCGTCTCAGCCATGACGCGATTTTACGCTGGCGGCGGCCCGATCGGCGGGCACCGTGATTACTTGACTGGGAAACTCAATCCGCCTAGGTTTCAGTTACCCAGTCAAGTGAAGCGGTCGGCTCCGGTCCAGGCCCGGGCGCTTCCTGTCCAGGCCCGCACGCCGATCCCCGCCCAGCTTGAGAGGCACCCATGGAACTCACCAAGTACGCCCACTCGACCGTCGCTCTCACCAAGGACGGGTTCACCGTCGTGATCGATCCCGGGGCGTACACCCCCAACGCCGCGGAACTCGTCGCCGGTGCCACGGCGGTGCTGATCACGCACAGCCATCCCGACCACTTCGACGCCGGCATCCTGAAGGCCGCGCTTGAAGCTCGGCCGTCGCTGCGCGTGTGGGCGCCGCCGAACGCGGCGGCCGAACTCGGCCCGCACGATGGCCGAGTCCTCGCGGTCCGCGCCGACGACAGCTTCGAGGCCGCGGGATTCGAAGTGACGGCCTTCGGCGAGCATCACGCGCCCATCCACGCCGACCTCCCGCTCATGAGCAACGTCGGCTACCTGATCGACGGCGACGTCTACCACCCCGGGGACTCATACTTCGTGCCCGGGGCAGCAGTCCAGACGCTGCTCGTCCCGGCGGCCGGACCCTGGACCAAGCTCAGCGAAGGCATCGACTTCGTGCGGTCGGTCAAGCCCTCGCGTTCCGTCCAGATCCACGACCTCACACTGAGCGACGCCGAGGGCGCTTCGTTCGCACAGTTCCTCGGTGACCTGACCGGTGTGCCGTTGCTGGCGCTCCAGGTGGGTCAGAGCATTGTGATCTAGCGAGGAGCAATCAGAACCTCGTTGAGGAGTTCTTCAAGCCGCAGCTCGCCTTCCCGCGTCTGCACGCCGGCAGCCAGCAACTTGTGAGCGAGCGCCGTGATCTCCGGGAAGGAGAGCCTGCTGGCCAGGCTGCTCTCCGTGACCAGGTCCGTCTTGGTGGAGTCGGCCGCGTCGACCGCTGTCTTGATGATGCCGATGATGGTCCGGCCCAGGCCGGCGATGCGCCGCGCCAGCGTCGTGACGAACTCGTCGAGCTCGTCCGCCGGTAGGGCGCGGTTGATGAGCCCGTAGCGCTCGGCGAGCTCCGCGTCGGCCAGTCCGGCGCCGAGGATGAGTTCGAGCGCGCGGGCGCGGCCGACGAGGGAGGTCATGTACTGCGTGCCGCCGCCGGCCGGGTAGATGCCCAACAGCGTCTCCGGCTGCGCCTGGCCGGACTTGCCGATCGCCGCGAAACGCATGTCGAGCGCCATGGCGAACTCGTTGCCGCCGCCGCGCGCGAAGCCCGCGATCTTGCCGATGGTGACCTGTGGCAGGGCCCGGATCTCCTCGTTCAGAGCCTGGATCGCGTTGCTCGTCCCGGGCGGCAGGCTGTCGTCGGGGGCCAGCAACGTCGGGTCGGTGAGAAAGTGCATGTCGCCGTGCGCGATGAAGAACTCCGGGTCGGCGCTCTCGAACACGATCACCTGAACCGTGTCGTCGTCGCGCACCTGTGCGGCGAACCGCCGCAGGTCCGGGATGAGCTTCGCATCGAGGACGTTCAGCGGGGGATTGTCGATCGCGACGGTCGCGACGCCGTGCTGGAGGTCCACCCTGAGGGTGGACAGGTCTGCGTAGGTCATATGAGCACGCTACAATCTCACATAGATGTGAGATTCAAGCCCGCCGGCTGTGACGCCGAACACACGGAGGACAGGATGCGGATCGGGGAGTTGGCGGAGCGGACCGGGGTGAGCATCCGCTCGCTGCGCTACTACGAGGAACAGGGGCTGCTGGCCAGCATTCGCAGCGCGGGCGGCCATCGCCATTACACCGACGAGGAAGTAGATCGGGTCGCGTACTTGCAGCGGCTCTACTCGGCGGGCTTGTCCAGCCAGACGATCATCAGTCTGCTTCCCTGCATGGAGTCGCCGAGCGCCGCGAACTCCAACGCCGCCTTCGACCGCTTGCTCGAAGAACGCGACAAGCTCATCACGCACATATCCGGCCTGACGCACGCCCTGGAGTCCCTCAACGAGCTGATCGCCGCCAATCGGGCACACCGTGCCACTTCGGGCGCCGGCCGAAACCACGAAGAATCCGATGGGCGCTCTGCGCTGAATCCGTCGTCGACGTAGCCCTCGGGCAGCCTCGCCGAAGTAGTCGTCGCGGATGCCGATGACTGTGACGTCGGCGATATCGGGGTGCTTGACGAGGATTTCTTCGAGCTCGTGGGGCCAGATGTTCGCGCCGCCGTGGATGATCATGTCCTTGGAGCGGCCGGAGATCGTGAGCCTGCCGGCCGTGTCGATGAAGCCGCGGTCCCCGGACCGGAACCAACCGTCCGTAGTCCGGCTCTCCTTGTTCTTGTCCGGGTTGCGGTAGTACGGTCGGCCGGCAGCGCCCGCACCGCCTCGGTCACCAACTCCAGCGGGGTCAGCTCCCACGTCGCGGACAGCACATGAGTCGAGTCGGTGCGCTGCCGTCCGCGCCCCTTGACCAGGCCGGCTTCCTTCAGCCGGGCCGGCGCGAGGTCGAGCAGCCGGTCGGCTCGGTCGGCTCGGTCGTCCTCGGCGAGCCGGTCGCGGAAGTCGCGCAGCTCCGCGCTTCGCAAGCGGTCACCGCCGATCCCGGCGGGAACCGCGCCGCCCGCTCTGGACGTCGTCCACAATGACGTGGTAGCACAGGCGTCATCTGTGCCGTGGCGATGAAAGGGGCGCCTGTGGCGCGATGGAGGCCACTCCCGGCGGGCCTGGACCCGGCGGTGGCGAGGTTCGTCGTGCAGCTGCGGAAGCTTAAGGACGACAGTGGGTTGAGTCTGTCGCGGCTCGCTGCCAAGACCGGCTACAGCGCGTCGTCCTGGGAGCGCTATTTCGTGGGGAGGACGGTGGCGCCCGCGGCTGCGGTCGAGGCGCTGGCGGCGCTTGTCGGGGCCGATCCGGTGCGTGTCGAGGCGCTGCGTGAAGCTGCGGCTCGGGCGTTGACACAGCTGCAGCCCGACGTGGAGATGTGCGATGACCCGCCGGAGCCCACGGTCGGCCCGTCGCGGGCATGGCGTTTCGGGCGTACGGCCCTGACCGCCGGAGCGGGTGCTCTCGTCGGGGCGGCGGTCACGCTGCTGGTGCTGTGGCCGAAGGCGTTCGATGCCAAGAAGCAGGCCCTCGTGGTCACCGCGCGGACCGCGTACACCTGCACCTACAAGCAGCGCGACGGCCTTTGGTACGCCGGCAACAGTACGACGACCACCGACTTCCTTGAGGTCGACATGTGGGGCCCGGAGGTCGCCGAGCTCCAGTGCCTGCTGCAGCACGCCGGGTTCTCGCCGGGGGCCGTCGACGGCAGCTTCGGTCCGCTGACCGAAACGGCCGTGATCGACGCGCAGAAGGCGCACCGGCTGGACATCGACGGCCGGGTCGGGCCGCAGACCTGGGCGGCTCTGCGCGGATGACGGCTCACCAGGCTGACACCAGCAGCGAGGTCACGACGCTCGCCGCCGAACTGCGTCGGCTGCGCGACCAGGCCGGCCTGAGCTTCACGGCGCTCGGCGAGCAGACGCCGTACAGCCGATCGGCGTGGCAGCGCTACCTGACGGCGAAGGTGCTGCCGCCGTGGCCGGCGGTGCGGGATCTGTGCCGTCTGGCCGGAGAACCGGAGCCGCGGCTGCGCGCGCTGTGGGAGCTGGCGGAGTCGGCCGTGCGGGGACGCGGCGCTGTCATGGCTGGACCGGCACCGGAGGAGGAGGGGCCCGCGACGGGGATCGGGGCGGGGCCCGCGACGGGGATCGGGGCGGGGTCCAATCCGCGTCCCGCAGCGGGGCCCGAGCCGACGACTGCCCCGCCTCGTCGCGACCGTCGCGAACGTCGCGTCCGTGTCCCTATCCGTGTCCGCCTGGCGCTGGCGCTGATCGCGGCGGTCGCCTTGGCAGCTGTAGGCACGTATCTACTGCACGGCACCGGCAGCACACCGAGCCGAACCACCCCCGGCCCGTTCACCGTGACCTGCGTCACGGGGCCGTGTACCCCCACCTGCCAAGGCGCTACCTGCACCGGCCAGGACGCGGGGCTGACACTGTGCGGAATCCAAGCGCGGCCCCTCCAACAACAGGAAATCGCGGGCGGCATCGGCATGGAGGTCCGCTACAACGGCCAGTGCCGGGCTGCATGGGCCCGCTTCTGGAACACCCGCGTCGGCGACGCCCTCACGCTGACGACACCCGGCCAACCGGTGCAGACCGTCCGCATAAAAACCCCGAAGGACGCAATGGACTTCGCTAACACGCCGATGCTCTTCGTGGCCAACCCCGGCGCCTCGTTGCGGGCCTGCGTCACGCCTGCCGGTGGGACCCCGGTCTGCTACACCAGCTCAGCGTCCTGACAGTCGCGCGAACAGCAGATGCGTCTACTCGTGGCTCAGCGCCTGACGCCGGTAATGGCCGGGCGCTGAACCGTAGGCCGCACGGAAGGCACGGCTGAACTCGGCGGCGCTGCGGAATCCCCAGCGCACGCCGATCGCGTGGACCGGCCGCGTCCGATGCCTCGGGTCCGCCAAGTCGGCGCGGCAGCACTCCAGCCGCCGATGACGGATCCACGCCGCGATCGTCAGCTCCCTGGCTTGGAACAGTCGGTGCAGGTGGCTCACCGAGATGTGGTGGTGGCCTGCGATCACGGACGGCGTCAGGTCCGGGTCGCCGAGATTGCGCTCGATGAACGTCTCGATCTTCGCCAGCAGTGCCTGGCTGCGGTTTTCGGGGGCCGTGACGCCGCCGACACCGGCCCATGCGGTCAGGGTCATGACGGCCAGGTCCAGGGCCACCGTGCCGAGCTGCTCGCCTTCCCGCCGCCCCACCTCGCCCTTCTCCAGCGCCGAGGCGACGCTGGCGAGGTAGCGGGCGAGGACGGCACCCAGGCCGGAATGCGCCGGAAGCTGACGGGCGAACAAGGGCGCAAGCGCTGGCGGACGCAGTGGGAGCGCGGCCTTCGGGAAGTGCAGCATGACCATCTTCCCGCTGCCGATATCGGTGCCGCTGCCGCGGCCGGACAGGGCGCGAAAGCCGTGGGGAAGCCATTCGTCATGCAGCATCAGGACGTCCACGCCGGCTTGACCGGTCTGGTCCTCCTCGGCATGAAGGAGACCATTCGCCGTGAACAAGCTGAGCCGGTAGCGCTCGTGATCAGACGGTCCTGTCGAGGCTGGCGTACGTATCTCCGGTACCCGGGAGAACGAGTACACCGAGAGCCCGACCGGGCCCAACTCCGCCGGCGACGATCCCGGCCACCGCGCGAAGTGAGCCGCAGATGTAAAACGGTCGCCGCGTATGACCACGCTCATACCGCCATCTTTCGAAGGCGGGCCCACCGGCGTCGACAGCGCGCGCCGCGATGACCCTCATCCGGGATGCGGGACGAGCTGAGCAGCAGGGACGCGTCTCCACGTGACGATGCGGCGAGACGGCCTCACGGCAACCAAGTCGCGTACCAGTGCCTTCGGCGTGGGACCGGGGCACACGATTCGCGCGGACCTGGCGAAGCCACGGGAGCTGTTAAGACTTTCTGCACGGGGAGGTAAAGCAAAGTGGCTTGGTAGCCGGCTGAAGCCGCGGCCGCCAAGCCACTTTAGAGGCTAGGTCAACCTCCAAACCTGGTCATTGTTGGAGTTGCAGTCCCATATGATTGCGGGCAAGCCTGCCCCGTTGCTGCCGCCGTCAATTCCAACGCATTTACCGTCTTTGTCCGTCAGGTTCGCACCGACGCCGATGTAGCTACCCCAGAGCCAAGTCTGGGAGTAGCTGTTGCTGCAGTTCCACAGCATCACGTATGCACCATTGGTGCCGGTGGCCCCGTATGCGATATCAAGGCAATTGCCGCCCTTGGCGTTTACGAACCAATAACCGTTGACCGCCCCATGCTCTACCCAGGCTTGGTCGGGTTGGCCGTCACACGGCTCCTGGCGTGCTTGTGCGCCATTGCCGGTATCCCCGTTCTGGAATCCGATGCACGCGTTCCAGGCGTTTCTGAGCTCCAACCCGTAAGGGTTGCTATTGGGCCTGAAGGAGAGCCCGCTGACGCCGTGTCCGGTCACGGCGGGTCCAACGCCGGACTGTGCGCTGAGCTTGAGGCCACTGGCCGTGGGTGCGGTGCTGGAAGCAGAGGCCGGGTATGTCGTTGCGATCCCGATGCCGACGGCGAGCAGTACGCTCGCGACGGCGGCCACAAAGCGGGGTTTCTTCAAGAGAGTCCTCCTCGTAGTCATTTCAGGCGAACGCGTCATCAGGCCGAACGCTCCGTGCCGTGATGTTTCGCGTCAAGCCCAGGACGGTTCAACTCCGTCTCACCCGAAGCTGACGGAACCACTCTCGTGCGAGCCGGTCGCTTCCCGGTCGCTTCTGGGTCGCGCGACCGTCCCAGGCTTCTGCCACGGCGCATCGGCAGAGCACTCGACCTTCCGCCGACTGTCGCGGGACGAGCCTTCGGCGGACGCTGGGCCCGCCGGTTTCCCCTTCAGGTGATGGCGGGCGCTTCCTCCCCCTGCAGCAGGCCCGCGGCAATCGCCTCGCCACACAGCCGGTCTGTCAGGTACGGCACGGCGCTGTGCGCATGTGCCCCGTTGTCCACCACCGCGCACCGTACTCGCAGCCCGAAACGGGGCCGGAGATCCTTGGCCAGTGCTACTACGTCGCCGCTGTCGGCCAGGTTCGTCCACACCAGATCTTCGCCGCCGGGCCATGCTCCTCGCAGCGGGCCGCCGTGGCCTGATGGGGCGGGACGTAGCCGGTGGAACACCAGGTTCGGGATGCCGAGCGGTGAGCCGAGCGTGACCAGGGCCCGGACCTTGTGGCCGGGGCGAGCGCACAGTACCTCGTAGGCGGCCACCGAGCCCAGAGAGTGCGCCACCACGACTCGCGTCTCCTCGGTTATCAGGGCGTCGATGCGGGCGTGGACCGCGGCGCGGGCCTCCTCGTCCAGGAAGTAGGCCCGGACCTGCTTCAGGTCCGCGACCATGGCTCGCAATGCCACGTTGGCGAAGAACTTCGAGCCGGACAGTGCCAGAAGCCCGGCCTGCACGCTGCGAGGCACCGCCGCCAGTGAGCCGGCGTGGTCGGGGGGTACGACGGCGGGGTCGTGTTCGGCTGCGGACTGCCACCAGGCGGCCAGCAGCTCCTGCTCGAAGCCGTCCTCGACGTCGGCGGCGGTGTACGGCGGATCCCCGGCTGCCAGGAACCGTCCGGGCGGGCGGAACAGGTCACCGTAATACGCCATCGCCACTTGCGACTCGGCGACCAGCCCGTCGGCGCCGGCGCGGCTCAGGCCGTCCGATATCGCCGGCCACCAGTCATTCAGCAGCACTGCTCCGCCTCGGCGCTGCTGACCGATCCCATGCACACACACAATCGCAGGCACAAGTCCCCCTCACTCGTTCAGCACTGTCCCCGCCGCAGCGCGGCGGTCATCCGTCGTCTTCCGCGTCGGCATCGCCCTGAGGTTCCCGCCTCAGCTTCGCGCTGCCACGCGGCTGCTCCGAAGCGAACGACAGGTGAAGCAGATCTCGGCGAGCGACGCTCTCGCGGGGCCGCAGCTTGACCTTCCCGAGGCCGGGATCTTCGATCACGACGATCCGGGAGAGCATCTCCAGAACGTCCATGCGGTGGATGCGGTGAGCGAGAGCCACCTGGCGGCCGAGCTTGCCGTCCGCGTCGTCCGCCCCGTCCTCCCAGGCCCGGACCGCGTCGGCCACGCCTTCGGCCAGCTTGTCCTGGCCTTCGTACCTGCGGATCATGGGATCGGTCTTCGCGACGAGGAGGATGTCATCGGTCCACGTCACCAAGATGGATTTCTTGTCCAGGACCGTCGGCCCGCCCGGAGCGGAGGCGACTATCTCCACGCTGGCCGCTCGGGCCAGCTCCTCCTTCTTCACCCTCATGTCGGCTCGCCCCAGCGTGATCTGAATCTGGTAGTGCCGCACCTCCTCGGCCCACGAACCGAGCGGGAACTCGACTGTGGTGGCGTTGACGAAGTCTGCCTTGGGCATCAGGTCCTCGATGTCCGGCATCAGCCGCTTGAAGTGTTCGAGACGGGCCGGGCGGGCCAGGCGCACCCGCATCGCCACCTCGGGGACGAGCCTGGCCATGGAGGACGCCATCACCTCACGGAAGTCGTCGGCGAGCTGGTTGATCGCGACGGGTTCGCAGCTGCCGTTGAGGACGCGCGCGATCTCCCTGAGCTGTGTCCAACTCCAGTCGTCCCCGATGCCGCGGCAATCGCAGGCGAAACGCCCCTCGCAAGCCCTGAGCGCTGCGAACAGCGGCTGTTCGCCCTCGACGTTGAACCCGTCGGTGAGGAGGAGAGCATGTTTGAGCTGCGCCGGGGAGCCGTCGAGCAACTGGTCGGCCAGCCGCAGCCAGGTGCTCATGGAGGTGCCGCCCTGGGCCCTGACGGAGTCCAGCGCGCGGGCGGCCGCGGCACGGCTGTCAGCCGTGGCCCGCACCATGACGCCGGCCGGGGGATACACCTGTTCGGCCTCGCTGTGGCCGGCCACTATCGCGAAATAGGTCCCGTCACGCAGCATTTCGACGGCGGCGATCGCAGCCCGACGGGCCATCACCAGCTTGCCGTCCTCGTTCATGGAGTTCGAAGTGTCGATGATGATCACTTCAGCCGCCACGGGCGGATCTGCTTCGGCGGCTCCGAACGGGGACGATGCGGTGATCTCCAGGATCGCTCGCACGGTGTTGTCTTCCGGGGCGAGGTACTGGTTGCGGTGGACCGTCAGGGCGAACTCGAGAGCGAGCTCCTGCGGTGAAAGATTGTCAGGCATCTGGTTCCTTACCAGGCGGACCATGGACGGACGCGATAGGCCCTGCGGACCAAGGAAGGACGCTTGCCTCGCTCCACGTGCCGTCGCTGCTGGAGGTAGACCTTTGCGAGTTCACCGCCCACATCGGCGCGGTTCGGGAGGACTCCGAGCAACGGTGCCGAGCCGAGAGCGGTGCGGTTCCCGGCGAGCAGGTCACGTGCGGCTTCCAGCACCATCGACTTCAGTTCCAGATGCTCGGCTTCTGTAGCCAGGTCCGTCAGCCGCATCAGCCGTTCGGCGGCGGCACGCACCGCCTCGGCGTCGAGGCGCGGCTTGCCCAAGCGCAGCCGCAAGGCCTCGATACCGGCCGTGACGTATTCCTCGGGAGGGACCGACTCCAATACGGAGATCGAGGTGTCGATGCGCTCGGCGCCGCCCCTCAGCATCGTGCGAGCCAGTCCGACCGCGGCCCCGGTGTGCTGGTAGGTGCGCCACACCGTGCGGTAGTAGTGCTCGGCCACCTCGTAGTCGCCGCTCACCTCGGCGCAGACGGCCAGTGCGAGCTTCGGCGCCGGCTCGCCCGGTAGGCCGTCCCGGATCTGGGCGAAAGAGAGCCAGGCCTCACCCGTGCTGCCGGCCGCGAGTTCGATCAGTCCGCTGTACCAGGCCCGTCGCCAATCCCGTGACGCGATGTCCTTGATCTCCTTGAGCTCCAAACGTGCCCGGTCGGTGTCCCCGAGCACGACGCAGTCCAGGATCCGGCGGAACGCGACTACTGACGGATCGTTGTCATCGAAGCGGGGCAGAGGCAGCGCGAGCGCGGCGTCGTGCGCGTTCAGATCGCCGTGTACAACACTCCTGGACAACGCACGTTCCAACACGAACAGCGGCGACGGCGCGAGGTTCGGGCGCTTCTCCGCCGGCCCGGCGGCGAGTGCGGCCGTCTCATACAGCACGCCGGTCAGTTGCTGGGCCATCTGCGCGGCGTTGCTGAACCGGTCGCCGGGGTCTGGAGCGGTCGCTTTGAGAAGGAACCGATAGAGAGCCTCGTTGTGGAAGAACACAGCCTGGCACTCTGGACCCGGCAGGCCGGCTACATAAGCATCCTTATAATCGAACGGCGCAGTGAGAACAGCGAGGGCGCGGCCGACAGCGTAGAGATCGGCGGCGATGGACGGTCCGGTCTCGGCCACCTCGGGCGCGACGAAGCCCCTGGTGACCCAGGGCTGGTCCGACCGGGTGCCGATCCGGGTGACGCCGCCCATGTCCAGGAGCTTCACCCGGTCGCCGACCTGCATGACGTTCGCGGGATTGAAGTCGCCGTAAGCCAGGTTCCTGCTGTGCAGGTAGGCCAGTGCCGGCAGCGTGGCGAGCACGTACGCGATGGCGTGCGGCACGGGAAGCACCCCGCCCGCTTCCCGCGCCTTGTCAGCCAAGGTCACGCCGGGTAGGAATTCCAGAACGATGTAACTGTCGAGAACGCCCCGGTCGGCGTCCGGGAACTGGACGAAGTTGCGAATGTTCACGATGTCGTCGTGACGCACATCTATGAGGATGCGCTTCTCCTCGCGTAGCGCGTGCCGGTTGGCCGAGTCGCGCAGGCCTTTGATGGCCACCGGTTCGTCGTTGAGGTTCTTGTCGTGCGCCAAGTACACCCAGCCCTGGCCGCCGTACGCGATACACCCGCGCACCCGGTACTGATGGCCGACCTCGTCGTCCCTTTTCAGGGTCGGCCGGAAGGAGTAGGCGGTCTGGCACCGTGGGCAGTTGCCTGACACCGGTCCCGGTGCGCCGCGCGTGCCTCTCCCCACCTCGCCCCCGCAATGGGTACACGTCCGGTGCTGTTCGGCGACGACGGGGTTGGCCTGCACCTTGTCCTCGGGGTTGATGCGGGGCACCGGCGGGATCAGGACGTTGTCGAGCCCCAGGCCGAGGGGAGAACGGGCCAACGCGGTCGCCGAACCGCTCGGCAGGATCAGCCGTGGCCGCGGTTCGGCGCTGGTGTCCTGCCGGTCCCACACCGGGGCCTTTTCCGGCGGGGACGCGGAGATGAACGGAGAGCTCGGCAGAGGCGCGGACCGGGAGCAGGCGTCGCAGATCCCTTCATCATCGAGGACACCGTCCGAGCAATCCGAACGCGGGCACGGGTAGGCCCGCTGGGTGGAGAGTTCCGGACCCCGGAAGCAGGCTTCGCAGATTCCGTCCTGGTCGAGAAGGCCACCGTCACAATCGTTCCTGGCACAGGCGATCACAGCCGCTCCCATCGGGCCAGCGGGTCCAGCGTCGGCGCGCGAAAGCAGTGAGGGCAGATCCCGAGCTCGTCGAGCTCGCCGCCGAGGCTGTCGTCGCGCACACAGTCGTCACGGACACAGCGGCTGCTCACTCTGATGACCTCGGTCGCCAGATCGACGGCGTTGTCCACTTCCTTCGCCAGCGCG
Source organism: Catenulispora sp. GAS73 (assembly GCF_041262085.1). NCBI lineage: Bacteria > Bacillati > Actinomycetota > Actinomycetes > Catenulisporales > Catenulisporaceae > Catenulispora > Catenulispora sp. GAS73. The sequence continues at coordinate 39,286 of NZ_JBGCCM010000004.1, forward strand.
GCGAGTTCCCCGGTGACGTTCCACCAGTCCCGGTGCAGGCGAGCGGTGAGCGGATCGAGGCGCGCCCGGAACTCGGCGGCGACACCGGGTGAGGGCAGCACTCGGAGGTAGGGGACACGTTCGATGACGGTGGCCCGCATCTCGCGTGCGTACGACTCCTGGGCTTCAAGGACGTCGATGGCCGATTCGGCCGCCGCGGCACGAGCCTTGACATCGTCGCGAGCTGCTTTCGACGAGGGCAGGTCATAGTGAAACTCGACCACCTCGGCGTGCAGCGAGACAAGCGCGCGTCTGTTGAGTTTCAACGGGTCCGCCACCGCGTCCACGCGCATCTGATCGACACGGTCGCGCAGGACATCGGCGACGCCGGACAATGCCCCGCGGTTCGGGGCCGACACGACGAGACGCCACCGATCCTCGATGGAACGGGCAGCCTCCCTGATCGTCTCGACCTCCGTGACCAGACCTCGGACCGCACGCAGGTGCCGCTCCACGCGCGGGCACAGATCATTCAGTGCGTACCGGTGTTCGACGGAGACAGTGCCCGGGAGACGCCGGACCGGCGTGGAACGATCGGTGTCGTCGAGACTCACAATCTCCTCGTACAACGGTCTGGCCGCCTCATACGGATCCGGTTGCCGCCGTGTCACCATCGAGTCCACCTCCTCAAGCACAGCGCGCCATTTCCCCAGCAACGACCTAGCCGCTTCCATCTGTTCGCAGGCTCGCACCCACCGCACGGCAGTGCGTCCCACGGTCTGAGGCAGCGACAGATAGGTGTGGTCCTGCTTCAACCCGTCGAAGAGCACGGTCTGCCGGCCAAGCGACTCACGCTGTGCTTCGAGCTGTCGCCGGACCTCCTCCCAGTTCCACTCCCGCGTCATGGCAGGTAGTAGATGGGGGGCGGGGCTGGAACTTCGGATCCGAGCCAGGTTCGATATATCGCAGACCAGCACGTGGTATCGGCATTCGTCATCGCCTCGGGGCAGTAGCCGTTCCGGTCGGCCGACTCCAGCCGGGTGATGACGCCGTTGGTGAAGCCGACGAACTGGGAGTTGTCGGCAGAGCTGGGATCGGTTCGGGGAAACACAAACCCGAGCGGTTCATACGAGAACCTTTGACCCACCACCTTCAAATATGGATCCTCGACTGTGATGCCGTGAAGGAGGGTGTCATCCGTGGATATCGCCGATACCTGGCCCTGCTGCAGGAGCACGATGCAGTCGGACCAGTTCTCGGCGAGTACGATCCGGAACCCTCCGCCGGTCTCAAGCGCGCCGAGGTTCCCCTGTGACGTCGAACTCCCGATCGTGCAGACCTTCTTCCCGGTAAGCCCGGCGACGTGGGGAACGCCGTTGGCGTCGAGGGTGAGCGAGATCGCCGTGTCGCTGCGGGGAACCAGAAGCCGCTGGCCCGGGGCCAGATAGCTGACGGAGAAGTCCACCTGCGCCCACCGGCCACAGGTGATGGTGACGCTGTCCGCGACCATGTCCACGACACCCTGATACACGGCGCCCATACGGTAGGCGAGGGTCACCGGCATGTACTTGATGTTGTCGGCACCGTCCTTGCCGAAGATCGCCGCGGCGACCGCGTGCACCATGTCCACGTCGAAGCCCGAGTACTGTTCGCCGGCCGGCGGAGACAGGGACAGATTCCGGGCCGACATGTGGAACTGGTCTTGATCCACGCCGACGATGAGATATCCCCGATCTTGGATCGCGCGCATGGCGCTGCCTGTCGGCATGTCGCCGGGAGTCGGCATCGGCGACGGCGGCCGGAAACTCGCCCATGGATTACTCCCGGGACTGTTCGCGCACGGTGGCTGAGTGGTCCGAACCGGCTCGATGGTGTCGCCGGTCATCGGGAGGACGGCGGCGTCATTGGGCACCGGGACCGGGACCGGAGCGGGCCTGGCCTGCGGGGCGCTCACCGTCGTGCAGCCCGCGAGCATCAGGGTCGCGAGTAACGTCCCGAACCGCAGGAGACGCCGTCGAGGAACAGAAGACCCGGGTGTCATCGATCGTCCTCCCCACTTGAGAAGTGCTCGCGGACCACCTGCCGGAAACTTGCGACGATCAACAGCAGGGCGACGCCCACGGCGCCGAGCAGCACCGGGATGCTCGCGAGAAGACCCAGCAGATGTCTGTCTCCTCCCGTCTGCCGGGCGAAGCCGGCCCATTCCCGGTCGATGGCACCGGGCAGCACCTGCTGCATGGCGTCGAAGTCTTCAGTGACGGCTTTGCCGGCCTGGGCTTCTACGTCAGGACTCGTATAGCGCGGGAGCTCCTGGGAAAGGAAATCAGGGTCGTATCGAGGGTATTGGTCCATATGGGTCGACGGGTAGGCGGCGAGGTTCTGCAAGGTGGGAAGGGACATCTCATCGGCCGTCCAGCCGGCCGCCGACCTCTGCACCCCGGCAAGCTGCGCACGCAGTCCGTCGTCGGGCGCGCTCTGCACTGCCGTTTCCAGGTCCTGCGAGAAGGTGCCCGATCCCGTGAAGCTGTCCAGCACGTCCTGTTCGTACGCGCAGGTAGACGGGTACGTGTAGATGGTCGAGCGGTCGCCGGTCGCCGGCGATATCGTTCCGGTGCAGTCCTCGCCGAAGTCTGACAGCGTCAGCTGATCGTCGAATCCCATTCGTGTCACGTCACGCTGCACCGCCGTGAGGTCCGCGGCGGACTTGGCCGACGGACCCGCGTCGACGGCCCGATGGCGGCTGATCAACAGGGCGGTCACCGCCGCGCCCGCGACCAGGACGACCAGAAGGCCGGCGGTCAGCAGCCGCACGTTGAACACGCGATGGGTGCGCCATGCGAGAAACGCCTGCGCGACCACCAAGTAAGCCAAGGCCACGACGGCGACCACGACCAGCAGGCGGGGGTACCCCGCCGCGGCCTCGTTCTGGGCCAGGAGCCGGGCACGATCCTCCTGCGAGATGGCCTCCGCACGGTCAAGGGTGTTGTCCCGGAGGTAGCCGGATGCTTCCCGCAGGTAGGCCGCCCCTACTGGCATTGCCTGACGGTTCTCGGACACCGCCATCGCTTCCAGGCCGGTGTAGACGGCCAGCTCGCGCTGGATCAAGTCGGCGTCGCTCACCGCCGCCGTCGACACCCCGGGCCGATGCGTGATCGCGGTGAGGTCCTGGTCCACCGTGTACAGATCAAGAGAGGGATCACGAAGTTGCGGATCTTGGGCCGAGGAGTCGACGTGCGTTCGGAACAACGCCACCTCGTCTTGCTGAACCCGGAGCAGGTCTCTGGTGAGGTCGTCGTCCAGGCCCCCGGCGGCCAGCCGCTGCTCCGCCGCGGTCACATCGGCGAGCCGCGCGGCTTGGTCGTGGACCGTGACCGCCGCTGTCGCTCCCAGCCCGGCGGTCAAGACCACGGCCAGGGAACCGGTAAGGATCAATATCCAGGCGGGCCACCCTGCGCGGACCCGTGACGTCATGCTCCGCTTATGCCGTGTCCCACGCGGGATCGCGACGAAAACGCTCAACATCCCCCCAGGAGTCGAGAATTTGAGAGAATTCCCTGTGCATTGCCGATCATGAGTAGACGCGGCGCAGGTCGAAGCGTGCCGCGGATGCGATCCGCTTCGGATGGGGCGACAGCCTAGCAGGGTTCTGATTTCTTACGGAGATAACGGCATGATCTCCGGTGTGCTCGCCTCTATGAGGAAAGGCATGAATAATTTCAGTACTGGGCACGACGTTGCCCAGTACCGCCGCTGAACCCTGCCGACCGGTCTGGCCAGGCCGGGGCGAGCCGCGGTGACGCTTTTCTGCCATCCGTCGCCAGGAGTTGATGCCGTAGTCGAGCCCGATGGACTCGGTTGCCGAAGCGGCGCGGTGCATATAAAAAGAAGTCGGCATTCCGAGTCGAACGTGGGGACTGTGGTGGCGACTGCGGCATTCACCTGGACATCAGCGTGAGCACATCAACTGCCGACGACCGACGCGGGCCGCGGAGATACCTCATCGCCTCCGCGGTGTGCCGATATCCCAAATGGCCGGAGCTGGACCGACCGCAGCTGATGGACGCTCGTGAAAACATCGTGGAGCTGTTCACCGGAACGCTCGGATACCGATACCACGCCATGACCGAGCTGGATCCGAGCAGGCAGCAACTGCTTGACGGGCTGCGGGCGTTCTGCACTTCCCCGCTGCGCCGCGAGGACGATCTGTTGGCGGTGTACCTGTCCTGCCACGGCACGATTCTGGGCAACCGTCGCGAGCACGTGCTCTTCACCGCTGACACCGATCCCGCCGACGAGACCTACACCAGCCTGCGGACCGCGGATTTGGCGTCGGTCCTGCTGCGCGACACGAAATTGCGCCACGTCATGCTGCTGCTCGACGCCTGCTACTCCGGGCAGGGCGGAAACGAGCTGGCCGCGACCGCTCTGCGGGATCTGGGCGATACCTGGGACGCGACGACCGAGAGCGGCTCCAGCCTGGTGATCATCGTTTCCGCCCAGCCGCACGAACAGGCTGAGGCGGCGGCGTTCCCTCAGCTGTTGAGCGAGGCGGTCGGGAGTCTTCGCGTCACCGGGTACGGTCCGGTCTCCCTGCCGATCGGCGCGATCGTGCAGCACATGAACGACTCCCAGGCCCGGCCCAGGTACCAACACAGTGGGTTCACCATGACCGGGCTGCACGGTCGGCCGCCGGATTTCTTCCACAGCCCCCGTCATGATCCGGACCTGACCGACGTCACCGTGGCGGTCCAGCAGGCCACGACCGACGACGCGCGAGACCCGGCGCGCCAGGCACGATCCACCGCACAGTTGGTGGAACGCGCGATGGCTTATCACGGCGTGGACGTGAAACCGGGCTGGTGGTTCTGTGGACGCAAGGAAGCCTTGATCGAGTTGGCCGGATGGCTGAACGCTCCTTTGACGCGGGATCGCGACGAAGCCGACGCGACCTGCCGGGTGGTCGTCGGCGGCCCGGGTTCGGGCAAGAGCGCCGTGCTCGGCGTGGTCGCGGCGCTGGCCGATCCGGAGCGACGACGGTCTGTGCCCGTCGACGCCCTGGACTTGCCGCGAAGCTCGCTTCCCGAACTGGGTTCGATCGACTTGGTGCTGTCCGGATCGCAACTCACCGCCGCCGAAGCGCTGCGTGCGATCGCGGGCGCCGTCCGGATCAGCGGTGCCGGAGCCGGATCGGTCGGCGATCTGCTGGAGGCGCTGCCGCGTAACCGGAGACAGCGCCCTGTGACGATCCTGATCGACGCGCTCGACGAGGCCGCCGATCCCGACGAGTTGTGCGCCAGGGTTCTCAGGCCACTGATCAGGCATTCCGAGGGCCGGATCCGGCTTCTGCTGGGTACCCGCGCCGACCTGGTGCCCCGGCTCGGCGTCAGCGACGCCGCCTGGGTCGACCTCGACTCCCCGCGTTACGCCGACCCCGCCGCGATCACCGCGTATGCCGTCCGCAGCCTGATCGAAGCACACCCGTCGTCTCCGTACCGGCTGCATCCCGAGATCGCCTTGCCTGTCGCCGAAGCGGTCGCCGCCGCGGCGGACAAGTCGTTCCTGGTCGCGCGGATCGTCGCCGGCACCCTCGCCGCCGAGGGCGAGGTCGTGCCGGACCCAGCCGATCCGGCCTGGCGGGCGGGCCTGCCGGCTCATGCTCGGTCCGCGATGACCGAGGATCTGGCCACACGCCTGCACGAACGCGCCGACGTCGCGGTAGACCTGCTGCGTCCGTTGGCCTTCGCGCAGGGTAAGGGGCTGCCGTGGGAAGACCTGTGGGCACCGCTCGCCAGCGCGATCTCCGGACGGGAATACTCTGACGAGCACCTGTTCTGGCTGCGCCAGGCCGCAGGATCGTATGCCGTTGAGAGTGTCGACGATGGACGGTCGGTCTACCGCCTGTTCCACCGATCTCTGGCAGAGCTCCTGACAGACGGCATTGACGACACGATGGTGCATACCGCTTTAACACAAACGCTTTCGGAGAGGGTGCCCTACCGCAATGACGGCGGACGTGACTGGCGCCGGGCCCACCCCTACACCTTGCGTCACATAGCTTTCCACGCGAGGTGTGCGGGCTTGTTGGACGACATCGTCACCGACGCCGAGTTCCTGGTGCACGTCGCTCCTCGCGATCTGGCTCCGCACCTGGGCCATACTCGCAGCGATACTGCTCGCGCGGCCGGCGCCGTCTACAGGGCCGCGCTGGATTCACTCACTGACACCACGCACGGCGAGCGTCGCGCACTCCTCTCGCTGGAGGCCGCCCGAGCCGGGGCCCATGTCCTCCACCGCGAACTCATAGCTCGCATGCCAGTCGGCGACTGGGCACCTGTATGGGCCACCGGTGCCACAGCGGCTCGGGCCACGCTGGACGGCTCGCCTGAGGATATCTGGGCTGAGCACGTCGGAAGGGTGTGGTCAGTGGCGTTCACCGAGCTCGACGGGGTCCCTGTCGCTGTGACGGGCAGCGCCGACACCACGGTGCGGATCTGGGACCTGCGTACCGGACAGCTCGTCCGCGAACCACTGACGGAGCACACCGACGAGATATTCGCGCTGGCATGCGCCAATGTGGACGGGACTCCTCTCGCGATCACCGGCGGAGAAGGCACGGTGCGGATTTGGGACCTGCGCACCGGACAGCGAGTCAGCGAGGACTCGACCACGCACACCGGGATGGTGTGGTCGGTGGCATGCACCGAGATCGACGGACTTCCGGTCGCTGTCACCGGCGGCGCCGACGGTATGGTGCGGATCTGGAGTTTGCGTACGGGAAGACAACTCGGCGAACCATTGCCCGAACACGCCGACGAGGTGTACGCAGTGGCGTGTACGGAGGTCGACGGACTCCAGTGCGTGGTCACGGGCTCCAAGGACGGCGCTGTGCGGATCTGGGACTTGCGGACGAGAAAACCCGTCGGCGAACCGATGACCGAGCACACCGGCGCCGTATTCGCCGTGGCATGCACCACCATCGATGGAACGCCGTTGGCAGTTACCGGCGGCAAAGATGGCGCTGTGCGGGTCTGGGACTTACGGACGAGACAACTCGTCGGCGAACCGATGACCGAGCATACCGGCGCCGTATTCGCCGTGGCATGCACCAGCCTGAACGGGACCCCGTTGGCAATCACAGGGGCTAAGGACGGCACAGTACGGAGTTGGGACCTGCGAACTCGAACTGCTTTCAGCCCTCATCTCACGCTGACTGCTGCCGCTGCGATCGCTGTCAATACCGACGGCTACCTGGCCGTCGGGTTGGGTCACGACCTCGCGGTCTTTCAGCGCCGCATGCGGTCGAAGCCGACGGTGTGTTGACTGCGTGCCTTCGGTGGTAGGTGACTGCGTCATGCGCTGGATGGCGCACGGCATCAGCGTCTGCCGCTGCGACGGACATCGCTGGAAGTCTCGGCCGCCGCCGGCTGACACAACTCGGCGGCTTGCCGCCGCCGCAGCCGCCGCTTGCCGCCGCCGCTCGCCGCAGCCGCTCGCCACCGCCGCCGTTCGCCGCCGCCGCAGCCGCCGCTTGCCGCCGCCGCTCGCCACCGCCGCCGTTCGCCGCTGCCGTTCGCCGCCGCTGCCGCTTGCCGCCGCCGCTGCCGCTTGCCGCCGCCGCTGCTCGCCGCTGCCGCCGCTCGCCGCCACCGCCGCCGCTCGCCGCAGCTGTCACAGATAGCATGCCGCGGTGAGCCTTACCGCACGTCTGGGCCGAGCGGCCCGAGCAGCCGTCTCGGACATCACGCCGCTGCGGGAGTCGCCGGCGTACCGTCGGCTGTTCGCCGGGCAGGCGGTGTCGTCGATCGGGACGCAGGTGACGCAGGTCGCCGTGCCGGTCCAGGTGTACTCGATCACGCACTCGTCGTTGCAGGTCGGGTTGGTGAGCCTGGCGGCGCTGGTGCCGTTGGTGTTCTTCGGCCTGTACGGCGGGGCGATCGCGGACGCGGTCGAGCGGCGCAAGCTGCTGCTGGTCACCTCGGCGGCGACGACGGCGGTCAGCGTCGCGCTGCTGGCGCAGGCGGCCGCTGGGCTGCGGAGCGTGCCGCTGCTGTTCGTCTGTGTCGCGGTACAGGCGGGCTTCGCGGCCGTCGACAACCCGGCGCGGCGCTCGATCACGCCGCTGCTGGTCCGCCCCGAGAAGCTGCCCGCGGCCAACACGCTGTCCTACGGCAGCATGACCTTCTCGGTGATCGTGGGGCCGGTGCTGGCCGGGGTCGCGGTCGGGGCCGGCGGCTTCGCGTGGGCGTACGGGATCGACGTGGCGTCGTTCGTCGCGGCCTTCTACGCGGTCGCGCGCCTGCCCGCGCTGCCCGCCGCCGAGGACGCGCCCCGGGCCGGGCTCGCCTCGGTGCTCCAGGGCCTGCGCTTCGTGCGCGGGCAGCGGATCATCATGGCCTCGTTCCTGGCGGACGTGAACGCGATGATCTTCGGCATGCCCAAGGCCCTGTACCCGGCGCTGGCCTTCGGCCAGTACCACGGCGGCGCGGGCACGGCCAGCCTCATGTACGCCGCCCCGGCCGCCGGCGCGCTGCTGATGACCGGCCTCGGCGGGCTCATCACCCGGGTCCGGCGCCAAGGGCTCGGCGTGGTCCTGGCGATCGTGGTCTGGGGCGGCTCCATAGCAGTGTTCGGCGCCACCTCCGTGCTCTGGTTCGGCCTGCTGATGCTCGCGCTGGCCGGTGCCGCGGACCAGGTCAGCGCCGTGTACCGCTCGACGATGATGCAGGTGGTGACGCCCCCGGGCCTTCAGGGGCGCCTGCAGGGCGTCTACATGGTCGTGGTAACCGGCGGTCCACGCCTCGGCGACCTGGAATCCGGAGCGGTGGCAACGGCTTTCACGCCGCGGGTATCGGTGGTCTCCGGCGGCCTGGCGTGCCTGGCCGGCATCGGGCTGCTGGCCGCGCTGGTGCCGTCGCTGCTGCGCTACGACTCGGAGAAGGCGCTGGGGGAGCGGGCGCAGCTCATTGGGACGCCGGCGAGTTGAAGCCGGCGCGAACGTGTTGTCGGTTCCATAAACTCACCCCATGGCAAAAGGGGAAGCGCTCCGAGACCTCGATGTGCGAGCCGGCGGGTATCCGGATCCCAGGCGGGCAGCGGATCTCCCGGATTTCATCAGGTTGCTGGAGCAGCTGAGGATTTCGTGCGGTATGCCTTCGTACCGCACCTTGGCCAAGAAGGCGGGGGCGCGCCTGACGCCGGCGCGGCCGCTGTCGCACGTCACCCTGAGCGAGATGTTCGATCCGATGCGGCGGCGGCTGGATCTCGATCTGGTGGTGGCCGTGGTGGCGGCGCTGGGGATGAGCGAGTCCACGGTGGCCCAGTGGCGGCAGGCCTGCGTCCGGGTCCATGCCGACGCCAAGACCGGCGGGGCGTCCGGGGTGCTTCGGCAGCTGCCGGCGGATCTGCCGACCTTCACCGGGCGGGTGCGGGATCTGCACGAGCTCACGACGGCGATCGAGGCCGCGCCCGGGCACGGTGGCACGGTGGTGGTCTCGGTGATCGAGGGTATGGGCGGCATCGGGAAGACGCAGCTCGCGCTCCGCCTCGCGCACACGCTGGTCCGCGCCGGACGTTACCTTGATGCGCAGTTCTACGTGAACTTGCACGGGTTCGACCCGGAATATCCTCCGGCGGATCCGTGCACTGTGTTGGGGGCGTTCCTGAGGCAGTTGGGGGTCGCCCCGCAGAACATTCCCGATGTGCTCGACGAGCGGGCGGCGATGTTCCGTGACCGGTTGTACGGCCGGCGTGCGCTGGTGGTTCTGGACAACGCCGGAAGCGAAGAGCAAGTCAGGAGTCTGATCCCGGCCGGCCCGGGCTGTCTCGTGCTGGTCACGAGCCGTCGGAGTCTGGCCGGCCTGGACAACGCGTTTTCGCACCGTCTGGACGTGTTCAGCTCGGAGGAGGCCACGACGCTCCTGGCCCGGATCGCGGGCGCGGACAGAGTCGCCGCGGAACAGCAGGCGGCGGGTGAGATCGTCGCGCTGTGCGGCGGGCTGCCGCTGGCGGTCGCTCTGGCCGGCGCGCGGCTGCGTTCCCGCCCCGCTTGGACATTGGGGGACTTGCTGGGACGCCTTCGTGTCGACCGGATCGACGGGTTCGGGCCCGCGTCGAACACGCCGAGACCGGTCTTCGAACTCTCCTATACGACGCTGGACCCCGGGGCGCGGCGGATGTTCCGGCTCCTGGCGGCGCATCCGGGGCGCGACGCCACCGCCGAGTCGGCGGCCGCGTTGCTGGGGACGACCGTGGGCGACGCACTGGATCTGCTCGAAGGGCTCACCGACGAGTATCTACTTGAACAGCGCAGGGAGGGTCGGTACGAGTTCCACGACCTGCTGCGCACGTATGCGATGGAGAAGCTTGCGTCTGAGGAGTCCTCGGAGCTCCGTGACGAGGCTCTGGGGCGGGTGCTGTCGTGGTACGCGGTGTCTGCGATAAACGCCGACAGCGCCATCGGCTCCGACGGCTATCGTCCGGGAGTTCCTGACGGAATCGCTTGTGCGAGGCCTGCGACGTTCTCGGACGCGGCCGCGGCGACGGCCTGGTTCGACCAGGAGCTGCCCAACCTGACCGCGAGCGTCGAGGTGGCATCCGGGCAGGGGTACGGGCTGCTCTGCTCCCGGATATCCGCCGCGATGAAGCGACATCTGTACTTCACGGGTCGTCTCAAGGAGATCATCGAGCTTCGCCTGCTGGGCCTGGACGGCGCCCGCGCCTCGGGGGACGCGTACGGGGAGGCCCTGGCTCTGGCCCACCTCGTCACCATGGCGGAGCTCGGCCGGGTCGAGGAAGCCGAGGCGTACTTCGCGGCGGCGTTGGCGAAGTACCGCGAAGTCGGCGACGAAGCCGGCCAGGTGTTCCTCATGAGCTACATGGTCTTCTGCATGACCACCGCCGGCCGCACCCAGGAAGCCCTTGCCGTAGCAGCGGAAACGCTTCCGATCGCGCGCAGGGTCGCCGAGCCGGTCCTGCTCGCCAGCGCCCTGAGCAACTACGCCACCTGCCTCCACGACCTCCGCCGCCCCAAAGAAGCGCTGGAGTACGTGCTGGAGGCGGTCGCGGCGATGCGATCGACGACCAACGGCCTCCCGCACGCCATGGCGGTCCGCAACCTCGGCTTCACCTACCTGGTCCTGCAACGCCACCAAGAGGCCTACGTCAGCTTCACCGAAGCCACAACACGCTTCCACGACGCCGGCGACCTGTACCACGAACTCGAATGCGTTCACGGCCAAGCCCGCGCACTCCACGCGCGGGGAAGCACCCCCGCGGCCCGCGACCATGTGGCCGGCACCACCGCGATCCTGGACAAGCTCGACGAGCCGACGGCGGACCGGCTGCGCCGCAGGCTTGAGCGCTCGCCGATCCGGTATGACGAGCGGATCGATGTTGATCCGACGGCTCGGGCATGAGGGATTCGGTCAGCGCGCCGTCCTGAAAAACGGATGAGCCTGCGCCTCCGGAATCGTCGGATCGAGCTCGGCGGCGGTACCTCCGCCCGGCAGCCACGCCGGCGTCGGTATCGATCGCCACGGCAGTGGCGTCACGGTCTCGTGGTCGGGCCACTGCCAGCGGCCGTCGGCCGGGGCTGGCTGATGCGCGAGGCAACGGCTGACCGAACACTCCACGGTGTTGAGGTACCACAGGGCAACCTTGGGGTCGCCGGTGAGTTGGACGTCGAGGACGGCCAGGGCGAGTGCGCCGACGTCGCATGTCAGGGCACCCCATCGGTGCCGGTCGTCCACGTAGCGCAGGTACGGTGCCACCAGGTCCGGTCCGGCTTCCGGACAGCGCGCGGCCGCGTGCATCGCCAGGCGGATCAGCAAGTTCGTCATCGCCGGCGTGCGATGCGGCTCGAACACCGTGCGGTCGGCCGTCGAGCGCGGAAAGCGCCGGTAGAAGTCGTCGGAGACGTAGACCGGCTTACGCATGCTGTCGCCGGTGCGGGCGATCATCTGGAAGCGTCCCCCGAACTGCGACCATTCGTCGGCCATCGCGATGATCGTCTCCGCCGTGTCGGCGCCGTCGGGCAGAACCCGATGCGCCGCCGGAAGTACGGTGGGCAAGCGCAGTTGCCATACGGTGGCCACCTCGAACACATCGCCTCCCGGTGCGTATTCGCTCTTCTTCACCGCCGATGTCGCGCAGGGTTTGCTGGCTTTTCACCTGACTGAATCCGATTGGTATGGCTGAAATGCCCCATGGCAGGTCGCGCTACGCGTCCACGCGGGTGGCTATGTCAGGCGTTATCGAGACACGTGCGCTGGAGAGATCACCTCAGGGCTCTGACCCGCGGAGTTCTGAAGCTTCTTCGTGTTCTGATGCCTGTTCCAGATCCGCGGCGAGTTTCCGGGCAACCTGAGTGGCCCAGGCACGGGTCGGGTGGTCGGTGGCACCCAGCAGATGGTCCCGGCACGTCACTGATCGGGAGCCGCCGGATTTCCTGGGCTGTCATCATACGATGAAAGTTGAAGACGATCCCATCGTCTTCCCTTTTCATTACCCAGAATGTAGCGCTTCCGGGCTTCCGTCGCGTCGCATCGGCCGTCCCGTGTCGTCGTATCAAATACCTCTACACATTATTCTTCTATGTGTTCGGCGGGAGGCTGCTGCGTTCGGGCTCGGGTGAGAAGTCCACCCCTTGGTGGTGGGCCTCGTGCGGTCCAGGCCTGCTCGGTGGCCTGGAGGCACACCAGAGCAACGACCCTCTCAATTCCCCGGTGGGTCCCTGAGACGGCGTAACGCCGTTCACTCGTTAGTGATTAATAACTCTTCGGTCAAGCCTTCCGCGTGCGTTTTGATTCCCATTTTCAGGGCTATGGTTCCACTTTCTCTAGTTCCGCTCATACGCAAAAGTCCGAGATCGATCTCGGTGGTCGAAGGGTTCAAAAGGCCGATGAATGGATTCTCGGATTTAAGGCGCAGGTGCGGGACATGTCGAACCATCTCTGAGAGATTCTGGGGTCATCATGAGAGCTAGCTTGTCTGCGAGATCTCACCGCCATGGGTTCGCCGCCCGGGTCAGCGGGGGTTTGCTCGCATCGCTGGTGGTCGCCGGGGCGGCGCTCCTTCCGGCTCGCGTGAACGCCGCCACGGCGGTCGGGCTCGGGACTGCCGCGACTTACGCGGTGCTGGGCGGTCAGGGCGTCACCAATACGGGACCCACCACGATCACCGGGGACTTGGGTGTGAGCCCTGCGGGGCCGGCCTCGGTGACCGGCTTTCCTCCCGGCACGGTCGCCGGAGCCGTCCACGCGGCCGACGCGGCGGCACTGCAGGCGCAGTCGGACCTGACCATCGCCTACAACAACGCGGCCGGCCAGCCGTCGAGCGCCGCGATCGCGGGGGATCTCGGCGGTCTGACGAAGGGGCCGGGTGTGTACACGGCCTCGTCGTCGATCGGGCTCACCGGGACGCTCACGCTCGATGCGCACGGTGATCCCAACGCGGTGTTCATCTTCCAGATCGGGTCGACGCTGACCACGGCCTCGGCCAGCCGGGTGCTGCTGATCAACGGTGCCCAGCCGTGCAACGTCTACTGGCAGGTGGGCAGTTCGGCGACCCTGGGCACGGGCACCACGTTCGTGGGCAACATCCTGGCCCTGACGTCGATCTCGGTCACCACCAGCGCGACGATCGACGGCCGTGCCCTGGCCCGGAACGGGTCGGTCACGCTCGACACCAACACCATCACCCGTCCGACGTGCCAGACGGGCGGGACCACCGGTGGGACGACGGGTGGCACGACTGGTGGTCCGACGACGGGTGGCACGACGACCGGCGGCCCCACGACCGGTGGCACAACTGGTGGCCCGACGACGGGCGGCACGACGGGTGGCCCGACGACCGGTGGCACGACCGGCGGTCCGACCACTGGTGGCACGACCGGCGGCACCACGGCCGGGACGACCGGAGGCACCACTGGTGGCACGACTGGCGGCCCGACCACTGGTGGAACGACCGCGGGCACGACCGGCGGCACCACTGGTGGCACGACCGGTGGCCCGACCACTGGTGGGACGACTGCGGGCACAACCGGTGGCACGACCGGCGGGACCACCGGTGGTACGACCGGCGGCACCACGGCCGGGACGACGGGCGGCACGACTGGCGGTACTACGGCCGGCACGACCGGCGGCACAACCGGTGGGACCACGGCCGGGACGACTGGCGGGACCACGGCCGGCACCACCGGCGGCACAACCGGTGGGACCACAGCTGGCACCACAGCCGGCACGACCGGCGGCACCACAGCCGGTGAGTCCGCATCAGGCGGCAAGGAACTGGCCCACACAGGCACCGACGCCCTCGTCCTCATCCCGCTCAGCGCAGTCGCCCTGATCGGCGGCACGTTGCTGATCCGCCGTCGGCAGTCACACCGCGCCTGACGCGATACCGCATGTAAGGCCCGCGCGACTCCCCGGCCCGGCACCCAGGGCCGGGGAGTTGCCGCACGGACAAGGAACAATCCAGTGAACAACATCAGCACTGCGGCTCACCACGCCGCCGGCGAAGGGTACGCGCCTCCGCCCGAGCCCGTCGTGCCGCCCGGCGAGGGCCGACAGCTGTCACGGCCCGCAGAGCTCATCGTGGCCGGTGCGGTCGCGTTGTGCCTCACGGCAACCCTCGTCCATGTGGCCTCGGTGTTCCTGTTCGTCGCTCCGTCGAACACCGTCTCCCGGCTGTATCAGAGACAGATCAACGCGTGGGTCTACCCCTACTTCGAGCAGGATTGGAAGCTGTTCGCCCCGAATCCCCAATCCGCGCGGCAGCAGATCTCGGCGCGCGCCTCGATGACCGCCTCGGACGGAACGCCCCGTCCCGGCGATTGGGTCGACCTGACTGCTGTCGACGACGCAGCTGTACGGCACGACTTCTTCCCGAGCCACACCGCGCAGAACATGTTGCGCCGGGCCTGGGCCGCCTACGCCGACGCGCAGGGCGCCGACGGCCAGGTCTCGTCCCCGCGGGCCCTCATGCTGCAGGAATACCTCCGCAACATCGCCGTGCAACGCATCAGCGCGCACAGCCACACCACATTCAATGCCGTTCAACTACGCGTCACCTCGACGCCGATCCCGCCGCCGGGCGGCGCCGACCAGCCGGCCGCGCCCGCGCCCGCCCCCAGTATCAGGCTCCTGCCGTGGTGGTCGGTGACGTCACATGAGCGCTGACCAGATGAGGACTTTGCCCGGCCCGGCAGCCGACGCGGCAGCCCCGGCACCAGACCTGATCACCAGGGCGTTCACCTGCCTGACCGAACGGCCCATCTCGCTTCACGCAGCAAGCGTGCTCCGCATCGGATACGGCCTGCTGTACCTGGTGTTCCTGCTGCGCGAGTTCCCGAACCGGGACGAGATGTGGGGGCCCGCATCGCCCTGGACCCCGTCCCTGGCCCGCGAACTCGAAGGACAGAGCGGCTGGCACAGCATCCTGACTCTGTCGGACAGCACCGCCTACTTCCAGACCTGCTACGCGCTGGCCCTGGTCACGGCCGCCCTGTTCATGCTCGGCTGGCACACGCGGGCGATCTCGATCCTGTTCGCCATCGTGGTCACGTCCTTCCACAGCCGCTACCTCTTCATGACGGACGGAGGCGACAATCTCACGGTCCTGATGGTCATGTACCTGACGTTGACCGACTGTGGGCGGTGTTGGTCACTGGACGCCCACCGGCGAAGGCTCCGGACGTCCGCACCCGTAATGAGACCAGCGGTCTCGGCTCGCACAGGTCCTTTGCCCGTAAGGCAGCAGGCGGTCCTGGTGCGGCGGTTGCTCAGCACGCTGCTGCACAACTGCGGCATGTTCGTCATCGCCGCTCAGGTCTGCATCCTGTACGGGGCGGCCGGCTTGTACAAGGTGCAGGGAAGCATGTGGCGTGACGGAACCGCGATGCACTACGTCCTGAACCTCGACCTGTTCCAACCCTGGCCTGGACTCTCCCACCTGGCCGACAGCCACCAGGTGCTCGCCGCGATCGCCGGGTACCTGACCGTCCTGGTTCAGGTCGCCTTTCCCTTCGCCCTGTTCAGCAGGCTCAAGTACGTCCTCCTCGGCGCCCTGCTCAGCATGCACATCGGGATCGCGGTCCTGCTGGGGCTGCCGGAGTTCTCCGGCGCGATGATCGTCGCAGACGCCGTGTTCCTGCCGGATCGGCTTCTCACGCGCTCGCATCGGGGCGTCGCCATGCCCGGCTGGATTCACGCAGGTGAGACCCTATAGTAGGGCTTCTTTCCGTTGTCAAAGGTCTGAGAGTCGGACGTGCCGCCGACGGTCAGTTGCCGCCGTGGGATTCGCAGTGCTGGTGGGAATCAAGGCGAGGTTCTCGCTCGCGACCGCCGTACTCGCGGCGGAGCCGGTGTGCTGCCGCGCTCCACAGCGTCCGGGCGCCGGTCATCGCGAACGGGGCGAGGTCGTCGCGGGCGAACCAGGCGTACTCGTCCGCGGCGCGCATCGAGGACAGCCACGAGCGCAGAGAAAGGCTCTCGTTCCGCCGGTAGGTGAGCATGGCGATCGGGTCGTAGTTCTCGACGGCCAGTGTCCGGCCCGGCACCGCCTCCCCCGGAGGGAGGGCGCGTCCGGTGAGGTCCAGGTGCATGGCCCGGACGAGGTCGATGCCGGCCGAGTCGTGGAACAGCCGGAACTGTGCGCCGAGGCGGGGGTTGAAATCCACGAGCCGGTAGCTGTCGTCGCGCGGGTCCCAGCAGTAGTCGAGGCTGACGATTCCTCGGTAGCCGAGCCCGGTCAGCAGGGCGATCGACTCCTCGCGGAGCCGCTGGTTCGGCGTCCACCGGCCGTAGCTGGTCAGGCCGGCGTAGGCCGGGTAGGAGCGCACCTTGGTTCCGGTGTGGCCGAACAGGCAGCGTGAGTCGGCGTCGAAGTAGCCGTGGAAGAACCAGTCCTGGCGTCCGCCGGTCGCCGTCGGCGCGAGGTATTCCTGGAGCAGGAGGCCGGTGTCCGGGCCGTCGCCGGTCGCCCGGCGGACCTGCTCGCCCAGTGCCAGCAACTCCGCCCGGCTGTGGACGATCGAGGTGCTTCGCACGTTGGTGCTTTTGTCGGCCGCCCAGAAGCGGTTCACCTTGGCCATGACCGGGTAGCCGCAGGAGTCCGCGAAGGCCGTGGCCTCGGCGGCGTCGACCGGGACCGCGGTGGCCGGATGGGGAGCGCCGGCGGTGCGGCAGATCTCGGCGAGGGTCGCCTTTCCGGCCGCCCGGCGCGGCAGGTCGGGCGGGGGCTTGGGAAACAGATAGCGGGGGCGCAGTTTGTCGCCGTACTCCGCGAGGAAGATCGCTCCGGCGTCATCGGTGGTGATCAGGACGGCCGGGCCGGGCAGCCGGTCGGCGAGCCGGTCCAGCAGGTCCAGGACGTCGTCCGGGTGGGTGCCGGCCGGCATCGGGGACACCGGGCGGCGTGCGTAGCGGGACAGCGCGGCCGGGGCGAACCGGTCCTCTCGCATGGTCCAGACCGGTATCCCGAGCCTGCCCAGGCTGCGGATCACCCCGAGCCCGCCGTGATGGAAGACATTGCGGTCCAGCCTCAGGAGCACGGCCTCGGTCGCGGTGTCCGCGTCCAGCGTGGCCTCCGTCACGCGCGCCATTGGACCATCCGATCCGGGCGCGAACACGCTGCCGCGCGACCCCTCGAATGGGATCCCCATAACTCGCGGCTCGGCGCCCCTGCATCTGACATGCGCGCAGCTTAGTACCCAGGTGGCGGTCGTTTGGACAGCGTTTATCAATCAGAGACGACAGCTTTGCCAGCTCCGCGGTGGGTATGTTTGGGGCGATGTGAAGCGGCCCGTTCGTGGCGGCACGTCTGTACCCACCGCTCCGTGTCCGGACCCCATATGCGCGCCGCGCCGCCGCGGTCTGCCAAGCCTCGCGACGGACGCAACCGCACCAACTGAAAAGACGGACGAGACGATGGATCGGTCACTGCTGGCGGACTTTCTCCGGGCTCGCCGCGAGGCGCTTCAGCCGGAGGACGTCGGCCTGCCACGCGGTTCGCGGCGTCGTGCCGGCGGGCTGCGCCGTGAGGAGGTCGCGGTGCTGGCCGGCATGTCGGCCGACTACTACAGCCGGATCGAGCAGCAGCGCGGTCCAACGCCGTCCGAGCAGATGCTCGCCGCACTCGCGCAAGGGCTGAAACTCAGCCCGAGCGAGCGCGAGCACCTGTTCGCGCTCGGCGGGCATTCGGCACCGCGGCGTGTCCTGCGCGACGAGCGCGTCAGTCCCGCCATGCGGCGCATCGTCGAGCGCCTGTCGGACACGCCCGCGATCGTGTTCTCCCAGTTCGGCGAGACCTTGCTGCAGACCCGCGGGGCGGTTGCCCTGTTCGGTGACTACACGGGTTTCAGTGGGATGTCCCGCTACCTGGTCTATCGCTGGTTCACTGACCCGGCGCAGCGCGCCATCTATCCGCCCGAGGACCACGACCTTCGCGGCCGGGTCTTCACCGTGGATCTGCGGGCGGTGTACACGGCCGACCCCGCGGGCACCGCCGGCGAGATCGTCGAGGCGCTGCTGGCGGTCAGTCCCGAGTTCGCCGAGGTCTGGCGCCGGCACGAGGTGGACGTGACCCACCATCACGAGCTCAAGCGCTACCTGCATCCGGAGCTGGGCGAGTTGGAGATGCACAGCTGGCGGCTGGTGGATCCCGACGAGAGCCAGGACTTGCTGGTCTTCATGGCCGAGCCCGGTTCCCCGAGCGAGGAGAAGCTTCAACGCCTGACCGTCGTGGACGGTGGCGGTGTCGCCCCGGTGATCTGAGCGCCCGTGTCGGTGCTCGGCGGTGCTTGTCGGCGCCGGCACGGCAGCCCACATCCCGGACCGGTTGTCCAGGGACAAGTTGTCCGTGGACAAGGTGGGCCTTCATCCGGTTCCCGGTTCGCGCCACGCTTGACCCATCGGACGCTGCGGCGCTGGTAGAACACCAGATCCTCCTGGTCTTCACGCTCCGCCCGCAGGTCATGCGCAAGCCAGCTTGCTTCAGATTCGAAGCATGCTATGGTCAGCAAGTGCTTCGAAAGCGAAGCACTTGCCGAGAAGAGAAGAGAGTTCGCGATGAAGGCAGTGCGTTTCCACGAGTACGGCGACCCGAGCGTTCTGCGCTACGAGGACGTCGAGCAGCCCGCCCCCGGACCCGGCCAGGCCTTGATCAGGGTCGCTGCGACGTCCTTCAACGGGGTCGACGGCAATATCCGCGCCGGGTTCATGCAGGGCCCGATCCCGGTGAAGCTCCCGCACACCCCGGGCATCGACGTGTCCGGCACGGTCGCCGCGCTCGGCGAGGGTGTCGATGGTTTCGAGGTCGGTGAGCGGGTCGTCGGGTTCCTGCCGATGGCGGAAGCCGGTGCGTCCGCGGAGTACGTCGTGGCCCCGGCCGATATCCTCGCGTCGGCGCCCACCAGCGTCGCCCTCGCCGACGCCGCAGCGCTGCCTACCGTCGGCCTCACCGCGTGGCAGGCGCTGTTCGACCACGCGAAGCTCACGGCGGGCCAGCGCGTGCTGATCAACGGCGCGGGCGGGGCGGTCGGCGGCTATGCCGTGCAGCTGGCCAAGGACGCTGGCGCGTACGTGATCGCCACGGCAAGCCCGCGCAGCAGCGACCGAGTCAAGGCCGCAGGAGCAGACGAGGTCATCGACCACACCACCACAGCGGTCGACGCGGCGACAAGCCCGGTCGACGTGGTGCTCAACCTCGCGCCGATCGAACCGGCGCAGCTGGCCGGACTGCTCGACCTGATCCGACCGGGCGGTGTCCTGGTGAACACCACCGTGTGGATGCCCGCGCCCAGCGACGAACAGCGCGACGTCCGCGGCATCGACCTGTTCGTCCGCAGCGACGCGCAGCAGCTGACGCACCTCGTGGAGCTGGTCGATCGCGGCGAGCTGCGTGTCGAGGTCGCCCGGCGGGTTCCGCTGGCCGAACTGTCGGCCCTGCACGCCGACGCCGCCGCGGGCAACCTGCCCGGCGGCAAGGTCGTCGTCCTCGCGCCCGATGCCCGATGCCCGATGCCAACCTGACCGACGCTTGAAGGAGAGACCGCAATGCTCCCCGCTGACGACCCGTCCCGTCCGTTGACCGTGGCGAACCCCGACGACCCGAGCACGACCTACATCTCGCTGGTGGGCAACACCTACGCCATGCTGATCACCGGCGAGCAGACCGACGGCCGATACTGTCTGATCGACATGCGCATCCCCGACGGAGGCGGTCCGCCGCCACACCGTCATGACTTCGAGGAGATGTTCACCATCCTCGAAGGCGAGATCGAGTTCACCTTCCGCGGCGAGAAGCACACCGTCCACGCCGGGTCCACGATCAACGTCCCGGCCAACGCGCCGCACAACTTCCGCAACGTCTCCGGCGCGCCGGCCCGCATGCTGTGCATGTGCACCCCTGCCGGCCAGGACGAGTACTTCATGCGCATCGGTGACGTCGTCACCGGCAAGGACGCGCCACCGCCGCAGCTGTCGCAGGACGAACTCGTACAGCGCCGCCGCCTCGCGGCCGAGCTGGCCGGGACCTACCGAAGCGAATTCCTGTAGCTCACCGCTTTAAGACGAGTTCGATCTCGATGGCCGGGACGCCGAGCGCTTCCTTCTCCGGACCGTAGATAGATCCGGCGGATGTTGGCGAGTCGTTGCTCGCGCGGGCTGTCGGGGTTGACTCGTACCGGGCCCTCGGTGTCTGCAGCCCCAGGAATGGCGTCCTCGAATCACCGAACGGGGGCGCGGACCTTTTCCAACAGTGACCTGGCGTCGACGGCCTCCGGAACTTCGAGATCGTCGAAGATCGCGCAGGCGGGTTCGAGGATTTCAACTACTGCGGTGCTGTCAGCCCCGGTCGCCTGACGGCAGCGGGCGATACCGAACCGGGCTCCGGCTTCGCCGTGCAGATCACCAGCGTTCTGCGCGATCGTCAGGTAGTCGCCGAAGACTTCTAGTGCCTCCGTGTATTGGCCGAGCGCTTCATGTGTCTCAGCCAGATTGTGCAGCGCGAGGCTCAGTGCGTTCATATCGCCGTCGGCGAGGTGAAGGGCGCGTTTGGCGTGCAAATAGGGTAGTGCTTCCTCGAAACGCCCGAGCATGCACAGGCATCCGCCTACCTTGTTCAGCGCCGAAGCCTCCCGAGCGCGATCGCCGGCGCTCCGAGCCAGGTCCAGTGCTTGGAGGCTGTACCGCAGGCCGTCCTCAGGCCGTCCGCTGATGACGTAGGCGTGCGCGAGACGGCCCAATGTCGTGGCTTCGCCGGCCGCGTCGCCCAGGTCGCGGCTCAGATCGAGTGCGCATTCCAGGTGTTCGACGGCATCGTGGGGGCGGCCGCGCTCCGCCAGGACGCTGCCCAGGTCGCTGAGGATCCAAGCTTCACCGGTCCTGCTTCCGGCGGCCCGGGCGCAGGCGAGTGCCGTTGAGTGGATCCGTTCGACCTCGGCGAACCTGCACCGCAGCCGCAGGTACATCGACACCGTTCCGGCCAACTGCCAGGGGTAGTCGGAGCCGGACATTTCACAGGCTGTGGCGAACAGCGCGGCGAGGTTCGGGTACTCCTGGTCGTACCAGGACAAGGCCTGCGCGCTCTCCCGGAAATCGCCTACCGCGGCGAGTTCCCCAAGTGGCGGCGCGTGGCGGGTGGGACTGATTGCTGACGCTGCCGCGTGGGCCTGGGCCAGATACCAGCTCAGCAGTCGTTCGACGGCGGCGGTCTGCTCGTTCTCGGGTGTCTGCTTCAAGAACAACTCGACTGCGTAGGCTCGCAGCAGGTCGTGCAGTTCGAAGCGTCCAGGCGTCTTCTCCTGGATCAGATACTCGTCGAGAAGGCGTTGCAGACAGCGGTCGGCCCGCTCGGGGTCGACCCCGGCCGCGACCGCCGTCGACGCCGCGGTGAAGTCTGGCCCGGGGTGTGCCCCCAACGCACGGAACACGCGCTGGTCGAGGTCGGGCAGCCCTCGATACGACAGCTCGAATATCGGGACGAGGGATCGGGTCCCGGCGGCGAATCCTTCCAGCCCTCGTTCCAGCCGTCCGGAAAGGTCCGACAGACTCCAGGTCGGCCGGGACCGCAGACGCGCCCCGGCCAGCGAGATCGCCAGCGGCATGTATCCGCACATCGCCACGATGTTCTCGGCGGTCGCGGGCTCGGCGTCGACGCGCTCCTTGCCGACGATGCGAGCGAGCATCGTGATCGCCTCGTTCTTGTCGAACACTCCTAGCCGGCACAGGTGTGCTCCGTCGAGGCCTGCGAGGCTGCGACGCGAGGTGATCAGTACCAGGCAGTCCGGGCCTGCCGGGATCAGATCTCGGACCTGGTTTTCGTCGGCGGCGTTGTCCAACACGATCAGCGCCTGTCTTCCGGCCAGCCGGTCGCGGAACATCACGGCACGCTCGTCGATGTTCGCAGGGATGTGCTGGTCGGGCACGCCCAGTTGCCGGAGGAAGGCTTCCAGCACCGACGAAGGGCTGGCCGGCGGTTGATCGGGGTCGAAGCCGCGCAGGTTCACGAACAACTGGACGCCGCCGTAGTGGCCCGCGCGCAGGAGCTCGTGGGCAGCGTGCACCGCCAGCTCGGTCTTGCCGATGCCTCCCATGCCTTCGATCGCCGACACCACGACAGTCGTCGCCCGGTCGCGCGCGGGGGCGGTCGCGGCCTCGACGAGATCGCGGAGGGGGATCTCACGTCCGGTGAAAGTGGCCAGATCCGCCGGCAGCTGCCGGAACACCCCTGTCGGCCCTCCGGCTTTCGCGTCTCGCTGGATCCTCAGGTACGCCTCGCGCCAGCGGTGGACCGTGGGCTCGTCGGCTGTCAGCGCTCGTACGACGGCGGTCAGCAGATCTTGGTCGAGACGCCGGCGCTGCGGCTGGAACAGGGTGGCGACTGTGGAGTGGGCCAGCACACGCGGCGGGCGCAGGAGTGGACCCACCTTGCGGGCCAGCGTTCTGTACGACGGCTCCCCGCACCGGATCCGCAGCTGGTCCAGCAGGCTGGCGTAGTCGGTCAGGTCCGTCGCCTTCGCCGGGTCGGGAGAGGCCTGCTTGTCAGTGTTCGACGATCCGCCGTCCATGGCTCAACATCTTACGAGCGTTCAGGGTTGTCCCGGATTCGGGTCTCACAGTGGACCGGCGGGTCACTCTGCGGCGGCGGCTTTTCGTTCGGCGTCCGCCGAGCGGGCCAGCGGCACGCGCAGGTCCGCCCTTCACCGATCGCGCCGTTCCGCGGACGCGGTGTGACGGACGGTGGTTGAATGGCAGCGGGCGGTCGCGGGGTGGGACGGGACGGTCACGGCGGGACCTCGGGTCCGCCGTCGTGGAAGTGATCGCGACCAGACGCTGGGGTACCGGCATGTCGAACGAAGGTGGCGACTTATCCGTCGCCGACGGAGCAAGTGAGTTGGTTCACGCTGAGAGGCGTTTCCGCGCGTTGCTGGAAGCGGCGCCGGACGCGATGGTGATCGTCGACCGGTCCGGGCGCATCCTGCTGGTCAACGCGCAGACCGAGTGCATGTTCGGCTACGAGCGCGCCGAACTGCTCGGGCAGCCGGTCGAGCAGTTGGTGCCGCCGCGGTTCCGCGGGCCGCACCAGTTCCACCGCCAGGACTACAGCACTCGTCCGCAGGTGCGGCCGATGGGTGCCGGGCTGGAGCTGTTCGGGCTGCGCAAGGACGGCTCGGAGTTCCCGGTCGAGATCTCCCTGAGCCCGCTGCAGGACGACGACGGTCCGCTGTTCTCGGCGGCGGTCCGTGACGTGTCCGAGCGCCGGGCCGCGGACAAGAAGATCCGGGACCTGGCGGCCATCGTCTCCTCCAGCCAGGACGCGATCAGCACCATGACCCTGGACGGCCGGATCACGTTCTGGAACGCCGGCGCCGAGCGGCTCTACGGCTACGCCGAGGCCGAAGCGGTCGGCCGGACCATGGCGATCCTGCTGCCGGAGGACTGCCGCGCCGAGTACGAGGACCTGATCGGCCGCCTGGCGGCCGGCGAGCAGGTCGAGCACGTGGAGACGTTGCGGGTGGCCAAGGGCGGCTGGCTGGTCGACGTCGATGTCACCTTGTCGCCGTTGCGGGACGGGCAGGGCGTCGTGGTGGGTGCCGCAGCCATCGCGCGCGACATCTCCGAGCTCTCCCGCGCGCAGCGAGAGCTGACCGCGCTGTACCAACAGCAGCAACACATCGCCCTGACTCTTCAGCACGCGCTGATGGGAACTCCTGTCCAGCCGCCTGGTCTGGAGACGGCACACTGCTACCTGCCGGCCACGGCCGGCGCCGGTGTCGGCGGCGACTGGTTCGACACGGTGCCGCTCCCGGACGGCCGGGTCGGGGTCCTCATCGGCGACGTCATGGGCCGCGGGCTGGAGGCCGCGGCCGTCATGGGGCAACTGCGCTCGGCCGCCAACGCCCTGGCCCGCACCGGCGCCTCGCCGAGCCGGTTGATGCAGACCCTGGACACCATCGTCGCGGACCTTCCCGACCAGCTGGTCACCTGCTGCTATCTGGTGATCGACCCGGACTCGGGCAAGGTCGTGGTCTGCTCCGCCGGGCACCTGCCGATCCTGGTGGTCGCCGAGGACGGCGGCGCGGCCTACCGGCTGCCCGCTCCGATCTCGGTGCCGCTCGGCGTCGGGGGCTCGGTGCACCGCGAAGCGCAGCTGTCCGTGCCGCAGGGGGCCATGCTGGCGTTCTACACCGACGGTCTGGTCGAGACCCCGCGCAGCGACATCGACGAGCGCATCGGCGCCTTGGGGGCGGCACTGTGCGCGGCGTCCAGGGCCGGCCACAACCTGGAGCTGACGGTGAAGTCGGTGCTGGAAGCGCTCATGGTCGACGGCGCCTGCGGGGACGACGTGACCCTGGTCCTGGTCCGCATGCCCGAGGCCCCGAAGGCGACGGCCGTCGTCGACCTGCCGTGCAAACAGCGCAGCGTGGCCGTCGGCCGCGAGTTCGCGGTGGCGACCGTCGACACCTGGGACTGCCCGGACGCCGAGACCCGAGACACCGTCGAGCTGCTGACCTCCGAGCTGCTGACCAACGCCGTCCGCCACGGGCGCGGCGGCGCGGTCACCCTGCGGCTGCTGGGCTTCCACGACCGGGTGACGGTCGAGGTCACCGACTGCAGCACCCGCGGACCGCAGGCGCGCCGGGCCGGCGCGGAGGACGAGTCGGGCCGGGGTCTGATGCTGGTCGAGGCGCTCGCGCAGGCGTGGGGGACCAGACCGAGCAGCGGGGGCAAGACGGTGTGGTGCACCGTCGCGCCCCCGCGGGGGTGAGTCGGTCGGCTTCCATGCCGGCCCCATACCGACCCCGGCCCGCTCCTCACGCCTTCTCCAGTTTCGAGGTGCTGGCCGGGCTGCCGGCCAAGCTGCTGGTGGAATCCACCGAGCTCGCCGACCTGGTGGTCATCGGCGGCAAGGCCCACAAGGGCCACGATGGGGATGCGCGTCGGTGCCGTCGCGCACAGCGTGCTACATCACCCACGCTGCCCGGTCGCGGTCGTCCCTGAGCACTGATTCTCCGAGCACTGATTCTCCGAGCAACACAGCGAGCGACACCGGCCGAGGTGATGCCCTTCTTGATGAACCCGGAGTCAGCGACGATTAGGCCCTGACGCTGGACGCCGCACTTGGCGCACCCCCACCACCGCCGCGTTCAGGCGCTTGACGGCCTTCGAGGTCAACCGCCACCCCCGGATCGCCCAGAGTCCGACGGCCCCCCAGGCCCCGTCCGCCAGGACGATCCGGACGTTCTGCACCTGGTTCGGGGACAGCTGGTACTTGTTCGGCTCGGTGCCGCGGAGCAGCGACAACTCCGGAACGCCTCGTTCGGCGGCCATCGCCATCGCGGCGCGTGTGAGGGCGACGGACACGTCGACGCGGGATCGCAGGCTCGGCAGATAGCCGTACAGGTAGCCGGCGACCATGGACCGGCCGACGATCAGGAGGTCCGAGGCGACGTGTTCCACCTCCAGCGTCTCCTTGTTCTTCAGCGAGAACTCCGCGAGAACGGTCTGGAAGCCGGTGGTCTCACCGGGCTCGGTCGACTCTCGCAGCACCGCCGTGAGATGGCCCCTGAAGCGCTCCGTCAGGTGCTCCGAGTTGACCGAACGGTCGGCCCACTGCTGACGGTGCAGTTCGAGGAACCTGGCCACCGCGTCCTCGGACTCGGCCGCCGGGACCAGGCGGACCTCCAGGCCGACCCTGTCGAGTTCGCGTAGTCTCCTGCGCAACCGCTGCCGGATCTTGGTCGCCTCGATCGCCTCGACGTGCTCCTCCATCGGCACCCCGGGAAGGGACAAGCACACCTCGCCGGGGATCTCCGTCGCCCCGCTCGGCCAGTCGTCGCGGACCCGGGCCAAGACGCTGCCGGGCCGCACGTCGGGGAAATCAAGGAGGTCGAAGCGCAGCTCGTCGCGTATCGCCGCGGCCAGGCGTCCGAGGATGGTCCGCGCGTCCGGCACGCCGTCGCCCGAGTCGTCGACGAGGACGTCGCAGAAGTCTGACTGCTCGACGCCCGCCGGCCGGAGCACCCGCCACAGCCGCTGCCGGGTGAGGACGAGCGCCGCGGCGGCGACCAGAACACCCTGGTACCGCACGCAGACCAGACACAGGCGGCCGTTCGCCGGCCCATACCACCGGCACCACGACGAGAGCCAGATCCTCGACTGGAACGGAGTCGCCGCCGAGCAGCGTCTGAACAGTTGGTCCCACTCGGTTCCCAGGGTATCGAGTGCGTCGGCTCCCGAGGCGACTTCCGCGGTCCAACCGGTGCCCCGCCTGGTCGATGCCGACATCAGATACCCCGAGGTTTCAGCTGTGGGTTACTCTCCCCAGTAACCGGTGGCGTTCCGACAAAAGCGCCGGTGCGCGTCAGATCCTAGTGTCCTGCGTCTGAAAAATCGTTGAAGAAGCTCCAAGGCGCGCCGGGTACATCCTGCCCGGGATGTGGTGGCATCGCCGCGGTTGGCCTTGTGACCCAGGCGCGGTGCCGCAGCGATCACTGACGCTGCGGCACCGCGCTACATCCGAAGCCGTTTCTTCCGACGGCTCCAGGACCTCCGGCAGCTACCAGCCGGTGTCCCCGGGTCCACGCGTGATGCTGAACCCGCTTCCCGGGTTGTTCAGACCGCCGGAGCCGGTCCCGGACACGGTCACGTAGTTCGCTGTCATCCCGCCGGTCACGTTGCTGACGTTGATGCCGTACGTCCCGGCGCCGTTGATGGACAGGTGGTCGAGTGTCAGGTTACTGATCTGCTTGGCGTAGCTGAGCAGGACGCCTTCGTAGCCGGCCGAGGTGATCGTGTTGCCGCTGACGGTCACCGGTTGGGTGATGTCGTCGAGGTTCGCGTAGATCCACAGCGCTCCGAGGCTGCTGCCCCAGCCGCTGTTGAAGGAGCCGGCGCGCGTCAGTACGTTGCCGTTGACGGTCGTCGGGCCGCTGAAGCCGGCGCCGAAGCGGGTGCTGATCGTGATCCCCGCTCCGAACGCGACGGTGTCCGACACCTGGTTGTCCTCCACGACGTTGCCCGAGCCGCCGTACACGCCGATGCCGTTGGCCTGGATCGGGCTCTGCACGGTGTTGTTCGCCAGGACGCAGTTCGTGACGTTGCCGCCCTCGGTGTCGAGCGCCAGCTGGTCGTCGCCGGTGTTGCGGACGACGGACTGGTCGACGCGCGAGTTCGCGCTGCCGCCGTGGAAGTGGACGCCGTCGGCGAAGACGTCGCGGACGCGCATCCCGGTCGCGTACAGGCCGTTCGCCGGGACGGCCCAGAGCCCGACCTTCAGGTGCTCCATCCAGACGTCGAAGATCAGCGATCCGGGTTGGAACGTCCCCTCGATGCCGGCCGCGCCGCTGTCGCTGTTGCGGTCGGTCTGGTCGCCGCTGATCGTCAGATCGGCGATCTGGTTCACGCCGCCGGACGTGTACAGCCCGCCGCTGCCGTTCAGTGCGGTGGACTGGATGGTCGTGTACCACTGGCCGGCGCCGCGCACCGGGACGCCGTTGATGGTGATCCGCCCGGAGATGTCGTAGGTGCCGGCCGGGAACCACAGGCCCTTGCCGGTGCCGGCGAGCGAGGACAGTGCGCTGTTGATCGCGGAGGTGTCGTCGGCGCCGTTGTTCGGCGTGACGCCGTAGTCGGTGACGGAGGCGAAGCCCGAGGGCATGGTGAACGCCGGATCGACCTGTTCGGTGTCGATGACGTCGAAGGTGTAGGAGGAGGCGGTATCGGCGGCGTCCTTCTGGAGCTTCAGGACGGTGCCGGCGGGCCAGTTGCCGATCAGGGCTCTGGTTTCGTCGTAGAAGTGGTGCGCCGGACCGTTCGACGGGCTGTGCGTGTCGGTGTAGCCGCCGCCGTACAGCCAGCTGAACTGGCTGGTCAGGCCCAGGTCCTGGACCTTGTTGCCGTTGGCGTACAAGGCGATCGGCGCGGTGGCCGTCGAACCGTCGGAGTTGTCGGGGATGGAGTAGCGCACGACGATCGAGTTCGCCGGCCGGGCCAGCGTGATCTGCACGTACTGCCCGGTCGCGGTGAGCTGCACCGCCTGGCGTCCGGTCGATTCCGACTGGATGCTCGGATAGCTCCGGCTCGCCGCCAGAACCGTGCCGTTGGTCTGTGCCGTCGAGGCGACGTATTCGGTGTAGGGGACGGTCGCGCCGACCGCAGCCGGACCCGTCCCGTTGGCGACGGTGACGTCGTCGATGCCGATGTTCCCGGTGTCGCCGGAGTCGTTCTGGAAGCCGATGAGGTTCTCACCGGACCGCAGCGTCAGGTTCAGCGTGCTGGTCAGCCAGCCGGCGCCCGCCGGGAGCGAGAGCTGCTGCTGTTTCAGACCATTGATGTACAGCGAGATGGTCTGAGCCGAGCCGGTGGTGTTGGCGTACCGAAGAGTGACCGCATCCGTTCCGGCAGAAGGAAGGAACGCGTCGATGACCGTGCGCGCGCCCTGCGTCGTGAAGCCGGTCAGGTAGCCGGATCCGTTGTAACCGGCGATGGACGTCGCGACACTTGGCCCACCCGAGAAGAACGCCGTCTCCGCCTCATACGGCTGGCCCGAAGGCGGCGGCGGAGGCGACGAGCTGGAGCTGCTGCTCGTCGGCGACGTGATCGGCGCGACCACGATGTTGTCGAGATTGACGTTGCCGAGGTCAGTGCTGTCGAACTTGTACGAGATCGTGTTGCTGCCGGCGTTCAGCGAGATGGCTTCGGTCTCTGTGGTCCACGTGTTCCAGTCGGCGGTCGCCGGCAGCAGAATCTGCTTGAGCTTGGTGCCGTTGGCGTAGAGCGAGAGCGACATCTGCGCCCCGGTCCCGTTGGCGTACCGCAGGGCCGTGGTCGTGGAACCGGCCGCCGATTCGGTCACGGTGAACGTCGTGTTCGCCGTGCCCTTATCAGTGTCCGTGTATCCACCGACGAAGCCGGTCCCGGTGTAGCCGGTGTGGTCGCTGGCGACGACGGCGCCGCCGGACAACGCCGCGTTCTCAGCCTCGTACTGTCCGGGCGGCGGCGGGGAGACAGGGGCCACCGTGATGTTGTCGAGGTTGACGTTGCCCAGGTCGGTGCTGTCGAACTTGTAGGAGATCGAGTCGGTGCCTGCGTTGAGCGAGACGGTCTCGGTCTCCGTGGTCCAGGTGTTCCAGTCGGTGGTCGCCGGCAGCAGGATCTGCTTGAGCTTGGTGCCGTTGACGTAGAGCGAGAGCGACATCTGCGCGCCGGTCCCGTTGGCGTACCGCAGCGCGACGGTTTCGTTCCCCGCGCTGCTCGCCGTGACCGAGAAGGTCGTGTTCGCCGTGCCCTTGTCAGTGTCCGTGTATCCCGCGACGAACCCCGTGCCGGTGTACCCGGTGTGGTCGCCGGCGACGACCGCGCCGCCGGAAAGCGCAGCGTTCTCCGCTTCATAGGTGGTGCCGGCCGCCGACGCGCTCTGGGCGATCGTCCAGACCGCGACGGTCGTGCACGCGAGGGTCGCGGCCGTCAGCAAGCCGACGGCGGATCCGCGTTTGGATCGGAGCATTGGTCGTACTCCTTACTCGGGATGGGAGGGAATCAGTGTGCGTAGACCTCGAACTCGGAAAGCTGCGCGGCGGGCCAGCCAGTGTTGCCGGTGACGGTCAGCGTCAGCGTGCGCAGGACCGTGGCCGGGAACGCGATCGTGACGGCGTTCCCGCTGGCCGGGTCGAAGGTGTACGAGGCGGAGGCGACCAGAGGTGCCCCGTCGGCCGCGACGGACAGCGTCTCCGTGCGGGCGCCCCAGTTCGGCGGCAGCTTGAGGACGACACGGTCGACGGACGTGCTCTGCCCGAGATCGACCGTGACCGTCTGCGGGAACGTGCCGTCCTGGCTCTCGAAGTACGTGGTCGGGTCGCCGTCGGTCAGCTTGTCCGGACCGCACCACGAGCACTGCTGCGAGCTGGACGTCGCGGTGCGGCCCAGGGCCAGGTCGCCGTTCGGGTCGAAGCCGACGCCCTTGAGCCCCACCACGTACGGACCGGCCGGAGAAGTGCTGTCGATGGTCAGCAAGCCGGTGAAGTTGCCCGACGCCGCCGGATCGAAGCCGACGTGCACGGTGCAGGAGGCGCCGACGGCGATGGTGCCGCAGGGGTCGTCGGCCGTGAACCCGGTCGGGGCGGCGATCCGCTGCACGGTGATCGGCTTCGGCCCCGGGTTGGTGATGACGACCGGCTGGGTGCTGCCGGTGTTCAGCGCCTGGAAGCCGAAGTCGACGCCGTCGGCCTTGTCGATCGACAGCGTGCCGTTCGGCGGGAAGCCGCACGCTGTCCGGTCCCAGCCGAAGTTCGCGCCGCTCTTCGTGATGGCGAATCCGCTGGCGCAGTCGTAGGTTCCGGAGGCGCCCAGACCGAACGCTGCCACGTCCGAGAACGTGGCCGAGCCGGGGGCCTGGAGCTGGACGGCGAACGTCCCGGCCCCGGCGATGGCGACCCGGTCGACCCGGACGCCGGTGATGCTCTTCCCGACGAACTGGATCGCGGCGTAGGAGCTGTCGACGATGGTGTCGTCTTGGACGGAGATCGCGCCGGTCATCGGCGAGTCCGCGGCGTCGAACCAGAGCGCGGCGATCTCGGTCGGGGCGTTGGGGACGAGGTCGCCGGTCCGCAGCAGCAGGTTTCCGGCGATGGTCGTCGTCCCGGCCAGGGGGACGGATCCGAAGCGGTTGCCGACGTGGACGCCGCCGCCCTGGGTCACGGTGTCGGCCGCGAGGTCGTCCTGGACCGCGTTGTCGTGCCCGCCGTAGACCGCGAATCCGTTGGCGAGCTGCGGCTGCACGACGGTGTCGTGGACGAAGGCGTTGTCGTGGTCGGCGTTCTGGTCCGACCACATGGCCATGCCGTCGTCCCCGGTGTTGCGGACGAAGGTGTTCCGCACCGTGGTGTGGCTGACGCCGTCGTGCAGGTTCACGCCGTCCGCGGTGGTGTCCTGGATCCGCGAGGCGCTGATCGTCAGGCCGTCGGCGGGGCCGTCGAGCCACATGCCGGCCTTCGTGTGCTGGACCCACAGCTCATCGACCGTCGAGCCGCCGCCGAGCGAGCCGCCGACGCCGCTGTCGGAGACCGAGTCGTCGCGAATCGTGGTCTCGCCGAAGATCGCGAACCCGGAGAGGTGGACGGCGGTGCTCGGTGTCGGAGCCGCGTCGCCGAAAACGCCGACCCCGGCTCCGTGCAGGACCGAGTACCAGGGGCCGGCGCCCTGCACGGCGACCTTGTCCACGATCAGGTGGCGGGTGACGGTGTAGGTGCCCGGCGGGATCCAGACCGTCTTCTGCTGGGCGCGGCCGGCGTCGATGGCGTTCTGGACCGCCTGGCTGGAATCCGCCGCGCCGGTGGGGTCGGCACCGAAGTCGAGGACGCTCAACGCCCCGGCGGGGGTCCGGGTCCGCGGTGCGGCGACGTTTTCGAAGTCTGCGACGTCGACGGTCGTGGGCTGCGCGGCCGTGACGCGCACTCGCGTCCCGGCCGGGAGCACACGGTTCCCGGCGAACAGGGCGCGAGTGTCGTCGAAGTAGTGGTGTTCGCCGCCGTCGGCGGGGTTCTTGGTGAAGGGGTAATTCCCGTAGAAGTGCGAGAACCGGGCGGTCGTGGTCAGCGGTGCGGCAGTCGCGAGAGGCTTGCCGTCGGCGCTGAGCCGCAGTGCTGAATCGGCGGCGCCGTCGGGCACCGAGTACCGGATGTCGACGGCGTTCGCCGGCCGGGTCAGGACGAACTCGACGTACTGGTTCGCCGCCAACTGAACGGCGCGTCGGCCGGTCGCCTCGGCGGCGAGCTGGGTGAACGCCCGGGAAGCCGCGGTGACGATGCCGTTGGTGGTCGCGTTCGCTGCTGAGTACTCGGTGAACGGGACGGCGGCGCCGGGTGCGCCGGAGAACGCGGGCTGCGGCGTCGTCGCGCGGGCGGACGATGCGGTGAAGGCCGTCGTCGAGGCCAAGCAGATCGCAAGCAAAGCAGCCTGCGTCAAGCGTGGTGTAAGGCGGAGCATCGCTCGGTACTCCTTGAAATGAGGCATGGGGGTACCGTCGCGTGACCCATCGCGCTGGTGGCGGGGTTACGACGGTGTTTCGTAGGGCTGGAAGACTGGCGAAACCGTACGACCCCGAAAGGCTGAAGTCCAGAGGGCAGCGCAAAAAATCGCCAAAATCCACGGACAATCTTGCGTCACAGCGCAGATTCCTGACTCAGGATCGTGGCAAAGGTGCGGACGTGCCTGTTTCTCAGGCCGCTGCGTCTGCGGTGACCTGCGATGACCTGCGAAGAAGCTACCTAAAGCGCGGCGCCGAGACGGTCAGCGGGACCGCACGACCCCCGTCGAGGCGCGGACGATCAGCTCGGGCTCGTAAAGGGTCTCGTCCGGAGGCCCGGCGTGTCCGCCGATCTGTGCCTTCAAGGCGTCCACGGCGGCGGCGCCCATCGCGCGCACCGGCTGGCGCACCGTGGTCAGCGGCGGATCGGTGGCGATCATGTAGGGCGAGTCGTCGAAGCCGACCACCGACAGATCCCCGGGAATGCTCATGCCCTGCCGGTACGCGGCGCGCACGGCGCCCAGCGCCAGCGCGTCGCTGGCGCAGATCAGGGCCGTGGCTCCGGCCTCCAGCGGCCGGGCGGTCGCGGTACGGCCGTCTTCCATCGAGAATCCGGTGTGCGCGACCAGTTCCCGCCACGCGCCCGGGTCGCTGTCGGGAGCCGCGCGCCGTTCCCAGTCCGCGACGAAGGCGCCGAGTTTGCGGGCCGAGGGGATGTGGCCCCCGGGGCCCAGCAGCATGCCGATCCGGGTGTGGCCCAGCGCCCGCAGGTGCTCCAGCGCCTGGTCCACCGCCGAGGCGTCGTCGACGGTGATCCGGCGGACGCCGTCGTTGGCGTCGGCCGGGTTGATCAGGACGACCGGGATGCCGCGCTCTTTCAGGGTGCGGCCGTGCTCGGGCCCGGCGTCGGCGTAGGAGGAGCCGATGAAGACGATTCCGGCGACCTCGTGGTCCATCAGGAGTTTGATGTAGTTGGCCTCGGACACGCCGTCCGCGGTGCGGGTGCACAGCACCGGCATGAGGCCCTGCTTCACCAGTCCGGCCGAGACGGTCTCCACGAACGCCGGGAAGATCGGGTTCTGCAGGTCCGGCACGACCAGGCCGACCAGGCCGGCCCGGTGCCCGCGCAGCTTGGACGGGCGCTCGTGTCCGAGCACGTCGAGGGCCGTCAGGACGCGCTCCCGCGTCTCCTGGGCTATGGACGGCTGGTCGTTGAGGACGCGGCGGACCGTGGCGAGACTCACGCCAGCGAACGCGGCTACCTCAGTAAGCTTCGTGGCCACGGGCGTCAGCGTACAACCGATCTACGCAAGAAACGACGTGATCTTTGACGAAAATCGTCATCGCATCCCGACGCGGGCTCCTCAAGCGCCCTTGGCGCCGTCCCGGAGCGGCCCGGTCGACCCCCGCACGACGAGCTCCGGCTCGAACAGGAGCTCCTCCTCGCTCGCCGCCGCCCCCTCGACCTGGTTCAGCAGCAGCGTCACCGCGGCCCGGCCCATCGCCTCGATCGGCTGGCGCACCGTGGTCAGCGGCGGGTCGGTGCAGTTCATGAAGCCGGAATCGTCGAAGCCGATCACCGAGACGTCGGCCGGCACGTCCTTCCCGGCCCGGCGCACGGCGCGGATCGCGCCCAGGGCCAGGATGTCGCTGCCGCACACCAGGCCGGTGACGTCCTTGGCCAACAGGCGCGCGGCCGCCGCCCGGCCGGCCTCCATCGAGAACTGCGCGTGCGCGACCTCGACCGTCACGGCCCCCGACGACCGCGCGGCCTGCGCGCGCAGCGACGCGACCCGGCGCTGCGAGGGCACGTGGTCCTCCGGGCCGACGACCGCGCCCAGGCGGGTGTGCCCCATCGAGACCAGGTGCCCGAAGGACTGCTCGGAGGCGACCTCGTCATCGGTGGCGACGCAGGGGAAACCCAGATGGCCGACGGCCGCGTT
This sequence comes from Catenulispora sp. GAS73, assembly GCF_041262085.1. Lineage (NCBI taxonomy): Bacteria > Bacillati > Actinomycetota > Actinomycetes > Catenulisporales > Catenulisporaceae > Catenulispora > Catenulispora sp. GAS73. The sequence goes on from NZ_JBGCCM010000004.1 coordinate 73,731, forward strand.
GAACAGCACGACCGGCACGCCGCGCTCCCGGAGCAGTTCGTAGTGCTCGTGCGGCGCGTCCGCCTCGGCGTAGTGCCCGCCGCAGAAGACGACGCCGGACACCTGCTGGTCGAGCAGCATGTCGACGTAGTAGGCCTCTGATAAGCCGCCGGTCGTGCGGGTGCACAGCACCGGGGTGAAGCCGCGCTGCGCGAGGGCGCCGCCGACCACCTCGGCCAGCGCCGGGAAGATCGGGTTCTGCAGTTCCGGCAGCACCAGGCCGATCAGCCGCGCGCGCTCGCCGCGCAGCTGGGTGGGGCGCTCGTAGCCGAGCACGTCGAGGGCGGTCAGCACAGCTTCGCGGGTCGCCTCGGCCACGCCGGGCCGGTTGTTGAGGACCCGGCTCACGGTCGCCTCGCTCACGCCGACCTTCTTCGCGACTTCGGCAAGGCGGCGGGCTGGTGGGGGAGTCATGGTCGCAACGATACGACAGGTGCCCGCAAGCGTTTGCGGGAAGCCGTTCATTTTGTGAGCGCGGCAGTGCGATGGCGCACGCCGTCCACGGCCGGGCCGCATGATCTTTTTCGGGATTCCGGAACCGTCGCGCGGGATCCGGCACATTCCGTCGACCTGGCGCGGGTTTGGATTTCCGGGCGGTATGCACCGATTCGCCCATCAAGACCGTGATGGAGTCGTGTCCTTGCGGTCTTTCATCGACATCTTGCGTTCATCTTTGACCGTCAGTACGGTGAGCCCCACTCGGCACCACATCGCAAGCGTTCGCCATCACATTCAGGTTTCCCACCGCGCACTCCAAGCGCAGGTCCCCCTTATGGAAGGTGTTCGATGATGAGTCCCGCCCGACGGCCCGCGGCGCGCCGGATAGCCGCCGCCGTCCTCGTCGCAGGCCTCGGCGTCTCCGCCGCGGCGTGCTCCAGCAGCAAGAGCTCCCAGAACGCCGCCGCTCCGGCCGGGGGCGACGGCCCGGTCACCATCTCGGTGGCCTGCGAGCCGCCGACCAGCCAGGCCAAGCAGCGCACCGAGTGGCTCCAGGACGTCGCGACGTTCGAGAAGGCCAACCCGAACGTCACGATCAAGGGCGTCGACACCTACCCGTGCGAGAACACCGCGACGTTCACCGCGCAGCTGAAGGCCGGCACCGAGCCCGATGTGTTCCACATGTACTTCACCGACCTGAACCAGGTCCTGGACGCCGGGCAGGCCGCGGACATCACGTCCTACGTCAACGACACCACCGTCCCCGGCTTCAGCGACATCGCGCCGTCGGCGATGGCCGCGGTCACCGCCGGCAAGACCGTCTACGGACTGCCGACCGGCATCTACACCCAGGGCCTGATCATCAACCGCAAGCTGTTCCAGCAGGCCGGCCTCGACCCGGACCGGCCGCCGACGACGTGGGCCGACGTGGAGAAGGACGCCAAGGCGATCACCGCGCTCGGCAACGGGATCTACGGCTACGGCGAGTACAGCGCGGGCAACAACGGCGGCTGGCACTTCTCCTCGGAGGTCGACGCCAACGGCGGCCAGATGGTCGGCGGCGACGGCAAGGCGGCGTTCAACGCCCAGCCGGCCACCGACGTCCTCCAGGCGCTGCACCAGATGCGCTTCGTCGACGACTCGATGAGCCCGACGCAGCAGCTGAAGTGGGGCGACCTGCAGAAGCAGATGGGCGCCGGCAAGCTCGGCATGTACATCGCCGCCCCCGACGACATCTACAACGTGATCGTTCCGCAGGACGGCGGCAACGTCGACGACTTCGGCGTCGGTCCGCTGCCGAGCACCAGCGGCACCCCGGCCGGCTCGTTGTCCGGCGGCGACGCGCTGGTGTTCAACAAGCACGACACCCCGGCGCAGATCCGCGCGGGCGTCAAGTGGATCGCCTTCGCCATGCTGACGCCGGGCCAGGGCCAGTTCAACTACGCGCGCACCAAGGCCGACGGCCTGCCGGTCGGCTTCCCCGAGCCGCTGGACTGGGTCGGCGCCACCTCGGCGAAGAACGAGCAGCTCAAGGCGGCGAGCCAGACCGTCGACACGGCGCACTTCAAGACGTTCGTGGACGCGCACGAGAAGGGCATGGGGGAGCCCACCGACGCGCAGGCCGTCTACAAGACCCTCGACGCGACGATGCTCAGCGTGCTGCAGGACCCCAACGCCAACGTCGCCGCACTGTTGAAGACCGCTGAGACGCAGGTGAACACGCTGCTCGCGAACGCGAGCTAGCCCGACACGACAGCGAGCCGATCAGGGAGCGGTGATGGCCGAGCAAGTCCTCAGCAGACCGGGACGGCGCAGTCCGGGACGGGCCGACGGCAAACCGGGCTGGGGCCCGGGCCTGGGCCGGAGCGGGGGTCCGGGCCGGGGTTCGAGCGGTGTGCCCGACGGCGGCCGGGACGGCAGGTTCCTCAGGGTCCTGCGCCGCCAACTCGGCGCCCACGGCTTCCTGATCGGCGCGGTGCTGTGCTTCGCGATGTTCTCGTGGTACCCGATGATCCGCGAGATCATCATGAGCTTCCAGCAGACGCACCGGGACAAGATCACTCGCCAGCCGAAGACCACTTGGGCCGGCTTCCAGAACTACACGCGGATCATCCACGATCCGACCTTCGCGCAGGCCTGGAAGAACACGATCGAGTTCAGCCTGCTGGCGTTGCTGATCGGCTTCGCGGTGCCGTTCCTCACCGCGATCATCCTCAACGAGCTGCGGCACGCGCGCGGGTATCTCCGGATCCTGGTGTACCTGCCGGTGATGCTGCCGCCGGCCTCGGCGCTGCTGCTGTTCCAGTACTTCTACGACCCGAACTTCGGCCTGTTCGACCACCTGCTGCGGATGCTGCACCTGCCGACGTCGCAGTTCGTCCAGTCCTCCGGCAGCGCGCTGGTCTCCGTCACCATCGCCTCGACCTGGATGAACATGGGCGGCACGACGCTCATCTACCTGGCGGCCCTGCAGAACATCCCCGGCGAGCTCTACGAGGCCGCCGAACTGGACGGCGCGGGCATCCTCGGCCGAGTCCGGCATGTCACGATCCCGCAGACCCGGCTGATCCTGTCGATGATGCTGATGCTGCAGATCGTGGGCACGATGCAGCTGTTCATCGAGCCGTTCATCCTCACCAACGGAGGGGCCGGACCGGGGAACTCGACCGTGTCGGTGGTGAACCTGATCTACCAGTACGCCTTCAACCTGTCCGGATCCAGCAACTACAACAGTGCCTCGGCGCTCGGCGTCCTGCTGATGCTCGTGCTCGGCGTCTTCTCCGCCGGGTACCTGTGGCTCAGCCGGGACCGGGACTAGGACCAGGGAGCGAGAAACATGTCGACCAGAACCCTCGTCTCGACGACCGCCCTGAACCGCCGCCGCGGCCGCATCGCCTACCGGTGCACGGCCACGACCGTGATCGTCGCGTTCACACTGATCTTCATCGGCCCGCTGTACTTCCTGTTCACCGACGGGCTGAAGTCGACACACGAGTCCGTACAGGTCCCGCCGACGCTCTACCCGCACGCGATCCACCCCGGCACCTACGCCGACGCCTGGACCGTCGGCGGCGTCGGCCGGCTGCTCGTCAACACCCTGTATTACGCGTTCGGCGCGCTGGCGTTCCAGCTCGTCTTCGACGTCGCCGCCGCCTACGCGCTGTCCAAGCTGCGCCCGGTGTTCGGCAACGCCCTGTTCGGGCTGATGCTCGCGACGCTGATGATCCCGGCGACGGTCCTGGTGGTGCCGCAGTACATCACGGTGTCGGACCTGCCGATCCTGCACGTGAACCTGGTCGGCACGCCCGAGGCGATCTGGTTGCCGGCGGTCGCCAACGGCTTCAGCATCTTCCTGCTCAAGCGGTTCTTCGACTCCATCCCCGGCGACCTGATGGCCGCGGCCGCGATCGACGGCGCCGGGCGGATGCGCACGCTGTGGTCCGTCGTCCTGCCGATGTCGCGTCCGATCCTCGGCGTGGTGTCGATCTTCGCGGTCACGGCGGTGTGGAAGGACTATCTGTGGCCGCTGCTCGTCGAGGGCGGCTACAGCCCGACCCGGGAGACGCTGAACGTCGGCATCACGCAGGCCGCTTCGACGTCGCCGCAGAACGTCGTCATCGCGGCCGCGGCGATCGCGGCCATTCCGCCGCTGATCTTCTTCCTGGTCTTCCAGCGCAACATCATGTCCGGCCTGACCGCCGGGAGTCTTAAGGGCTGAGCGCCCGAGTACCGCCGACGGACCGCGCGGGAGTGCCGCGCCGTCCGTATGGCACCGCCATGCCTGAACCCGAACCGTACGCATCAGAAAGCGGGTCCCTTCCATGACGACCGTTCAAGAGAACACGCTGTCCGTGGCCGGCGCTGAGGCCGTCTCCGACTCTGACGCCGTCTCCGGCCCTGACGCGCCGGCCCGCACCGGCGCGTGGTGGCGGGGAGCGGCGATCTACCAGGTCTACACGCGCAGCTTCGCCGACTCGAACGGCGACGGCGTCGGCGACCTCCCGGGCGTCCGTGCGAAGCTGCCCTACCTCGCGGCGCTGGGCATCGACGCGCTGTGGTTCAACCCCTGGTACCCCTCGCCGATGGCGGACGCCGGCTACGACATCGCCGACTACCGCGACATCGAGCCGTCCTTCGGCACCCTGGCGGACGCGGACCTGCTGATCGCCGAGGCCCACGACCACGGCATCAGGATCATCATCGACATCGTGCCGAACCACTGCTCGGACCGGCACCCCTGGTTCCTCGCGGCCCTGGCGTCCGAACCGGGCTCGGCGGAGCGCTCCCGCTTCTGGTTCCGTCCCGGCCGCGGCGAGGACGGTGCGCTGCCGCCGAACGACTGGCAGTCGATCTTCGGCGGCCCGGCGTGGACGCGGGTCGCGGCCGCCGACGGGACCCCGGGGGAGTGGTACCTGCACCTGTTCGCCCCCGAGCAGCCGGACCTGAACTGGACGTCCGAGGACGTCCGGGCGGAGTTCGAGGACGTCCTGCGCTTCTGGTTCGACCGAGGCGCGGACGGCATCCGCATCGACTCGGCGGCCCTGGTGACCAAGGACCCCGACCTGCCGGATCTGGCGTCGCACCCTTCTCCGCACCCGTACGAGGACCGCGACGACGTGCACGAGATCTACCGCGCCTGGCGTGCCGTCGCCGAGTCCTACGGCGGCGACCGGGCACTGATCGGCGAGCTGTGGATCCCGGACGCCGAGCGCTTCACGCGCTACTTCCGGCCCGACGAACTGCACAGCGCCTTCAACTTCCCGTACCTGTGCAGCGCGTGGGACGCGGCATGCTTGCGCTCGGTCATCGACGAGACCCTCGCCATCCACGCCCCGGTCGACGCCCCGGCGACCTGGGTCCTGTCGAACCACGACGTGGACCGGCACGTCTCCCGCTACGGCCGCGCGGACACCTCGTTCGGCTTGGACCGCCGCGAACACGGCCGCCCGGTGGACCTGGACCTCGGCACGCGCCGCGCCCGCGCCGCGGCCCTGCTGACATTCGCGCTGCCCGGCGCGGTCTACGTCTACCAGGGCGACGAACTGGGCCTGTGGGAGGTCGAGGACATCCCGTCCCAGCTGCGCCAGGACCCGATCTGGCGCCGCACCGGCGGCGCGGACCCGGGACGCGACGGTTGCCGCGTGCCGCTGCCCTGGTCGGGCGCGCAGCCGCCGTTCGGCTTCTCGCCGGACGACGCGCAGGCTGGGCCGTGGCTCCCGCAACCGGCGCTCTGGTCGGACCTCACGGTCGAGGCAGAGAGCGGCGACCCCGGCTCGATGCTGGAGCTCTACCGCGCCGCGCTGCGCATCCGGCGTCGCGAGCCGGGGCTCGGGGACGGCGCGCTGACGTGGATGGAGAGCGGGGAATCAGTGCTCGACTTCGTCCGGGACGGTCGCTTCCGGTGCGTGGCGAACCTGTCGTCGGACGCTGTTGTGCTGCCGGCGCACGACGGGGTGCTGTTGCAGAGCACTGATCTGGTCGATGGGTTGCTGCCGCCTGACGCGACGGTGTGGCTTCGGATCGGGGGCTGACGCGCGGCGCCTGCCGGCGGGGTCGCAGCTGCCTGCTGTTCTGTGGTGAATCAGGGCTCAGCGTTGCAGGCAGCTGCCCCGCCGACCGAACGGCGGCCGAGTCGTCACGGTGTCCGCTCTCCTCACGATCCGGCCGGATCCGCATCCGCCGGTTGCAGTTCCAGCTCCAGGCTGTGCACGTGCTCGTCACTGCGGTCGCTGTTCAGCCCGACCGAGATGGAGCCCTCGTCGGTGACCGCGAAGGAGACCTGGACCGTGCCCCCGGCCACCGACCACGAGTGGCCGCCGCGGCCGGTCCCGTCCATCAGGTCCCTGATCGCGCGCAGCGCCATGACCAGCTCCGGGTCGCCGGCGCCGTGGTCGTGGTGGGTTCGGCCGTGGTGCTCGGGGACCAGGGACACGCGCACGCTGTGCATCCGGTGCCGCGCGCGGCGGCCGCCGATCCGCAGGTGGGCCCCGATCACCGGCACGCGCAGATCGACCTTGCCGCCGACCGTGGTGTCCATCATGACGTGCAGAGTCAGTGTGGCCGACGCCGCGACCAGCTCTCCGGCGCGCGGTTCCGCGGCACCCTGGACCTCGCAGATGGAGGACTTCACCACTTCGACCAGGGTGCGGATGGCGACGCTCTCGCTGGTGACTTCCACGGACGGCTCCTCGAATCGGTCGCTGACACGAGAGCGGGCGTGGTTGCCACCGGTCCCGTTCTCAGAGGGCTCAGTGTCTTGATGCGGCCGTGCGTTACAGCGCCGCGGCGGCCTCCGGCGTGGTCACTGCCGGCGCTGGCCGGGTTCTGTGTTCCTCGGCACTGGTCAGGGGCCTGATGTTATATCTGGGAGCGCCCGCGCGTAGTTGTGCATAGCGGTGATTGGATCACCGCTGCACTGCGACCGGGGAGGACTGCGCGTGAGTCGGCTGATTCGTTGGGTGTCATGGATTTCGGTGTCGACGCTGTTGACCGTCGGGATGTCGGGGCTGCCGGCGGCTGCCGGCTCACCCCCGACACCACCCAGGCCCAAACCGCACATCCAGCCACTCGGTGACGGGAACTGGAAGTCGACTCCGGCTCCGAAGCCGGCGCCGGTGGCGGGGTGGAAGTCGCCGAAGGGCAAGGACGCGCCGCTGGTGAAGGCTGATCCGCATGCGAAGCGGGTCTCGGAGCTGACCGACAAGCGGACGGCGAACGCGTCGTTCTACAAGATGTCCGACGGCAGCGTGCAGGAGGAGCTGTCGGCGGTCCCGGTCCATTACCGGGACAGCCACGGCAAGTGGCAGAGCATTGACACGTCTGTCAAGCCCCTGAGTCATGCCGGCTACGTCGCGGGTGCCACCGGCAACACGTTCCAGACCTACTTCGGCTCCAGCGCTTCATCGCTGATCCGGATGGAGCAGGGCTCCAGCTCCATCCAGATGGGGCTGGACGGCGCGACGGTCTCGGCGCCGAAGGTCTCCGGCGAGACCGCGACGTATGCGAACGCGCTCCCTGGCACCGACTTGTCCTACCAGACCGGTCCGGACGGTGTGGCCGAGAAGATCGTCCTGGCCAAGGCGCCGGCGTCCGGCCCCGCCTACTCCTTCTCGCTCAAGGTCTCCGGGTTCACCCCCAAGCAGCTCGCCGACGGCGCGATCGCCTTCTACGGGTCCGAGTCGGCCAACCCGGCGTTCGTGATCCCCGCGCCCTACATGTCCGACAGCAAGCCGGACGTGAACTCGCCCTACGGCCTGGCCTACAGCGCCAAGGTCTCCCAGGCGATGACCTTCGACGCGGCCTCCGGGACCGTGCACGTGACGGTCACCCCGGACGCGTCGTGGCTCGCGGACAAGGCGCGCGTCTACCCGGTCACGGTCGATCCGACCATCGTGGTCTCCTCGACCTCGGCGACCGCGGCCAACGTGATGATCCTGGCCGACGGCGCCACCACGAACTACGACACCTCCTGGCGGCTGTCGGTCGGCACCACGGCGACCGGCGCGGCCCGCTCGCTGATCAAGTTCGCGCTGCCGACGGTGCCCGCGGGCACCACGCTCACCTCCGCGGACCTGCAGCTCTACTACGACCAGACGTTCACCACCGGTACGAATACAGTGCCGATGCAGGCGCTGGCGGCGAACGCGGCGTGGGATCCGACGACGGCGACGTGGAGCAACGCCTCCACGATCGGTGGTTCGGTGGCCGGCACGTCGCAGATGACGGCGAATCAGTTGGCGGTGTGGAACGACTTCCCGGTCACCTCGACCGTGCAGTCCTGGCTCAACGGGACGCTGACGAACAACGGGTTCGTGCTCAAGGCGACCAACGAGGCCACGCTCGGGCAGGGCGGCCCGCGCTACGAGGGCTCGGGCTACTACTACGGCGGCGAAGTCAAGAACTACCCGAAGCTGGTGCTCACCTACGGGGTTCCCGGCGTCACCGTGAACGCCCCGACGGTCATCCACTCCACCGGCGCGGAACTGTCCTGGCCCGCCTACAGCAACACCACCGGCAACTCGGCGAACGACATCGCCGAGTACCAGGTGCACCGCAGCATCTACCAGACGTTCACGCCGACCGCGGGCACCGAGATCTCGCCGATCTCATCGAGCCAGACCAGCTTCGTCGACTCCACCGCGGTGCCGACCCCGGCGAACAACTCCGACCCGTATGGCAACGCCTACTACTACATGGTCGTGGTCAAGACCAAGTCCGGAGCGCTGATATCGGGGCCGACGACCGTGGTCCGGCTGCCGGAGGCGGGCCGCACGACCCTTCTCATCCCGGCGCGGTCGGCGACCACGCTGTCCTCGACCGAGCCCACCACGGTTCTCAATACTCTGAGCAACGCCGGCACGCCGCAGCCGTGGCTGGAGGTCGGCGACAACTCCGGTACCTACGGCATCACCCGCTCGGTCTTCAACTTCCCGGCGCTGACGGCGGTGCCGTCCGGGTCCACGGTGTTGGACGCGCATCTGAAGCTGTGGCAGGAGACGACCACCACCAACACCAGCGGCGCGGTGTATGAGCTGCATCCGCTGACCAAGCCGTTCACCGGGACTCAGGCGACGTGGAACAGCGCCGCCACCGGAACGGCGTGGACCGCGCCCGGCGGTGACATCGGCGCGGTGGACGGCACCCTGAACACCTTCACCAACGATCCGAACCGCCGCAACTTCGACGCCACCAGTATCGTCCAGGGCTGGGTCAACACCCCGAGCACGGCTGACGGCCTGCTGGTCAAGGAGGCCGCCGAGGGCTCGACCGCGCCGCAGGAACGCACGATCTTCGCCGGTCCCGCCACCGCCGAGCCGGCGCTGGCCCCGACACTGGTCGTGACCTACCTGGACAGCTCGACCGGGTCCACCTACTACGCGCCGTCCACCCCGACGGATATGAACCCGGGCACCACCTACAGCGTCCCGGTGACGATCAACAACACCACCGCGACCGCGTGGACGGCCGCGAACGACGTGCTGACCTACCACTGGCTGCTGCCGGACGGCACCGACGTCACGGGTACCAGCCAGCTGCAGACCGCGCTGCCGTCCGACCTCGCGCCGGCCGGCACCGTCACGCTGAACGCGCAGGTGACCCCGCCGACGCCGACCGACGGCAACCAGGCCGAGGGCGCCACGCTGGCGTGGGACATGTACAACAAGTCCACCGGGGTGTACCTGTCCTCCGGCGGCACCTTCGCCACCGCGCAGGGCGTCACGAAGGCGAACACCGCCTACCACTCCTCCGGCCTGGCCGCCATGGCCGCCGGCACCGGCGGGATCGGCTCCCTCCAGCAGCAGGTGTCGGTGGACCCCAGCGGTAACAACCAGCTGGGCCTGGAGAAGTTCTACCCGTACACCACCACCGATACCGGCTCGGGCGGCACCCTGTACTCGAACACCGCCTCCGGCAACACGGTGTGGAACGACGAGCTGATCAACAACCCGTCCGTCGGCTTCAGCACGACGCTGGGCCTGTCGTACAACTCGATGTCCACGATGGACACCACCACCGGGTTCGGCTGGTCGATCGAGGCGTCCGCGCCGATCCGTCTGGGCAGCAACCTGCAGTTCCACCCGCAGACCAACCCGACGTCGATCGTCATGGTCGACGGCACCGGCAACGCCCACCAGTGGAAGTGGGGCCCGAACCCGAACGACGGCAACAAGACCGAGTGGATCTCCCCGCCGGGCGTGCACCTGTTCCTGCAGGGCACCGCCTGCAAGCCGCAGGACACCAACGCCCGGGCCTGGAGCATGACCCGGCCGGACCGCACCACGTACTACTTCGACTGCGAGGGCTACCCGACCGCGCAGATCGACGCCAACGGCAATGAGGCGGACTTCAGCTACACGCAGCGCCAGTCGCAGAACAAGCCCGAGGAGTTCCTCGACTACATCTCCGACCCGCTGCACAACCAGACGCTGACGCTCTCCTACTACAACAAGGGCGACAGCTACTCCTCCGTCGACCCCACCACCGGCTCGCTGGTCCCCGGCACGAACCTGACCGACCCGGCGATCATCGACCACGTCAAGTCGATCACCGACATCTCCGGCCGGACCATCGACCTCTACTACACGAGCAACGGACTGCTCGGCCAGATGGTGGACGGCGCCGGAACCCCGATCGCCAAGACCTTCGGGTTCAGCTACGACGCGACGCAGGGCATGAAGAACGTCAAGCTGGTCTCGGTGAAGGACCCGCGCGGCAACGGCACGGGCCTGATCTACTACCCGACGTCCTCGGCCACCAAGTGGTGGACGAAATCAGTGACCAACCGGGACTCGCAGACCACGACCTTCGCCTACACCCTGGGCACCTCCGGGAACAGCGCGACCGTCACCGATCCCAAGCAGGCCGACTGGGTCTACGACACGGACAGCTTCGGCCGGCTGACCAGCTCGGTGGACCCGGCGGTGAACGGCCACGCGAGCACCACCACCATCGGCTGGGACACCGACAACAACGTCACCGACGTGACGGAGGACAACGGCGCGCACTCCCAGTGGAACTACAACCTGAACACCGGCTTCCCCAACTGGTACAAGGACGCGCTGGCGGTCAAGAACAACACCGCCGCGACCGCCTACACCTACGCCACGACGGTCAGCACCGACCCCTTGACCGGGCACGTCGCCTGGCTGACCGACACCACGTCGCCGATGGGGCGCCGCAGCCACTACACCTACTACCCGCTCAACCCGACCGATCCGGGCTACGTCGCGACGGCGGGCTACGCCGGGAACGTCGCCACCGTTCAGGCCCCGGACGGCACCGCCTCCGGCGCTCCGGCGAACTCCTCCCTGACCACGTACACGTACGACATGTACGGCCAGGTGGCGAGCGTCAAGGACGCGGACAACAACACCACCACCTACAACCGCTTCTACACGATCTCCGGATCGAGTACCCAGTTCCCCGAGCCCACCGGCCAGCCGCGCACGGTCACCGACGCGCTGCTGAACACCACGAGCTACGTCTACGGCTCCCGGGGTGAGCTGACCTCCACCACCGACCCGCTGGGCCACACCTCCACCGAGCACTACGACGTGTTCCTGCGTCCGCTGGACTCGGTGTCGCCCAAGGACGCCACGAGCGGGACGACGATCACCACCGCGGCGCCGGTGTACGACGCGAACGACAACGTCACCCAGGTCTCCGCGCCGATCTACACCGGCGCGTCGACCGCCGGCGCGGTCATGACCACCGCCTACGGTAAGGACGACCAGCCGCTGACCGTGACCGCGCCGCCGAACAACGGCACCGCGGCCCGGGTGACCACCTACGGCTACGACGCCAACGGGAACCGCACCTCGGTCACCGAACCGTTGGGCAACCCGGCCGCCTCGCCGCCGACCTACACCACGACCACCCACTTCGACCCGGTCAACGAGGTGGACTGGAGCACCGACGCGGCCGGGGACAAGACGCAGTACGGCTACGACACCGTCGGGAACAAGGTCACGGTCACCGATCCGCGGCTCAACGTCTCGCAGACCGCGTACGACGTCGACCACCAGGTCACCGGCACCACCGACGCGGCCGGCGCGACCACGTCGATCGCCTACGACCTGGACGGCGTCAAGCTCTCCACCACCGACCAGGTCGGCACCACCGTCAACTACACGGTCGACGCCAACGGCCAGGTCACCCAGGTCCAGGTGCCGCACGCGATGAACCCGTCGGGCACCGCGACCGAGTACGACGACACCCAGTACGTCTACGACCAGGCCGGCAACAACGTCGCGGTGATCTCCCCGAAGGGGGTGGCCGCCGGCAGCACCGGCGCGACCGGCCCGTTCACCACCTCGACGCAGTACGACCCGGACAACCGGGTGTCCAAGGTGCTCGGCGCATTCGACCCGACCGACGCCCTGTACAAGGCCGACCAGCAGCCCGAGACCGACTACCACTACGACACCGCCGGCCGGGTCACCAGCGTCGACCGGCTCCGGAAGGCCAACGCCTACAACGGCATCACCCCGGGGAGCCCGGAGGACGCCAAGACCGCCTACACCTACTTCGACAACGGCTGGACGCAGAGCTCCAGCGACCCGTTCCACATCACCACCTCCTACGACTACAACGCCGCCGGGCAGCAGGTCACCCGCGAGGTGGCCAGCTCCGACAGCGGCGACACGACCGGCGGAGTGGCCGGCGTCAGCGGCGGCCAGCGGTACCTGAACTGGGGCTACTACCCGGACGGCTCGCTGCAGAGCTACAAGGACACCGGCCTGCCGGACGGCTGGCAGGACCAGATCGTCACCGCCGACTCGTGGAACACCAGCACCAGCGGGTGGAACGCGGGCGCGGCCGGCGGCGGCTACGACGGTTCGACCTACTACACCAGCGGATCCGGCGACTTCACCTGGAACCTCGCCGTCCCGCAGAAGGGTGACTACCAGGTCTACGTCTGGGACTCGAAGGCCGGCGCCGGCGGTGCCGTGTACAACTTCATCGACAGCGGCGGCGTCAGCCACTCGCTGGGCGCCCTGGACCAGACCAAGAACGCGGGCACCTGGCAGGTGCTGAACCAGGGTGCGACGATCTCGCTGAGCGCGGGCGCCGGCACCGGCACGGGTAACGGCAACCAGTCCATCCAGCTGGTGCCCGGGGTTTCGGGGAACATCGCCGACGCGGTCAAGATCGTGTGCACCGACTGCGGCACCGGAACCACCCAGGCCGACACCTTCAGCTACTCCTACGACGCCAACGGCAACCTGTCGGACATCGCGGACGGCTCGCCGAACGCGCAGTTCGACCACTACACGCCGACCTTCAACAACCTCGACAAGCTCACCCAGCTGGTGGAGAAGAAGGCCGGCACCGCCGTCCACACCCTGACCTACCACTACGACCCCGCCGGCAACCTGGACACCCAGACCCAGGACCAGTCCAGCGGCACTTTCGTGCACAACGCGCTGAACGAGCTGTCGCAGGTCACGGACACGCAGAACGGCGGCGCGCCGCTGGTCACCGGCTACATGTACTACCCCAACGGCCAGCTGCGCACGGAGACCAAAGACAACAAGAACGTCGTCACCAACAGCTACAACTACGACGGCACCCTGGCCGGCAGCATCGAGGCGACCTCGACCGGCACCACCGTCGACTCGCACCTGCTGAGCTACGACTCCAACAACAACGTCACCGAGGACAAGGCCGCGGTCCAGAACGCCGGCAGCGGCACACTGTCTCAGGACTCGATCCTGACGTACAGCCCGAACAACCAGGTCACCTCGGAGACCAACGGCAAGGACGACCAGAAGTACATCTACGACAGCGCCGGGAACATCGAGGAGCAGACCCTCAAGGACCCGACCAGCGGCGCCAACGCCACCACCGACTTCACCTACGACCGGGACCGGCTGTACGCCGCGACCCCGCAGGCCGGTACCGGCGGCATCTACCAGTACGACACGCTGGGCCGGCTGCACGACGTCGCCAACGGGCTGTTCCAGCTCAGCGGCACGGTGAGCCAGCAGTACAGCTACGACGGCTTCGACAACCTCACCTCCCAGACGTCGATCACCAGTGACGGCTCGGGCGGTCAGACCAGCAACACCACGACCACCGCGTACGACTCGCTGAACCGGGCGGTCAGCCAGGCGATCAACCCCGGCAGCGCCACGTCGCAGTCGGAGAAGCTGGACTACCTGGGCACCAGCGGCACGGTGGCCGACGAGACCGTCAGCATCCCGGCCGGTGCCGGCGGTGCCGGAACCGCCGCGGACACCATCACCAAGACGTACGACTACTCGGCGAACGGGGAGCGGCTGGCGCTGCTCAACCACGATCCGAACAACGCCCCGGCGACCGACCAGACCGAGTACTACACCTACAACCAGCACGCCGATGTCGAGGCGCTGACCAACAGCACCGGCTCGACCACGGGCACCTACGGCTACACCGCCTACGGTGTCGACGACAAGAATCTGGACTCCGGCACCGACACCGTCGGCGCCAGCCCGACCGCGTTCCCGTTCAACGCCTACCGGTTCAACTCGGCGCGGATCTCCACCACCTCCGGCAACCTGAGCATGGGCGCCCGGAGCTACGACCCGAACATCAACCGGTTCGTCAGTCGTGACTCCTACAACGGGGCCGGCGCCGACGCGGGCCTGTCCGGCGGCAGCCGGTACGGCTTCGCCGGCGGCAACCCGATCAGCAACGTGGAACAGGACGGCCACAGCTTCCTGAGCTGGCTGGGCGGCGCGGGCGGCGGCGTGATCGGCGGCTGGGTCGGCAAGGCCATCGGGTACGGGGTCTGCAACGCCCTGCTGGACGCGGAGACGGCCGGCGCCGGCATCGCGATCTGCGCGGGCGTCGCGAGCCTGGCCGGCGCGGTGGTCGGCGGTGCCGCCGGCACCGTGGCCGCCCAGGGTGTCTCCTGCGCCGAGACCGGCGGGAGCGCCTGCTCCGGCGGTGCCTTCGCCTCGGCGGCGGGGGAGGGTGCGGTCTTCGGCGCGGTCGCCGAGGGCGTGGCCGTCCTGCTGCCCGAGACCATGGCGGGCTGGGCCGCCGGCGGCCTGTCCAACGCCGCGGGCGGGGCGGCGAGCTACGGCGTCGGCTGCGCGGTCGGTGCGGAGTGCTCGTTCAGCGGGCTGGCCGAGGCGACGGCGTTCTCCGGCGCCCTCGGCGCGGTGTTCGGCGCCTTCGGCGGTCCGAAGTGCGGCGGCCAGAGCTTCACCGCGGACACCCAGGTCCAGCTGGCCGACGGCAGCACCAAGCCGATCAGCCAGATGAAGGCCGGCGACAAGGTCAAGTCGACCGACACCGCCACCGGCAAGACCAAGGACAGCACCGCTTCCGAAGTCCTGGTCAACCACGACACCGACCTGTACGACCTCACGGTTCACACCGCGAAGGGCGACCAGGTCGTCCACACCACGGCGCACCACCTGTTCTTCGACAAGACCCGGAAGAACTGGGTGGAGGCCGCCAAGCTGCCCAAGGGCGACCAGCTCACCACGGACGACGGCAGCGCCGTCACCGCGGTCGGCGGCCTCACCCCGGCGAAGTCCGACGGCGACATGTGGGACCTGACGGTCCCCGGCGACCACGACTTCTACGTCGAGGCCGGCGGTACAACGGTCCTGGTCCACAACTGCGGCGGTGACCAGTACGACTGGAACGGCCAGGTGCGTTACGGCGCCCTGGACGATCTGAAGCGGCCCACCGGCATCGACGCGATGGTGACCCGGGACATGCTCAACAAGGGGTCCGAGGCCGGTTCCCGGCGGACTCCCGGATGGCGCGGCAACGGGACGCTGTTCAACGAGGCGCGCGGCCACTTGCTGGCCGGACGTCTCGGCGGACGCGGGGTCGGGCGGTACTCGAAGTACAACCTGGTGACCCTGGAACAGACGCCGACCAACTCGCCGCTCATGCGGGACATGTTCGAGCAGTGGGTGTACGACACGGTGAAGGCCGAGGGGTCGGTGCAATACTCGGTGAAACCCGTGTACGCGGGCACCAACCCCATTCCCATCAGCCTGGAGTTCAGCGGAGTCGGAGCCGGCGGCTCTACGATGTCTGGATTCCTGGACAACCCGGCCGCGGGGGTGAGGACTGCGGTTCCCAACCTTCCGTAGCCAAGTAGTAGTCAAGTGATAGCCAAGTAGTCGACTAGCACGAAGTGATGGAGGGTTGTCGTGGCTCGGACCACACCGGCGAGGCCGTTGGACATCGAAGCGGTCTTCCCGCAGTTGAGTGAGTTCCGGGCCACGGCAACCCGCCTGCATCCGCGGCCGGCGGTCGTCGACGCGTCACAGAGTTCCGTCGGCGGACCGCTGCTGTGGCCCGCGGACGAGGCCTGGCCGACGTGTCCGCAGGAGCATCGCTACGGCCGTGCGGCGCTCATCAGCGAGATCAGGGAGCGCCGGCGGCTGCTCGCCGATGCGTGGACCAGGGTCCCGGCGCCCGGGGCGCGTCAGGGGCCTGACGAGGCCGAGCAGGAGCTGTTGCGGACGCTGGGCCGTAAGAGCGTCAAGGCGCCGGAGACGGAGCACTACAGGTCGCTGCTTCCCCTGGCGCAGGTGTACGCGCGCGATGTGCCGGACCTGCCGTGGCCGGACGACGCCGATCTGCTTCAGCTTCTGTGGTGTCCCTACGACGCGCACGGAGCCACCGGGTACGAGCCACTGCTGACGGTGGTCTGGCGGCGGGCTGAGGACGTCGGCGACGTCCTGCGGGAACCGCCGCTGCCGGTGGCCGTCGGGTACGAGGGATACGTCGCGGAGCCGTGCGCGCTCAATCCGGAGCGCGTGACCGAGCACCAGGACATCGAACTGCTTCCCGACCGGCTGCGGGACCGGCTGGAGGACTGGGAGGACTGGGACGACGACGACGCGCCGCGCTACTCGACCGACCTCTCGGTGGCCCCGGGCTGGAAGACCGGCGGCTTCGCGGCCTGGCCGGTGACCGGTCCGGCCCGGCTGCTGTGCGAGTGCGGCGATCCGATGTCGCTGCTGGTGCGGATCGCCAGCAGCGAGTGGGACGGCGGCACGATGAGCTGGATCCCGCTGGAGGACCGGGCGACCGCGGACGCGTATGACGCGTCGGTGCCGACCCAGGTGGTGGTCGGCCGGGGCGGGTCGCTGAACGTCTTCGTGTGCGACAAGGATGTCAGGCATCAGATTCGCCTCAGTGTTCAGTGAGGCGAATCTGATTTGCCGGTGGCTTCGTCCGGATCAGGCGCCGTCGCCGTACTAGCCGCCGAAGAACTCTTCCGCTAACGACAACCCTTCGCGGCCCGTCGGTCCACTTCCTAGGTGAGGAGGGACCGAATGAAGAACGAACAGGGTAAGCGTCGCGAAGCACCACCGCCGGACGGTGGCGGTGGCGGTGGCCGACAGGCGCGCGAGGCCGAGTTCCACGAGTTCGTCGTCGCGAGGTGGCCCAGACTGGTCCGGACGGCCTACCTGTTGACCGGCGACCGCCAGCACGCCGAGGATCTCGCCCAGGCCACGCTGGCCAGGACGTTCCAGGGCTGGAACCGGGTTCGTGCCAGCGACAGCCCCGACGCTTACGTCCACAGGATCATGCTGCGCTGCAACGCCGGCCGCTTTCGGAAGCGGCGCGTCGTCGAGCACCTCGGCGAACTGCCGGAACGTGCGACGTCCGACGCCACGGAACAGATCGAACAGCGGCGCGCGCTGGTGGCCGCGCTCCAAGATCTGACGAAGAAGCAGCGTTCCATCGTGGTGTTGCGCTTCTGGTCCGACCTTACGGAACTGGAGACGGCCGAGGTCCTCGGGTGCTCCGTCGGAAACGTGAAGAGCCAGACGCATCGCGCCCTGGCCAAGCTCCGGCTGCATCCGGCCCTGCGCGCCGCCGCCCCCGAAGATCTCATGATGGGAGTCAGAACACCATGACAGAACACAGCGACAGCACGATGCAAACGGGTCTGCGGGACCTGCTGAACGACGCGGCCGAGGACTTCTTCCCGGGGAGCGCCCCGTACGGCGCCATCGTCGGCGACGGGCGGCGCCGCACCCGCGTGCGGGCTGTCGGCGGCTCGGCGCTGGGTCTGGTGGCGGTCGGCGCGGCCGTGGCCGTCGGCGCCGGCAGCTTCGCCGGATCCCACGCCGGCTCGCCCGCGACGGGTGCGGCCGGGCAGCCGCCAGCGGCTCCGGCGGTGAGCGGCGAGGACATGGTGAAGTGGCTGGAGCAGGGGATCGCGCCGTACGGCGTCACCAGCGAGGACGTCGTGTCCAGGGGTGGCACGGACGCGGATCTGACCGGTTCGGGCGCCGCCTTCGCCGCGCCCGGCCCGCACACCGGCGCGTACGCCAGGCTGAAGATCGGCTACAGCGCCGGCGTCGGCAACGTCCTGGTGGAAGTCTCCCGCTCCTCCTGGGCCGCGTCGGGTCTGACGGGCTCGGAGCCCGGAGTCACCGTCAAGGACCTGCCCGACGGTTCACACCTGGTGATCGAGAACCCGTCCGGAACCGGCAGCCTGGGGCTGAAGCTGCTCGACGTCGCCTGGTACCGCTCCGACGGCACCAAGGTCGACATCTTCGAGATCAACGTGTCGATGGAGAAGGGCGCCACGCCGGCCTCCGAACTCGCGCTCACCCAGGACCAGGTCACCAAGCTCGTGCAGTCGCCCATCTGGGACAAGGCGATCGCCTCTGAGCTTGCTCACTAGCCCCGACGCCGTTGGATCGGCACGGTGTGTTCTGCGGCTGCCAGCGACACGTTCCGCAGCCACGGATCTCGCAGTTCTAGTCGCGCGCACAACGCGGTAGGGCGAATTCGCCGGGCGCCTGACAGCGCCCGGCGATTCTTTCACCTCGGTCAGCGGCCGGGCTGCGACCGGTTATCCGACCCCTGATTCAGGTACGTTCAACCAGACGCTGCACTTCTTCGCGCTACCCAGCCCGCAGTAGTCCCTACGGACGATGCCTAGTTCGCTCGTAGCGGCGATGCGGGTACCAGAGAGCGCGCCGTTCACTGAGGCGATTCCTTTGGAGAGGAGACGTCTCAGTGAAGTCGAACCATCGGCTGGCAGCTACGGCGATCGGGGCCGCGGCGGGGTCGGCCATCCTGTTCTTCCTGAGCACCGGTCTGCGGCCGGTGCCCTGGCTCACCTGGCTCGCGCCGCTTCCGGTGCTGCTGATGGCGCCTCGGGTGGGCCGGCGTGCTGCCTTCGGGCTCGCGGTCGCCGCGTGGTTGGGCGGTGAGTCGGCGATGTGGGGCTATTTCGTCGACACCGTGCAGATTCCGGTGCCGGTGGCGGTGCTGATCATTGGGGGCTCGGCGCTGCTGTTCGGGCTCGTGGTGCTGCTCGCGCGCGCCCTGATCGGGCAACGGCGTCCGCTCCTGGCGACCGTCGTCTTTCCGGCGGCCTGGGTCACGGTGGAGCTCGTGATGTCGCAAGCGGCACCGTTCGGCGCGTGGTGGAGCCTGGCCTATACCCAGGCGAGCGTCCTGCCCGTGTTCCAGATCATCTCGGTCACCGGGATATGGGGCGTGACCTTCCTCGTGCTCTTGGTGCCGGCAGCGGCTGCGACCGTGTTCGCACCGCAGGGCTGGGGCCGGGCGCGGGAGCAGAGGCAGACGCGAGCGCGCCGGTGGCAGCCGGCCGTCGCTGCGACGGCGGTACTGGCCGTCGCGTTGGGCTACGGCGCGTGGCGTCTGCACTCCTCGCACCCGCAAACCGGAGAGCGTGTGGCCCTGATGGCCAGTGACCGCGAGATCGATCCGACGCCCGTCGAATCGGCCGCCGGCCACGATCTTCTCGACGCCTACGTGGGCGGCGTTCAGGCGCTTTCCGCACAGGGCATCCGGGTCGTCGTCCTTCCGGAGAAGGCCTTCACCGCCGACGACACGAGCCTTCCCACGCTCACCGGCCCGTTGTCGCGCCTCGCGCAACAGCGACACTTCGACATCGTCGTCGGGCTGATTCTGAAGCGGGACAATCAATTCTTCAACGCGGCGATCGACCTCCCGGCTGACGGGGGCGCCCCGGTCACCTACTTCAAGCAGCACCTCGTCACCGGTGTGGAGGACGACTTGACCGCGGGGCACAGTCAGGCCTTCCTTCCCGGCCGGCAGGACCGTTGGGCGCTCGCCGTCTGCTTCGACCTCGACTTCCCCAACCTGGTACGCGACTACCGGAGTCACGGCGCCAGCACGCTCTTCGTGCCGGCGTGGGACTTCTCCGACGACGCGTGGCTGCACAGCAGGATGGCGATCGCCCGGGGCATCGAGAATGGCATGACCGTGGTACGTGCCGCGAGGCAGGGCGCGCTGACCGTGAGTGATCCTTATGGCCGCGTGACCGCCGAGGCGCGAACGTCCGGCCCGTCGATGGTCTCGGTCACCGCCTGGCTGCCGTCGCCTGCTTCGTCCACGCTGTACGCGCGCTTCGGTGACTGGTTCGCGTGGACGTGCGTCGTCCTGTTCCTCGCCGGAATCGCCGTCGCGTATGTCGGCAGGTCCCGCGCGGGGCGTCGAGGTACGCCGCACGGCGGATCAGAGCAGCTGGCGGTGCGAACCGCGCCGACGCCTGAGACCGCGGCGCAGTAGGTTGGCCGTGGTGAGACCGGGGCCGTGGCAGTTCCTAGCGTGGGAGAGCAGAGTGTCGGCGGGGGCGGCGATACGGGTCGCGCGTGTCGACGCGGCTGTCGCCGCCGTGGTCACCGCCGCCGCGCTCGTGCCCGCGTTCGTACCGCGTACCCAGCCGTGGTGGGCCGTGGTGCTGACCGTACTGAGCTCGGTCCCGGTGCTGTGGCGACGCGTCTGGCTCCTCCCGGTATGCCTCGTGGTGGGGCTCGCGATCATGGTGCTGGATCTCGCGGACCACGCGGCCCCGGGCGAGCCGCTGTCGCTGGCCCCGTACGGGCCGTTGGTGTGTACTTACACGTTCGCGGAGCTGGCCCGGCCGGCGTGGCGCGTCGTCGGTATCGTGCTGCTGGCCGGCGGCGTGGCCGTCTCGCTGGCGGTGCCGCACAACGATCTGGACACCTTCCGCGCCGTCACGACCGAGTACGTGGCCGCGTACGCGCTGGGCGTCGGCACCCGGGCGCGGCGGGCGCACGCCGACGCGGAGGCGGAGCGCGCCCGGCGGATGGCGGAGGAGCGCGCGCTCGCAGCCGCGGAGGAGCGCGCCCGCATCGCCCGCGACATGCACGACATCGTCACCCACTCGGTCGGACTCATGACCGTGCAGGCCGAGGCCGGGCCGTTGGTCGTCCGAGACGACCCGGCGAAGGCCGAGGCGACGTTCGAGGCGATCTCCGCGACCGGACGGGAAGCCATCGGGCAGCTTCGGGTGCTGCTCGGCGCACTGCGCGGCGAGATCGGGCTCGGGCTCGACGCGCTCACCAGCTTGGTCCAGCGGGTGCGTCAAGCCGGTCTGGACGTGCGCACCGAAGAAGTCGGCACCCGGCTGCGCACGTCGTCCGCGGTGGACATCGCCGCTTACCGCGTCATTCAGGAGTGCCTGACCAACACCCTCCGCCACGCCGAAGCACGCACCGCCTGGCTACGCCTGCTCTGGCACGACCGGATGCTGAGCATCGAGGTGAGCGACGACGGCCACGGCGCACCGAGCCTGCGTGAGGGGCACGGCCTCACCGGGATGCGCGAACGCGTGGAAGCATGCGGAGGGACCCTGGCCATCGACCCGAGCGGCTTCACCGTCGCCGTCACGTTGCCGATCGGATAGCTGAATGCGCGTACTCGTCGCCGACGACCAAGAGTTGTTCCGCAGCGGCTTCGTCATGATCCTCGACGCCCACGAGGACATCACCGTCGTCGCCGAGGCGGCCGACGGCCAGGAGGCGATCGACAAGGCGGTGGAACTCCACCCGGACCTGGTCCTGATGGACATCCGCATGCCGGGCGTCGACGGCGTCGCGGCCGCCGCCGAGATCTGCCGCCGGACCGCCGCGAAAGTCCTCGTGCTGACCATGTACGACATCGACGCCTACGTGTACGACGCGCTGCGCGCCGGCGCCAGCGGGTTCCTACTCAAGGACGTCCGCCGCGACGACCTGGTCCGCGCCGCCCGACTCGTGATGGCGGGCGAGTCCCTACTCGCCCCGACCGTCACCCGGCGCCTGATCCAGGACGCTCTCAGCCGCGGCACACCACGTCCGGCGCTGAGAAGGCACGTGGACAAGCTCACCGAACGCGAGGTGGACACACTCCAGCAGATCGCGCGCGGCCGCTCCAACGCCGAGATCGCGGCCGCGTTGGTGGTCAGCGAGCACACGGTGAAGAGCCATGTCAGCAACCTGTTGACCAAACTCGGGCTGCGGGACCGGGCTCAAGCTGTCGTCTTCGCGTATGAATCCGGCCTGGTCACCGTGGGTTCTGATTGACGCTAGTACCTCGTGGCGCAGACCGGGGGACTCGGCATCTTCGGTCACGAAGACCGGGGCGTCCGACGGTCGCAGCTATCTGATCCATCCGACCGCGATGGGTCCGCCCTGCTGGGCGCCCACCCCGGCCCGCTTCTGCTGACCGGCCCGAGCGGTCTGTCCGCCGGCGAGAACGCATACTGTTCGACCGCGGTTTGTGACCGGCCGCGGCTCCATTTCAAGGCGGTTCGCGGGCCGTTCATCCATGTCCGCCTCGTGCGCGGGTAGAACACGGCTGTGGGGCCTCTGAAGCGAAGATCGCTGCGGAAAGTGGCCGAGCGCGGGGACGTGCAAGCCTCGTACGCGCTCGGCAAGCGCTACGTCGAGCTGCGGCGCGACCATTTCAATACCCGGATACACCTGCGATCGGCCCGGCGGCTGTACGAGCTCGCCCGTCTGCATCTCCGCCGCGCGGCGGACGCGGGTCACGCCGACGCGGCGGTGGCGCTCGCCCGCTTGTCGGCCAACGAAAGGTTGAGGCCTGTCTGGCCGGAGGAGAGAAATCCCTGGACGCCTGAGGAGCAGCGCTATCTGACAGCGGCTGCCGAATCAGGGCACACACACGCCGCGTTCCTCATCGGCGCGACGCGCCTGGGGGACAGCCGGCCTTCGGACGACGCCACATCGGACGCCGAGCGCTACCTCCGCCAAGCCGCCGAAGGGGGTCACGCGAAAGCCGCTTACAAACTCGCCGAATGGCTTCTCCGCCAAGACGGCCGGCAGGCCGACGCGGAGCACTTCCTGCGGCTGGCCGCCGACCGCGCTGATGCCGACCCGCTCGCCTGCATCGACCTCGCGCGAATACTGACCCGCACCCAGCGTTCCGACCTGGCCGAGCCGTACGTGCGCAAGGCTCTCGACTCCAGTCACAGACACGACACTTACCGCCTGGAAGCCGATTGGATGGAGCTGCTCGGCGACGTGCTGAACAGAACGAGACGCCGAGCCGAGGCGCAGGAGTGGTACGCCAAGGCGCGAGCACGGAGGTCGGCCCCGAACCGGGCCGAGGATTGGCCGGATCTCGATGTCGACTGATCGGTATCCCCTGTGGCAGCAGCCGCCACGCGCAACCGGCCCGCGGCTCCGCTGCTTGAGCACCAGTACCGCCTGACCGCAGTGAGGTAGCCGGGCGTCGCACACCGGCCGGCGTCAGCACGTGGTCACCGGCCAGGGCGGCGACCGTCGCGTGCTGAGGTCCGGCGCGTCCAGCACCCCGAGTCCCCGAGTCCCCGAGCCGGCGCGACGGCTGGCTCGGCCGGATCGGTGCCAGACCTTCGTCTCACCGCACCGATCCCGCCGCGAAACCGAGCTGCTCACACGCTCCGCGGCCCAAAAGACCGGGACTGAGAACCGTGGTGCCGACAAGTACCGCCGCGTCGGCGGCGAGGCCGTGAGTCCCCGTCACGTAGCCCGCGTTCTTAGCTGATAGCCCAGTGTTGGAGGGCCGAGCCGGTGTTGGCCTGTTGTGTCACCAGCGATCCGTCCGACGTCGAGGCGGTGGTCAGCAACAGTCCGCCGTTCTGCGAGGCGATTGTGTAGCCGCCGCCTGCGAGTGCTGTGACGGTCCAGTGCTGGTTGGCCCCGCCGTGACAGGTCCATTGGATCACCTGTGCGCCTGGGGAAGTGGACGCTCCCGAGACATCGATGCACAGGTTCGATTCGCTGTTCGTGATCTGATATGACCCGTCCGACTGCTGCGTGAACACCCAACTCTGATTGGCGCCGCCGGTTGGGGCCCAGGTGATCAGCTGCGTACCCGCGGCCGTCGAGTGGTTCGGATCGTCCAGCGCCTTACCCGAGGTGATCAGCGTGTGTGGACCGTTCGAGATCCCGCCGCCGGAGCCGGTGACCGTCAACGCGTAGGTCGCCGAATGTGTCGCCGACTGGGCAGACCCGGTGATCGAGACCGCGTATGTGCCGGCAGGAGTCGACGGCGAGGTGGAGATCGTCAACGTGCTCGATCCGCCGGCGGTCACCGATGACGGGCTGAACGAGGCCGTCGCGCCGCTGGGAAGTCCGCCGGCGCTCAGCGACACCGACTGCGCGGACCCCGACACCACGGCGGTGGTCACCGTCGCAGTAGTCGAAGAACCAGCCACCGCCGAACCCGACGAAGGACCCACCGCCAACGAGAAGTCGTTGCTCGGAACCGAACCGGTGTCGAAGGACGGCGGGGCGTCGGACGCGGCCGAGCCCCACGAGGTGTTGGCGCTGGTGCCGAGGGTTTCGTCGAGGGTGCCGCCGTTGGCGACGAACGACTCCGGCAACCAGGGCTTGGTCGACGGCGCGCCGTTGACGTCGAGGCTCTGGACGTAGGGAGCGCCGGCCGCCGCCGCGGGTGCGTTGACGGTGATCGTCACGCCGTTGCCGCGGTGGACGACGACCTGGGTGAACAGCGGTGAGCCGAGCAGCAGTTCGGAGCGGCCCGGAGCCAGGGGGTACATGCCCGTCGCGGCCCACACGTACCACGACGACATGGCGCCGAGGTCGTCCTGCCCCGGGATGCCGGCGGGGGTGTCGCTCCACAGCGTGTCGACCACCTGCCGCACGGTGTTCTGGGTCTGGTACGGCTTCCCGGCGAAGTCGTACAGCCACGGGTCGCCGATCGACGGCTCGTTGCTCAGGTCGGAGGTGGTGCCGTTGCCGCCGGTCAGGGCCCAGGTGCCGTCCGCGTTGTGGAAGTACTGGTCCAGCCGGGATGCCGCGGTGGCGTTGCCGCCCATCGCGGTGAACAGCCCGTTGACGTTGTAAGGGACCATCCACGTGTATTGCGCCGCGCTGCCCTCGGCGAAGCCGTCCTCGGTGTCCGGGCTGAACGAGGGCCAACTGCCGTCGGAGTTGCGCTGCTGGATGTAGCCGCCGTTGGCCGAGTTGTAGACCTTCTTCCAGCCCTGCGCCCGGTTGAGGAACGTGGCCGCCGTCGAGGTGTCGCCGAGACGGCCGGCGAGGGTGGATATGCCGAAGTCGGCGGCCCCGTCTTCCAGCGTTTCCCCTGCCCCGCCCCAGGCGTTGCTGTCGGCGGGCACGTAGCCGAGCGACAGGTACTTGTCGAGCGAGGGTCGTTCGCCCACCACCATCACGTTCCAGCCGGCCGAACTGAGATCGTCGGGCGTGACCGTGGTGGCGGCGTGCACCATCGACGCGAGGGCGCCGGTGGCGTCGAAGCTCGTACCTCCGAAGGCGTAGATGCTCGAAACCGCGGCGTGACCGGGGTCGCCGGTCATCACGTGGGTGCCGCCTTGGTTGTGCGTCCAGCGGTCCCACACGCCGTTGTTCTGGCCGGCCTGGTTGTACAACGACTGGGCCATGTCGGCGCCGACGTCCGGTTCCAGCAAAGTGACGAGTTGCACCTGGTCCCGGTAGACGTCCCAGCCGGAGAAGTTGGCATACTGCGCCTTCTGCGCCCCGGAGACCGAGTGCACCTGTTCGTCCATGCCCACGTATTGGCCGTTGACGTCGCTGAACACGTTGGGATGCAACAGGGAGTGGTACAGGGCGGTGTAGAACGTGGCTTGTTGGTCACCGGTGCCGCCGCTGACGCTGATCCGGTTCAGCGCGGTGTTCCAGGCGTCGTGCGCCTGCTGCCGCACGGTGTCGAAGCTGGTCCCGGCGGGGTTCTCGGCGTCCAGATTGGCCTGGGCGTTGGCCTGGCTGACGTACGAGATGCCCACCCGCACACCGACGGTGCCGCCCGCGGAGGTGTCGAAGGTGACATAGCCTCCGGAGCCGTTTCCGGCCACCGGGAAGCCGTTGGAATCCCAACCGGTGCCGCCGGAGGCATTCGTCGAGCCGGCGGTGACGCTGCCGTTGTTCCACGTCCCCGTGGAGGTCATCGGATGGTCGAAGGCTGCGACGAAGTACAGCGTGTAGTAGCTGCGCTGGTCGATCGGGTTGATGTAGCCGCAGAAGTTGCCGCTGGTCACCGATCCACTGATGGTGCGCGCCGCGGTGTCGATGGTGGTGACCGCCGCGCTGCTGCCCACTTCCGAGTTGGAGGTGCGCACCAGCAGCGAGGCCGGGCTGCCGGACGGGTAGGTGATCCGGCCCGCTCCGGTGTGCGTGGTCGCGCTCAGCTCGACCGTCACGCCCGAATCCAGCCCGACCTTGTAGTAGCCCGCCGTGGCGGTCTCGTTCGCATGCGAATAGGCGCTGGCGTAAGTGGCGTCTGAGGTGTCCGAGCTGGGGGACGTGGACACCGAAGAGGTGATCGGCAGAAACGGTATGTCGCCCGAGGCACCCGCGCACCCGGTGCCGGACAGGTGGGTGAGGCTGAAGCCGCGGATCTTCGTGTAGTCGTAGCTGTACCCGCCCGGCTCCACTTCCCGGGTCTGGTCCCCGGCCGTGTTCTCCGGGCTCCACTGCACCATCCCGAAGGGCGTCGCCGCTCCCGGGACGGTCTCGCCGTGGTTCTGCGTACCTATCAGGGTATTTACGATGCTGGCGGGGTCGGCGACCGCCGCGTACGCCTGGCGCACCGCCTGCGGCCCCGCGAGCGCGGCCGTGACGATGAGCGCCAGGCTCAGACACGTGCCGAGGGCATGGCGTGCGCGCCTGCCGAGTCTGTACCGGACCGATGGACGTGACATGGGCCGACGTGACATGGGCAGACCTCCGTGGGGCGGGCCGGATCGGCGGGCGTTCACAGGCTGGTTGGAATCCTGTGACGGCCTGGGATCCGTCGCAATATCCGAATATCCGGAGCCTTAAGGGATATGGACGGTCGCTGCACGACTGTCTACACTCCCCCTTCCGGCCGGCGTAGCGCCGGAAGGTCAGGTCCGGAGTCTCTTGACGGCCCTGGTGCGGTAGCGTTTACTCCCGTTCAGATACATGCTTATAAACGTTCGAATTTTGTGCTTCCTGTGTGATCGAGTCACGGATACCAGGGATCGATATATGCCTAGCCCCCAGGGGACCGTCCGCGATGGGTCCGGAATTCCGGACCGTACTTTGGTGAGCTTCCATGACCTGCTCCGCACGGCGATCCGGCACCAAAGGCTGACTCTGCAGGTGGTCTGCAAACGTCTCGCAGCGCTCGGATACCCGGTCGGAGTGTCCACTCTGGGCGACTGGCAGCACGGCAAGGCACGGCCCGCCTCGGTACCCGCCGTCCAGGCTTTGGAAGAGATACTCGGACTGCCCCGTCAAACGCTGACCGACCTCATTCCGCGCACCGAGCTCAGCGAGCGTCACGGTGCACTGGGCGAGCTGCTCGACGAGTGGCCCGGAGCCCGCGAGCGAACTGTCGATGTGCTGTCGCACCACGACCGCGCTTGGGTCAACGAGGCCGGGCAGATCTGGCGGATCGCGTCACGGATGGTGGTGAGAGCCCGTCGCGACGGCGTCGACGGCTACGTCCTGCGGCACTTCGCCGACCCGGGCTCGGACCTGAACCGCATCGACCTCGAAGCCGTCGCCAACTGCACGGTCGGGCACGTTCGGTGGCACGCGCACGAACCGGTGATGGTCGCCGAACTCCGATTCGGCCAGCGCCTGAAGGCGAACGAAACCTGGCTGCTGGAGTACCGCTGGACCAATCCCACCGGAGAGCCCAGCTCCTTGCTCGCCCACGCGGTACGCCACCGCACCGAGCAGTACATCATGGAGATCGTCTTCGATCCGGCCGCACTGCCGGTGGCCTGTCACGCCTTCGTCCAAAGCGATCTGTACAAGCCGATCCGTCCCACGACGGCCCTTGAGGTCAACAGCCATCACACAGTCCACCTCATCGGGACCTCGTTGCTGACCGGCGTGCAGGGCATCAGGTGGCGTCTTCCGACCTGAGGCGCTGCCGGACGTCGGTGCCGCGCGTCGGTGCCGCGCGTCCGCCCACGGGGGAGTACGCGCGGCACCGACGTTCACAGGTCTGCCTGCCTCAGCTCGAAGGCAGCGTCCATCGCTGGTTCAGACCGCCGTTGCAGTCCCAGATCTCAAGTTGCGTGCCGTTGGTGGTGTTGGACGCCGGGTCGTCGAGGCAGCGGCCGGACGAGGGATTGACCAGCGTGTTGCCGACGGCTTCCCACTGCTGGTTGCCGCCGTTGTTGCAGTCCCAGATCTCGGCCAGGGTGCCGTTGGCGGTCCCGGCCCCGGTGATGTCGAGGCACTTGCCGTTGATCTGGAGCGTCCCGCCGGTGTACGTCCACTGCTGCGCGCCGCTGCCGTTGCAGTCCCAGATCTGGACCTTGGTGCCGTTGACCGCGGAGCCGGTGTTGTCGTCCAGGCACTTGCCGGCGATGCCGGAGGTGATCGGCCCGGTCGGGGGCTGGGCCGTGCCGCTGCCCGGGATGACGGTGAGGTTGTCGAACTCGTCGGTCTGGTAGCCGACGACGCCGATACCGACCTGCCCGGACAGGAACGTGCCGTCGTTGACGGTGCTCACGGTGCCGCCGTCGATGGTGGCGGTGATCTGCGTGCCCTGGAAGCCCAGGGCCACGGTGTGCCACCGGCCGGTGCCCAGGGCCGTGGTCGTGCCGCTGGCCAGGGTGGTGGCCGCGCCGCTGGCATAGTTCTTGACGATCGACCAGGCCCCGGTGTCCGATACCCGGAACTTGTACAGGTCCTGGTTTCCCTGCGGCCGCGACTGCGTGCCGGCCCGGCCCAGCAGTTCGGCGGTGCCGGCCTGTTGCAGGTCGACGTCGGCCTGCACGGTGTAGTTGGACCAGGTCTGGTCGCCGAGCAGGGAGAAGGCGTCGGAGTCGTTCTGCCACTCGATCGGCATGACCGGGGTGACCTGCTGCAGGCACTGCCCGGAACGGCCGTCGGTGCACGGCCGGGCCTCGAACGAGCCCTGCATGTCCGAGAAGTAGCGGGCCTCGGTGTTGGTCGCGGTGGACTCGAAGTCGTCGCTGTACGGCAGGGCGAGGGCGGCGTTCGCCGGAGCCGTCGCGGTGCCCTTGCCCTGGCCGGTCGTCGTGGTGATCGAGTACACGTACCCCGGCTGGACGGTCAGCGAGTAGGAGCCGTTCGACGGCGTGATGTCCTGGGCGTGGACCAGGGCCGAGCCGCTGCTCGGGCTGGTGACGTCGGTCGACCAGACGTGCACCGGGCCGGTGGACAGGCCGCCGCTGACGTTGATGGTGACGGTCTGGGCAGCGCTGGCCGTCGTCGTCTCGATGATCGTGGTGTAGTCAGTGTTGTTCGTCGACTTCAGGGTGACGTAGGAGCCGTTGGACTCCGTGCCGCCCAGGTAACCGGATCCGGCGTCCAGGAACTGCCAGCCGGGTTGCGCGAACTGGGTGACCTGCGCGGTGGCCCAGGTGTTGGCGCCGACCGAGTAGGCACCCGACCACGGTGATCCGGCGGTCATCAGACCTACTGTGGCGTAGGGGAGGTTCGGGTAGATCGCGGCGATCAGCGGCCAGTTGAAGTAGCTGGTCATTTTGGCGTCGATGTAGCCGCGGGTGATGGAGCGGATCAGCGCGGGTGCGCCGGTGTTCATGTCCTGCGATCCGTTCTCACTGGCCCACAGCGGCTTGCCGTTCTGCTGCGCGGCCGGATCGCTGGAGCAGGTGTCGGCGCTGCCGCCGTCACCGCCGGCGCAGGGGTAGTGCGCGCCCCAGATGGACACGGCGTTGTTGAACGCGGGGTTGGAGGCTGCGGCGTCCGCGGCGTCCCAGCCGCTGTCGTCGGCGACGATCTTCACGCTGCCGTAGCCGGCGTTGTCCAACGCGGTGCGCAGGTTGATGTACCAGTTCGCGTCGAAGCCGCGTTCGTTCCAGCCGCCGAGGTAGGACACCGGGACTCCGTCGGCTTTGGCGCAGCCGAGCCAGCTGATGAGGTAGTTGATGGTGTCGGTGGACCAGAACCCGCCGTTGATCCAACCCGGTGCGGCCCAGGCCAGGCCGTAGAAGGCGATGTTGGGGTTGCGCGCCTTGGCCTGCTGGGCGAGCCAGAACTCGTACCCGGCGTTGCAGTTGATCACGCCGCGGGTGTGCTCGATCGACGGCTCCGAGCCGTCCGTGGAGTTGGCGTCACCGCCGATCTCCAGCTTCAACATCTGCAGGTCGGCGCCATAGCCGGGCTTGAACAGGTAGTCCAGGATCTGCGCCTGCTGAGCCGCCGGATAGTCCCGCAGCAGCCGCGAGTTGCCACCGCCGCCGCTGATGGCACCGATACCGTCGAAGGTCCGCCCACCGCCGGCACCGTTCACGGAGATCGTGGTGGACGTCGCGGCGCGCGCGGGACTGGGGCTGGCGGCGACGAAGAACATCGAAGCCAGCAGTGCGGCGAGGGCAAGAGGCCACAGTCGTCTGAATCGTCGGGTGCGGGTTGCGCTCATCGATCTTCCTTTCGGGACGGGTCGGCCACGGTGATGCGCTGCCGAACGGCAGACATGAGGCGACGGACCGCACGCGGACCGCGGTTGGACCGCCGCCGCCGGTCGTCAGGGCCGATGCCGGCGGGGGCACGGCGGATCGGCCGCCGGCCGGTGCTGAATCAGGGTCCTGTCAGCCGGCGGATCGATGCGTGCCGCGATGTCGCAGGGTGCTTGGATACTCGCGCCGGGCCGGAGGTGGGCGGTCGACCGGCGGTGAGTCACCGTGTCGCATCGTGATTACTCTTGCGCGGTTTTGTCAATAGTCCGGAACCAACTTCCCGGATTTCAACGTGATTCACCACGCCGAGCCGCCCCCGGACCGGCAGGCGGCCCTTGACAGTGGTCTGAGACGATCGGATACTCACCTCGACGCGTGGGATGAGAACGTTCACATTGGTGGGCAGTGTGCGTGCGGCCTCACAGCGCGACCGAAGCGAACAGTGGTGTCGAAGTCGGGCCTCATGGGAGGGTGAGGCGTGTTCCAGCTTCGGGGGACCGCTGCTGTCGCCGTCTTGGACGAGGACACGCAGTCGGATACGGGTGTGCTGCGCGGCGGTTGGGAGCGCTCGACGCTGATCCTTCTGGGGTTCGCAGCGGCGATCGGTATCGGCTTCCCGTTTCTCGTCTCGGCGTGGACCGGCAGCCTGTCTATACCGCACAACGACAGTTGGTGCTTCAGCCGGGCCGTCGAGATCTTCGCGCGTACCGGCCGCGTCCACCTGTTCAACTGGAACTCGATGGCGTTGGTCGGCCAGTTCATCCCCTTGTGGAAGGCGGGCCGCTGGATCCTGGTTCAGGACGCCTATATCGGTGTCCTCGCGGTTGTCGCGCTCTGGGCCGTCTTCGACATCCTGCGCGCGGTCGGCGGGCGCCGACGCGCCGCGGTCGGCGTCCTCGTGCTGGTGTGCTGGCCTGGCTTCGGCCTGCTGTCCACGTCGTTCATGACCGACATTCCTGCGCTGGCCGCGGTGACGGTGACGCTCGCCATCGGTCGGCGAGCGCTTGATCGGGCCTCCGTTCCGCTCTTCTTGGCGGCGTCGGTGACGGGCTTCTGGGGCTTCACCATTCGCGAGCAGGCCATCGCGGCCATCGTCGGCGTGTACGTGGCGGCGCTGTGGAAGCGGGACCTGCTGCGGCCCGCCAAGCTGGCTTGGCTGCTCGGCTTCGGCACGACGATGGCGGTCGGAGCACTCGTCTTCGAACACTGGCGCCGTACCGTACCCAACGCCGAGCCGCCCGCGGTGACCCTCGCGCAGTTTCCCGGCTGGCACTACGTGCTCTTCACGGCCGCCGGCGGCTGGCTCTACCTCGCGCTCGCGCTCAGTCCCGTGGTGGTGCTGACGGCGCGGCCGTGGGCCTGGTCGCGGCCGGTGCAGGGGATCTCGCTCGTCGCAGGGGTCTGGTTCGCCTACGAGGTCTACCGGGGCGCGGTCGTCCTCCCGCAGAACTATCTGCAGCCCAACGGCGCCTACAGCCCGGCGTTCCTCGGCTTACGCGCCAATCTCTTCCCCCGGCCGATATGGGACCTGCTGCTGCCGCTCGGCTGTCTCGCCAGCGCGCTGCTCATCGGCCTGGTGCTCGCGCGCGTCCGCACGCTCCGTAAAGAAGTGCTCGTGTTCGCGTTGGTGACCGCGGGCTCCATCATGCTCGAACTCTCCGAGCACTGGATCCTCTTCGACCGCTACCTGCTCCCACTCACCGTGCCGCTCCTGGCGATCGCGCTCCATCGCGCCGAGCCGATCGCCCGCCCGCGAATCCCGCTCGCCGCCCTCGCCGGCGCCCTCCTGGCCGGCGTCACCGGCTCGATCACGGTCAACGCACTGACCTTCGACGCCGCCACCTGGCACACCGCCCAGTCGATAGTCGCCGGCCACAAGGCCTCCGCCGACCACGTCGACGCCGGCCTCGACTGGACGGCCTGGCACTCCCCGGACGGGAAGAAGGCGATGGACCCGAACGCCGAACCCGGCATCTATGTGAAGAGCCCGGCATTCGGACACGACCACCCGTGCTACGTCGTCGCCGCGAGCCCTCAGCAACAAGCCGGCTGGACTCTCGACGCGACTCCCGAATACCGCCGCTTCGGCTTCATGGGCCCGCAGCAGTCGCTTTACGTGTACCGGACAGCTGAGACGGTCTGTCACTAGAGGATCCGAGTGGAGATCTAGCACGGCCTAGTGTTCAGATGCGGCCTCTACCCGCACGACCGTGGGCAGCCGAGAAAGAAGGTGCTTCCATCATCGCGATTCGTCCGGCAGCGACGGCCTCTGGCGAAACGGAATCGGCCGACCGTATGAGGTTCTGGCGGGATGCCGACGGCAGAGTCGTCCTCGCGCAGTGGCCGAACCTCCCGCTGATCGGCTGGCTGGTCTTCGCCGCCCTCGCCGGGATCTCCGGCGGCGGCCACTGGCGCAGCGCAGCAGAATTCGTCAGCTCGGCCTTTCTGTTCACCTGGGCCTACCTGGAGCTGACGCAGGGGGTGAACTACTTCAGGCGGCTGCTCGGGTTGGCAGTCCTGGTCGTCGTCGTCAGCTCCCACCTGCGGTGAGGCGCCCGGCCTTCGGCTTGCGCTGGATGCGGTAGTGCAGGACGAGGAACGGTAGGCCGAACACCCAGAAGGCGTGTTCGGCGCGCAGTTCCCCGTCCTGGACGTAGACGTCCAGCTGCTCGGCGAAGCCGTGCACCGCGGCGCTGGTCAGTTCGCGCGACTGCGAGTCGATGTAGGTCAGGTAGTGGCCAGGCTGGTCCAGGTCGCTGCGGCTGGTCAGGACCAGGCCGCCGTCCGGCCGGGCTTTCGGCAGCAGCGTCGCGGTGAAACTGGCCTGGGGCAGGGGGAACCCGACGCTGACGTAGCCGCGGCCGGCGTTCCGGTAGGTGGTGTAGATGCCCATGTAGATGGGCTCGTCGTTGTCCGCGAAGGAGCGGATCCAGCCGCGGACCGCCACGATGTCGTCGTCCGGGTGCACGATCGTGTCGATCCGGCTGCGGATTCCGCGCAGCGTCTCGCGCTGGTTCATCGGCACGTTCGCCTGGCCGAGGGGGCGGGCCAGCAGGGTGCGGTAGAGCAGGTAGCCCGGCCGGACCCACGTGCGCCACTCCGGCACGATGTCCAAGGTGAACCGGGTGGTGTGCTCGTAGAACTCGCGCACCAGGGGGTCTGCCTTCGACGGGGCGAAGTCCGGACCCTCCAACTCGTCGAGGGAGGCGACGATGCCGACGTCTTCCGTGTCGGGGACGTAGACGCCGCCGAGGACCTCCGCGAGATCGCGGACGTATCCGGTGCCGACGTACCGCGTGCGCGACTCCAGCGGTACGACGAACGGCAGGTCGCGTGCGGTGACGCGCTCCGCCAGAAGGCTGACCTGCGGATCGCGGAACACCAGTGCCGACACCGTGCGGAAGCCCACCACGACCGCCGCGGCCACCACCGCCGGCGCCTTGAGCCCGGGCCGGGTGGCCAGCCCGCGGCCGATCGCGGCGCCCAGCACCGGTCCGAGCGCGACCTTCTGCGGGCGCAGGCCCAGACCTCCGGCGACGGCCCCCGCGGCGGTGCCGACCACCACGGGTCCGGCGCCCGTCGCCCGGCCGGCGGCCCAGCCGACCGGCGCCGCGATCGCGCCGCTGGCGGCGACGCGCGCCCACCAGGCCGGGATCTGCCCGGGCCGCTGTCGCGCCCGGGCCACCGCCTCGACCGTGCCGAGGCCGACCGCCCCGGCGAGCGCGCCCAGTACGGTCCCGCGCCGCCCGCGGTGGCTGCCGAGGGCGGCGCCAGCCAGGGCGCCCAGGACGCCCGCGGTGACGATCTGCTGGGCGCGCTCGGGAGGCTGGGGGCGCTGAGTGCGCTGAGTGCGCGGTGGGCCGGCCGGAGCTCCTGGCTCACCGCCGGCCGGGCGGTCGAGCGGGTACTCGGGTGTCGTCACGGTGGCACGCTACCCGAACGCGGCGTGCCGCACCTCGCCGGTCTTCGGCCGGGATCGGAGCGGATTTCCAGCCGGTTCAGGCTCTTGACCCAGTCCGTCACCGGGTGGATAGTGCCCTTGCTTGAGCGGTTTACCTCCCTCGGCGGCACCACCCGGAATGCGCACAGGCAATCAGCAGACTGGACTACAAGGAGATGTCAATGAACGACAGTCCGCAGCTCACCCGCCGCCGCTTGCTGCGCGACGCCGGTCTCGCCGTCGCCGTCCTCGGGACGTCATCGGCGGTGGTCCGGGCCCAGGCGGGCACCTCGGCCGCAGCGGCCGCGGGTGCCGCGGCCCCGGCCGCCACCAAGTCCGGTCCGATCACGACCGCCTACGTCGAGGTCAACACCAACAGCATCACCAGCGCTGGGAACTACACGCTGGCCTCGAACGGGGCCAACGTGTTCGACATCGCCATCATCTTCGCCGCGAACATCAACTACGACGGCACCAAAGCCACCCTGTATTTCAATCCGCAGGTGCAGGCGGTGCTGGACAACGCCGCGACCGAGATCGCGCCGCTGCAGGCCAAGGGAATCAAGGTCCTGCTGTCCATCCTCGGAAACCACCAGGGCGCCGGCTTCGCCAACTTCCCCGATCAGGCGAGCGCGGCGGCGTTCGCCACGCTGTTGTCCAACGCCGTGACCACCTACGGCCTCGACGGCATCGACTTCGACGACGAATACGCCGACTACGGCACGAACGGCACCGGACAGCCGAACGCGTGGTCGTTCCCGTACCTGGTCCAGGCGTTGCGCAACGATCTGCCGAACAAGATCATCTCCCTGTACTACATCGGCCCGGCCTCGACCTCGCTGTCCTACAACGGGATCAACGTCGGCAGCCTGATCAACTACAGCTGGAACCCCTACTACGGCACGTGGGGGGTGCCGGGCGTGCCCGGCATGACGAAGGCGCAGCTCGCCCCGGCGGCGATAGACATTCAGAACACGGACTCGTCGACCGCGACCAGCCTGGCGCAGCAGACCGTGAGCAACGGCTACGGGGTCTTCAACACCTACAACCTGCCCGACACGGACGCCAGCGCGTACATCTCGTCCTTCACCCAGGCGCTGTACGGCAGCGCCGCCCTCTACAAGAGCAGCGGGGGCGGAGGCGGCACGGCGACGTACAACAACACAGGCATCGCCAGCGACGGCTCGACGGGACCGAACTTCGACGGCGTCGGCTGGGCCTACTCATCCCAGGCACTCGCCTCCGCCGGCATCAGTCCGGGCTCCCGGATCACCGCGTCGGGGAAGACCTTCACCTGGCCGAACGTGGCCGCCGGGACACCGGACAACTACCAGGCCGCAGGCCAGACGGTCGCGATAACGGGAGCGGGCACCTCCGGCAGCATCGCCTTCCTGGGCGCCGCCACCAACGGACCCTCCACCGGGACCGCGAAGGTGAACTTCACCGACGGCACGAGCCAGAACGTGACCCTGTCGTTCTCGGACTGGACGCTCAACGGCGGCAGCGCCTCGGTCCAGTCGGGCAACACGGTCGCGATCAGCACTGCCTACCGCGACACCACCTCCGGCGGCCGCGACGGCGTCGCCACCAAGGTGTTCGCCACCAGCGCCATCTCCCTGCACGCGGGGAAGACGGTCAAGAGCGTCACCCTGCCGAGCTCTGCCAACCAGGGCCAGTTGCACGTGTTCGCCATCACCGCATAGCGATGGCCCGTTGCGGCCGACTCCCGACACGAAGTCGGCCGCAACGGTACACCGTTCGGACGATCACGAGGCTGTGATCACTCCCATCGGCGGGACGAGGCCCGCGGCGCCGGCCGGCCGCCAACTGACGTCTCCGCGGGTGTGCGGTGGGACGCCGAAGTGGCCGGGGACGCCCGGGGCGGTGCCGCAGTAGACGTCGACCTCGTCGGCGCTCGCCGTCACCGCGACCGGACTGCCGTCCTTCGCGAAGCCGGCCGGGCTCAGCGTCACAGCGTTCTTCCATCCATCGGCCGTGTCGGTCTGGAGGTCGATGGCTGTGCCGCCCTGCGCGATGTACGAGACGTCGGTGCCCAGGCTGCTGCTCACGGCTGCGAGTGCGGCGCCCTCGGGGATCTTCGCCACCGCCCACGGGACCGGCGTCGGGTCGGCCCGCAGGCCCGCTCCCTCGGCGACTTGGGCCAGGACAACCTGGCCGGCGCGGTTGGAATAGAAGAGTGTCACGCTGCCGTCGGTCGCCGACACGGTTGCCGCGATGCCGCCACCCGGGAGCGAGGCCCCGTTTGCGGTGAGCGCCGTGTCGCTCCAGTCGCCGTCCGGGGCGCGCCAGGTGGCGTGGACGGCTCCGTCGACGTCGACCGCGAACACGCCGATCTCGCCGTCCGCCAGGCCGGTCGCGGCGATGGTGCCGCCGGGGACGTGCCCGGTGCCCGGCAGCGGCTCGGCGTTGATCGGCGGGGGAGGGCCTCCGGGGACGTCGCACGGGTGGTGGATCTCCGACTCGACGTGGACGTCGGACCATTGGCCCTGGCCGTCGGAGAACACGAGCATCGTGGCGTTCGGGGTGACCGCCACTGTCACAGGGGTGCCGGGCTTCAGGAGATTCGCTACGGTCATGCGCCACAGGGATCTGCAACCACCCCAGATCGCACCGTCGTCGCCGACGAAGAAGGCGACCGGTGTTCCGTCCGACATACGGGCCGAGGTGATCGGTGCTCCGGGCGGAGCCGTCATCCTGGTGCCCACCGGGACGGCCGGCAGCCAAGTCCCGTCGACGTTGCGGCCGTAGCCGTAAACGGTGCCGTTCGACGCCACGAAATAGGCGTTCGCCGGTGGCTTCGCCGCCGCCGGTCGCGCGGCCGGTTCCGCGGCTGCCGCCGACAGCGGTGCCGCCACGATTCCGAGGGCCGCGAGAAACGCCGCCGCCCTGATCCGCCATCGCTTGCGATTCTGTGATGTTCCCCCGGTCACTGTGCCGCTCCCCCCTTGAAAGATCTCTGATACACCGAGCCGGGCCATGCTGGCACCGCGCTCTGCATAACGTCTGGATGCCTTTGCCGCCGCTGGTTGAAGCGTCGGCACCGGCGCCAGTATCGTCCCGTCCTGGGGTGACAGCCTTGGACGCGGCAACAGACCAGGAACTTGCCGTCAGAGTGCTCGGCCCGCTGCGGGCGTTCGCCGGGGACCGCGAGATCGAGCTCGGCCCGCCGCTGCAGCGCGCCTTGTTCGCCGTACTCGCTTTCCGCAGCAACCACGTCGTCTATCGGGCCGAGCTCATCGACGCGCTGTGGGGCGAGGAACTGCCCACCCGGCCCGAGGGCGGCGTCCATACCTATGTCGCAGGGCTGCGCCGGGCCTTCGAACCCGGGCGCGGGCATCGCTCGCCCGGACGCGTCATCGAGTCGCGCGGGTCCGGCTATCTGCTGCGGGCCGCGTCCGACGCGATAGACCTCGCGCGCTTCGAGCGGTGCGTCGAGACGGCCCGAACGGCCGTGGGCACCGGCGCTCTCGCGGAGGCGGAACGCCACTACGACGAGGCGCTCGGGCTCTTCGACGGCGCCGCGCTCGGCGGCGTGCCGGGACCGTTCGCCGCCACCCAGCGGGACCGGCTCGCCGAGGTGCGGCTCGGCGTGGTCGAGGACCGGATCGACGTGGTCCTGGCGCGGGGCCGGCACGCGGCGGTGATCGGCGACCTGCGGACCATGACCAGGGAGTACCCCCTGCGGGAGCGCGCCTGGTCGCAACTCATGCTCGCCTTCTACCGCGCGGGCCGCCAGGCCGACGCCCTCGCGGCCTTCGACCGGGCCCGCGAGGCGTGCGCCCGCGATCTCGGCCTCGACCCCGGACCGGCTCTGCGGGAACTGCGACAGAGGATCCTCGTCGCCGACCCCGCTTTGACGCTTGAGACGCGTGTTGAGGCGACAGTGCGAGCGCCCGCCGCTGCTCGTCGAAACCTTCCTCGGGACATCGAGGGCTTCATCGGGCGGGACCAGGAGATGATCAGGGTACTGAGCTCGATCGACCGTCCCGGCGGTCGAGCGGACCGGAGGCCGGCGACCGGGGCAGTTCCGGGATCGGTCCCGCCCCTGCGGGTCTTCGCGATCGACGGCATGGCGGGCGTGGGCAAGACCTCCCTCGCCGTCCGTCTGGCGCACCGTCTGGCCGACGACTATCCCGACGGCCAGCTCTACCTCGACCTGCACGCGCACACCGTCGGCCAGGAGCCGCTGACCGCCGCGACCGCGCTCGACAGACTGCTGCGCGCGGTCGGGGTACCCGGGGACCGGATACCGGTCGAGGCGGAGGAGCGGGCCGCGACGTGGCGGGCCGAGCTCGCCGATCGCCGGATGCTGCTGGTGCTCGACAACGCCTCCGGCGCGGCCCAGGTGCGGCCGCTGCTGCCGGGCACGGCCGGGTCGCTCGTCCTCATCACGGCCCGCCGGCGGCTGCCCGGCCTGCAGGACTGCGAGTTCCTCAGCCTCGACGTGCTGCCCGCCGCCGAGGCCGCGACCCTGTTCGCGCTCGCCGCCGGCGACGTCCGACCGGCCGCCGAGCCGGAGGCGACGGCGGCCGTCGTGCGGATCTGTGGCAACCTCCCGCTGGCCGTCCAGATCGCCGGCGCCCGGCTGCGCCACCGCGCGGCCTGGAGCATCGCGCACCTGCTCGACCGGCTCGGCGACGAGGACCGCCGGCTGGCGGAGCTGCGCGTCGAGGACCGGAGTGTCGCCGCGGCGTTCGGCCTCTCCTACCAATCGCAGACCCCTGATCGGCAGCGGATCTTCCGTCTGCTCGGCCTGTTCCCGGGGCCGGAGTTCACGGTGCGGGCCGCCGCGGCGCTCGCCGGGGCGGATGTCCGGGACACCGACGAAGCACTCGAAGATCTCGTCGACGCCCATCTGCTCGACCAGTCCAGGGCCGGACGCTACCGCTTCCACGACCTGCTCGGCGTCTTCGCGGCCCGGCAGTGCCGTGCGCAGGAGAGCGAGTCGGCCAGGCGGGCCGCGATGGAGCGGCTGCTCGACTTCTACGTGCTCACCGTGGACAACGCCGAGGAACTGATCCGGCCGCACCGCCTGGACCGGGCCGACCGACCCCCCGACGACCGCTCGGCACATCGGTTCGACGACCGCGCCGCGGCGCTCGCCTGGCTCGACGCGGAGCGCGCCGGCCTGGTCCCGCTGGTGCGCGCGGCGGGTGAGTACGGACTCGATCATCAGGGCTGGCAGATAGCCCGCTACCTGTGGGGCTTCTTCGAGACCAGGCGCCTGTGGGCCGACTGGGTCGCGTGCTACGAGTTGGCTCTGCCTTGCGCCCGCCGGGCCGGCGACCCGTTGGCCGAGGCCAGGATTCTGGTGGGCCTCGGCGCCTGCTGTCACGATCTGCGCGAGTACGCCGAGGCGATCGGCCACTATCGCAGGGCTCTGGATCTGATGCGCCAGATCGGTTTCCGCAGCGGGGAGGCCGGAGTGCTGACCAACCTCGGCAACAGTTACCGGCGGCTGGGGGAGATGGGGGAGAGCATCACCTGCCTGGAGCAGTCGCTGGAGATCTTCCGGGAGTCCGGCGACCGGGCGGGTACCGGGATCGCGCTGGCGAATCTGGGGGAACGCTATCGGGACGCGGGCCGGTTCGAGGAGAGCATCGCCTGTCAGCGACAGGCTTTGGAGATCTTTCAGGATCTCGGAAGCCGGGGGATGGAGGGCAACGTGCTCGACAACCTGGCCCGCACGTACCAGTCCATGGGCCGTTATGAGGAGGCGTTGCAGCGCTGCGAGGAGGCCCTGGCCGCGCGGCGCGACACCGCGGATCGCTACGGCGAGGCCGAGACCCTCGACTGTCTCGGACACATTCATCAGGCCATCGGCAGGACGGTCGAGGCGCGGCGGCAGTGGAGCCGGGCCCTGGACCTGTTCGACGAGCTCGACGCGCCGGCCGCCGCGGACGTTCGTGCACAGCTCGCGGGCCTGGCCAGGAACGGGTAGGTGTCCCGTTCCCGGCCAGGTCGTCGGCACGGCGCCCGGTTCCGCTTCCGCCGACGTGTCGTAGGAGCTCCAGGGGTATCGGCCTCCGGACCGCTACCGCTTACTGCGCGGCTGCGGTGACCGTGCCCGCGACCACCGATCCGAGGGCCGGCTGGGTGTAGACCGGTCCGCCGGGTCCGATGTGGATGTGGCCGGGCGGGGTCCCGCAGTAGATGACGTCGATGTCGTCGCCGCCGAGGCCGGCCACGCCGACCGAGCTGCCCGCGATGCCGAACCCGGAGCCGCTGACCTGCTTGGGCACCTGCCATTGCCCGTTGACGGTGCCGGCGACGAACAGGGCGCCCGTTGAGGAGATGTAAGCGACCTGAGTCGTCCCGTCGGCGGCCGACAGGGCCCCGATGTGGGCCTTCCACGGTGCCGGCTCGGGGTCGCCGGGCAGCGCTACCGGCTGGTCGGACAGGCCGCCGGTCGCCGGATGCTCGACGTTGACGTGCCCGTCGCGCCCGGCGTAGAAGATCGAGGTGGCGCCCGGCGTCGGCGAGGCGGCGTTCGGGCTCGCGGCGTTCAGGCTCGCGGCCGCAGCGCGGATTCCCGCGCCGGCAGCCGAGTTCACCGTTGCGCCCAGGCCTGCGCCGGGGGCCGCGATGCCGGTAGCGGTGAGCTGGGCCTCCTGCCACTGCCCGGCGGCCGTGCCCCACAGCGCGTGGACCGCGCCGTCGTTGCCGGCTTGGAAGACGCCGACTTCGCCGTCGGTGTATCCGACGGTCGCGAAGTCGCCGCCCACGGTCCACCACTTCGGGTGCGGTCCGGGGCCCCACCAGTGGACGCCGGTGCCGCACATCGGGGGGTCGTCGTCGGTGGCGGAGTTGAAGCCGCCGGCGGACTCGACGGTCAGGTGGACCTCTCGGCCGATGAGCGTGGCCGACACCGGGGCGCCGGCCGTCGCGAACCCGGATCCCGTGACGGCCGCATAGGATCCCCGAACCGCGCCGCAGGACTCGTACACGGCCCCGTCGACGCCGACGTAGTAGGCGAGGAGACGTCCCGAGGGCCCACGAACCGCGGTCACCGGCGCCCCGGCCGGCGCACTCTTGGCCGGAGTCATGGGCACCGCCTTGGACCAGACCCCGTCGCTGTTGCTGCCGAAGACGTCGAGACTGCCGTCCGCACCGACGAAGTACGCGGCGCGCTGGAACCCCGACGCCGCCTGCGCGGCCTGCGCGAACGGCAGCACGCTCAGGAAGGTCACGGCGCCGGCTGTCGCGAGCGCCGCCGACCGCCGCCGCGACGAACGGGTCGACGAGAACAGGTTGATCATGGGCATCCCCCTTGGAATGAAGCCGTCGAGCCGATGCTCGCCGACCGCTCTCCAGGCCCTCTGGACACGGTCTGGACGCGCGATGCGGCTGCCCACTCTGAACGGATGTGCCAGTCAAGAAATCAAGAACTGAGATGACAGAAAGTTGTGTCATCTCAGTCATAGCTGTAGTGTCAGTGATGTGCCCAACGACGCCGAACTGATCTTCGCCGACCACGCGGGTCGCTTCTACGCCCGTCAGTACGGCTTTCCGCCGATGGCGGGCAGGCTTCTCGGCTACCTCATCGTTTGTGATCCGCCGCAGCAGACGATCGCGGGGCTGGCCGAGGCGCTCATGGCGAGCCGGAGCGCCATCACCGGCGCGATCCAGCTTTTGGAGGCCTACCAGCTCCTGAAGCGGTCGCGGACGGCCGGTGAGCGGGTCGACCACTTCAGCATCGATCCGGCTCGGATCGAGCCCAAGGGCTTTGACGCCACCATCCATCGTGAGCAGGCGGAGCTGATGCGGGAGGGCTTGGCTCTGCTGCCTGACGACTCGTCGATCCGGCGGGCGGTCCTGGAAGAGCTCGCCGCCCTGGC
This sequence comes from Catenulispora sp. GAS73, assembly GCF_041262085.1. Classification (NCBI taxonomy): domain Bacteria; kingdom Bacillati; phylum Actinomycetota; class Actinomycetes; order Catenulisporales; family Catenulisporaceae; genus Catenulispora; species Catenulispora sp. GAS73. The sequence goes on from NZ_JBGCCM010000004.1 coordinate 116,200, forward strand.
CGACTTCCTTTCCGAGCGGCTTCCCGAACTGCGCGACGAGTGGCGGGTGCGCCGTGACAAGTTGCGCGCCGAAGGGAAGCTTCCTGACATGCCGGAGCAGAACCCGCTTGGAGGGCGGCCGCGCCAGGGTCCGAAGCCGGCCTAGAGCGCCGCCGCCCAGAGGCACACCTCGATCGCAAGGCCTGCAACGTAGCCCCGGTTCGGAGACTTTCCCGCCGCGGGCCGATGAAACACGTCCCAGACCAGGAAACGAGGAACTGTGACCACCGCGTCATCTCCGCCGACGATCGTGGTGAACGGGCTGCGTAAGTCCTTCGCCAAGCACGTCGTCCTGGACGGCATAGACCTGAACGTCCAAGCCGGCACCATCTTCTCGCTGCTCGGGCCGAACGGCTCCGGGAAGACGACGACGGTGCGGATCCTGTCGACCCTGATTCCCGCCGACGGCGGCGAGGTCATCATCGCCGGGCACGACCTGAAGACCGACCCCGACGGGGTGCGCCGCTCGATCGCGGTCACCGGCCAGTTCTCGGCCGTCGACAAGCTGCTCACCGGCCGGGAGAACCTGCTGCTGATGGCCCGGATGAACCGGCTGCCCAAGCCGGAGATCCGCAGCCGGGCCGATGAGCTGCTGGAGCGGTTCGATCTGGTCGACGCCGCCGACAAGTACGCCGTCACCTACTCCGGGGGCATGAAGCGGCGGCTGGACCTGGCGATGAGCCTGGTCGGGCGGCCGGGGATCATCTTCCTGGACGAGCCGACCACCGGGCTGGACCCGCGCAGCCGCCGCACCCTGTGGGAGATCGTGCGGGAGTTGGCCGCGGACGGGATGACCATCTTCCTGACCACCCAGCTGCTGGAGGAGGCCGACCAGCTCGCCGACCAGATCGCCGTGCTCAACCACGGCAAGCTGGTGGCCGAGGGCACGCCGGACCAGCTCAAGAGCATGATCCTGGGCGGCCACATCACGCTGCGGTTCGCCGACCAGCAGCAGCTGGACGCGGCCGCCGCGGCGGTGGCCGACGGCACGCCGGACACCGAGAAGCTGAGCCTGCAGGTGCCCAGCGACGGGCGCGTCGAGGAGCTGCGCTCCCTGCTGGACCGCTTGAGCGGGCTGTCCATCACGGTCGACAAGCTCGCGATCCACACCCCGGACCTGGACGACGTCTTCTTCGCCCTCACCGGCACCGAGGTACCGCAGCAGCCTGACGAAGACGCGCGGCACAGCGGTGTGGCGCCGGAGAACGCGACAGCGGGGAAGTGACGAAGCCGTGAGTGCCCTCAACTACGCGTTCACCGACGTACGCACACAGACCGGCCGTGTGCTCAAGCACACCGCGCGGAACCCGTCCACTCTGATCATGACGATCCTGCTGCCGCTGATCGTCCTGCTGTTGTTCAACTACGGCTTCGGCGGCGCGCTGAACACCCACGGTGTCAAGTACATCGACTACGTCGTGCCCGGCATCATCCTGATGGGCGCCGGCTACTCGGCCAGTGCCACCGCCACCGCTGTGAACAGCGACATGAGCGAGGGCATCATCGACCGGTTCCGCACGATGGCCGTCCACCGGTCCTCGGTGCTGTCGGGGCATGTCATCGGCAGTACACTACGCACCTTCACCGGCATCGCCCTGGTGGTGGTGATCGCGCTGCCAATCGGCTTCCGGCCGACGTCCAATCCCCTGCGCTGGCTCGCCGCCGTCGGCATCATCCTGCTGATGCTGTACGCGGTGGCGTGGCTCTCGGCGGCGATCGGGCTGGGAGCGCCGAACGCCTCCGGCGCGGCGAGCACGGCCTCGCTGCTGTCGATGCTGCCGTTCCTGTCCGGGGCCTTCGTGCCGACCAGCACCATGCCCGGCTGGCTGCAGGCCTTCACCTCGAACCAGCCGATGACCCACATCGAGGACACCCTGCGCGGCCTGATGATGGACACCCCGGTCGGCGACCACGCCTGGATCTCGCTGGTCTGGCTCGCGGGTATCGCCCTGGTCGGCTACCTCTGGTCGCGGTCGCTGTTCAACAAGAAGACCGCGGCGTAGGCCGGTGGAAGCACAAGAAGACCGGGCCGACTCCGTTCGGCCCGGTCTTCTTGGTGCCCGATCAGGCTCCTGCGACGGCGGGGATCCAGAACATGCCGCCGCGAGCTCCTCCGTGTTGGGGGATATGTGTTTCGGCTGCCGCTTTTATCGGCGGCCCTGCTTGATGTGTGGGTGTGGGTGTGGGTGTGGGTGGCTGGGGTGTGGTGGGTGCGGTTTGTTGGTGGATTTTAGGAGCTTTTTACGGCTTCGCACGAGTTTAAGAAGGATCCGCTGGGTGGCGCAGTTCGGTGGTGTGCCTGGCGTGGCGTTGGCGGCTGGCGGTGTTCGTGTGCACGACCGCGCGCGGGTCCGAGTCACTGCGCACGCGTTTGGTCTGGCGGGTGGCGGCCGCGTTTGGTGGGTGCCAAGAGTCAAAGACAGGGCCTCCGGCGGCGCCTGCGCGGCGAGCGGCACTCGCTCCGGGGAGGGGGGGTCGCGCTGTTTGCCGGCGGACGCTGCTTGTGGTCGCCTCTGTCCCGGGTTCCCCGTCACGTCGTCGCCTCACGGAAGCAGACCGGCCAGCCGGTATCAAGCCGGATCGCTGTTGCTGTGGTGCTGTCGCGTTCGGCTTGACACCGGCTGTCCGGTCAGCGTGGCTACGCCCGCCGACGCGACGGGGAACCCGGGACAACCCCGCCTGCGGGAAAGGTTCCCGCACCTCCGGCTCGACGGCTCACCGCCACCTGTGGCCACCCAGTGGACCCCGTCCACACCACAGGCGGGGTTGTCCCGGATCCCTCAGAGTCTGGAGTGCCCCCGCCGGAGGCGCCTGCTCTTGACTTCAGGCGCCCACCAAACGCGGCCGCCGCCCGCCTACCTGACGCGTGCGCAGTGACTCGGACCCGCGCGCGATCGTGCCCAGCACCACCGCCAGCCGCCAACGCGACGCCAGGCACACCACCGAACTGCGCCACCCAGCGGATCCTTCTTAAACCAGTGCGAAGCCGTAAGAAAACGCCCTTGACTGTCAACCCACAAACAAACCGCACCCGCCACCAGCACCCACACACAGGTCAGCAGCGCCGTTTCTATCCTGCCGGAAAGTCAGGGCGAGATCGCCCGGGACTGCGTGGCCGCCCAGCTGGCGAGAAGTTTGAGCTGGTCTTCGGACGCGGTGCCGGGTTCGGCTGTGTAGGTGATCAGAGTGTGCTCGGCTCGGCCGGACAGGGGCAGGTCGAGGGACTGGAAGGTCAGTTCCAAGTGGCCGACGTCGGGGTGCTGGAGCCGTTTCACGCCGTCGTGGCGGATCAGGACGTTGTGCGCGGCCCATACGCTGCGGAACTCGGGGCTGAGGGTGCACAGCTCGCCGATGAGTTCGCGCAGGGCCCGGTCGTGGGGCTCGCGTGCGGCCTCGGCGCGCAGCAGGGCGGCGGTGGCGTTGCCGGCGGCGTCCCAGTCGACGAAGAAGTCGCGTGCGCTGGCGTCGAGGAAGATGTAGCGGGCGATGTTGGGGCGGCCGCGGCGGTCGGCGGTGGTGCTGTCGAACATCGGTGCGTGCAGGGCTCGGGCCAGCGGGTTGGCGGCGACGACGTCCGTGCGGCCGTTGCGGACGAACGCCGAGGACATCGTCATGGAGTCGAGCAGCCACTGAACCCGGGGCGGGACCTCGACGTCCCTGCGGCGCGACGGCGTGCGGCTCTTGGGCCGCGACGACCGGGCCAGGTCGAACAGGTAGGTGCGCTCGTCGTCGTCCAGGTGCAGGGCGCGAGCGACAGCGTCCAGGACCTCGTCGGACACGCCGCCGATGTGGCCCTTCTCCAGCCGCGTGTACCACTCCGTGCTCACGCCGGCCAGGACGGCGACTTCCTCACGCCGCAGTCTGGCGACCCGGCGTCGGGTGCTGGTCGGCAGTCCCGCCTGCGCCGGGGTGATCTTGGCGCGGCGGCTGGCAAGGAAGTGCCGGATCTCCTCGCGGTTTCCGGGCTGCTGGTCCATGTCTTTCACGGTAGCCGCTGGTCACGGCGCGAGGGGGGTCGAGGTCGTACCCCCTATAAAGGCGACCTTCTCCGGCGGCGGCGATCGGGGTCTGCTGGAGGCCGAACGACAAGCAACGGAGGTAGGGGACATGGCGAGCAAGACGCTGACCGTGCCGGCGGTGGCGCTGGGCACGTGGGCCTGGGGAGACAGCGGCGAGGTGGGCGACGGCTATTTCGGCAGCCGGCTGACCGCGTCCGGCCTGCGAGAGGTCGTCGACAAGGCGCAGTCGAACGGGTTCACCCTGTGGGACACCGCGGTGGTGTACGGCATGGGCCACTCGGAGACCGTCCTGGCTCAGGCGCTGAAGGGTTACGCCCGCAGCGAGTATCAGCTGTCGACGAAGTTCACCCCGCAGATCGCGGGCGACGGCGACGATCCGGTCGCGGACATGCTGGAGCAGAGCCTGGACCGGATGGGCACGGACTATGTGGATCTGTACTGGATCCACAATCCTGCCGACGTGGCCCGCTGGACGCCGCTTCTGATTCCGCAGCTGCGCAGCGGCAGGATCAAGCACGTCGGCGTCTCGAACCACAACCTCAAGGAGATCGTTCTCGCCGATCAGATCCTCGGCGAGGCGGGCTTCCGCGTGGAGGCGGTCCAGAACCACTTCAGCCTCCTGTACCGGAGCTCTGAGCGCGCGGGCATTCTTGACCACTGCCGCGAGAACGACGTGCGGTTCTTCTCCTACATGGTCCTTGAGCAAGGGGCGCTGACCGGCAGGTACAGCCCGGCCCGTCCGCTGCCGGAGGGCAGCAGCCGGGCGGCCGTGTACAACGGCATCCTGCCCCAGCTGCAGGCGCTGACGGACCGGATGGCGGCGATCGGCGAGGACCGAGGCGCGTCCGCCGCCGACATCGCTACCGCCTGGGCCATCGCCAAGGGGACCACCCCGATCATCGGGGTCACGAAGGCTGGCCATCTCGACGGTCTGGTCCGAGCTCACGGCATCGCGCTCGCCGACGAGGAGATCGCCGAGCTGGAGGCGCTGGCGGATGCCGCCAACGTCGACACGCGCGGCAGCTGGGAGCACGCCATGTAGCAGTTGCTGGCTGTTGGTTACTGGTCGCCAGCCTCAAGATCCTTGCCAACGGAGACTCGGCGGCGTCAGGATGCCGTGGACGGCGAGGAGGCCCGGCGCGGGCACGGCCCCCGGATGCGGAAGGCGTGCGATCGGCGATGAAGGCGCATCTCGGGGCCAGCTTGGGCCGGGTCGTCGAAGACCTGGGCAGCACCTTGCTTGAGGTGGTGTGCGGCGATGCGGGCTCGGAGACAGAGGTCGGCGGTGTCGTCATCTACGATCCGCTGGAGGAGCAGGCGTCGTGCCTGGACGCGCTGGTGCTCGGGGTGGGGGTGCGGGGGCCGGAGCAGATCGCCGCGCTGCTGGCCGATCCCGTCATGGTCGGCGCGGCCGCGTTGGTGGTTCGGGCGCCGGTCGTCGCTGATCAGGTCGTCAAGGACGCGTCCTCACGCTCCGGCGTGACCGTGCTGGCGCTGACGCCGGGGGCGACGTGGGCGCAGTTGGCGGCCATGGTCAGGTCGCTGATCGCGGAGGGCGACGTCGGCGAGGTGGGCACGCCGACGATGTTCGGGACGCCGGCGGGCGACTTGTTCGCCCTCGCGAACGCCATCGCGGCGTTGCTGGACGCGCCGATCACCATCGAGGACCGGGGCAACCGGGTGCTGGCGTTCTCCGGGCGCCAGGACGAGGCCGACGCCTCGCGGGTGGCGACCATCCTGGGCCGGCAGGTTCCTGAGCAGTACACGCGCATCCTTGAGGAACGCGGTGTCTACCAGGCTCTGTACCGCAGCGAGGAACCAGTGTTCGTCGATCCTCTGCCGGACCTGATCGGTCACGGCGAGATGCCCAGGGCCGCGCTGGTGGTGCGGGCCGGCGACGAGATCCTCGGCACGATCTGGGCCGCCGTGCGGGCGCCGCTGTCGGCCGAGCGCGCACAGGCGCTCCGCGACGCGGCCAAGCTCGTCGCCCTGCACATGATGCGGCTGCGCGCGGGGGCCGACGTCGGGCGGCGGCTGCACGCCGACCTGGTCGCCACCGCGCTGGAGTCCGGGCCCGGCGCGGCGCAGGCGGTCGCGCGCCTCGGGCTGGCCGAGCGGGCCGCGGTGGTCGTCGCCCTCGACGTCGTCGGCGCTCCCGGCGAGCCGTCCACGGTGCGGCGCGCGGACCTGGTCGCCGAACGTCAACGCGTGGCCGACGCGTTCGCGGTGCACCTGACCGCCGTCCATCCGCGCTCGGCCGTGGCCGTCGTCGGCGACGTGGTGTACGCCATCGTGCCGGTGCCGCAGCAGAGCGCCGACGGCGCGCAGCGCGTCGCCGCGGTGGCTCAGGAGTTCCTACGGCGCATCGGGATCCGGCACGGGCTCATCGTCGGCATCGGCGAGATCGGCACCGGCCACAGTGAACTGAGTCGGTCGCGAGCCGGCGCGCACCGGGCCCTCAACGTATTGCGGAAACGGGACGGCGCCGAGTCCTGTGTGGCCTTGATCGGCGACGTTCAGCTCCAAGCGCTGCTGGCCGAGATGGCCGAGACCATCACCGAGCGAGGCGACGCCCTTGGCGGCCCGGTCGCGCGCCTGACCGACTACGACTCCCGGCATCGCACCCGCCTGGTCGCCACGCTGCGGGCGTGGCTGGAAGCGTTCGGCGACGTGAACGCCGCTGCCGCGACGCAGTACGTCCATCCGAACACCTTCCGGTACCGGCTGCGCCGCGTCGCCGAGATCGGCCAGATCGATCTGCAGGACGCCGACGCCCGGTTCGCGGCCATGCTGCACCTCCGACTGCAGCCCTCCGGGCGGCCGACGACCCAGGACGACCCGGACGTGTAGTCCGCGATCTTCGTCCTTCTCTACAGATTCCGTCGCGCGGCCTCATCCGCCCGGACGAAGCTTCGGCCCGACCGGCAGACATAGCCTCGGCACACCGATCCATGAACGGAATCAATCGGCGGAAGCGACCGCCAGAGACGGATGACGCATCATGATCTCGACTCGACGTTCGGTCCTCAAAGCGGGACTGGCCGGTCTCATCGTTGCCCAGGGCTCCGTGGCCTTCGCCGGCACGGGCCAGAAACAGACCTTCGACCAGTGGCTGCGCGAGTTCGAGGCGAGCATTCCGGCCCGGTTGGCGGCCGCCCACGTCGCAGGGGTCGAAGTCGCGATCGTCTCCAAGAACGCCCCGACCCCCTACGCGGCGGCCTTCGGCTACGCCGACATCGCCGCGAACCGGTTGCTGACCCCGGACACGCCCATGCATCTGGCGTCGGTCAGCAAGCTGTTCACCGCCTCGGCCCTGGTCCAGCTGTTTGAGCGCTGCGGTCTGGACCGGCACGCCGACGTCAACGACTTCATCGACTTCCCGGTGCGCAACCCGCACTACCCGAACGTGCCGATCACTCCGCACCAGCTGGTCACCCACACCTCCAGCATCTCGGACGACAACTACGTGGGCTTCGACACCGTCGGGGACCCGACGGAGAGCCTGTCGGACTTCCTCCGCGGCTACCTCGTGCCGGGTGGCAAGCACTACGCACCGAACAAGTCGTATCTGCCCAAGCACAAGCCGGCCACGTATTTCAGCTACTCCGACGTAGGCATGGCCCTGGCCGGCTATGTCGTCGAGTGCGTCAGCGGACAGGACTTCACCGGCTACGCGCAGGCGAATCTGTTCGGGCCGCTCGGCATCACCGACGCACACTGGTACCTGCGGCAGTTCGCGCCGGGCGTACTGGCCGTGCCGTACGAGTACAAGAACGGCGCCCTGGCCGCGCTGCCTCAGATGAGCTACCCGGACGTCCCCTCCGGTGCGCTGCGCTGCTCGGTCACCGATCTGGCGACCAGCCTGCGCGCGATGATCGGCGGGGCGATCGGCACGCCCCCGATCCTGTCGGCCGCCGCCGTCGCCGACATGCTGCGTCCCCAAGTCAGCCCGAAGATCGTGCCCTACCAGGGGCTCGGCTGGGTCCAAGAGGTCGTGTCCGGACACCCGTACGTCGGCCACTCCGGCTCCGACATCGGGTTCGCCACCATGGTCGTCCTCACGGAAGACCAGAACCACGCCGTCGCCGTGCTGATCAACACCGACGAGGGCGACTGGTCGGCGGTCTCCGACTTCAGGGCCTCGGTCACGACGGATCTCGTCCACGGGGCGCAACTCCTGGGATGAGGGCATTGCTTCGCGCCGCCGGACCAGACAGCTCTGAGGAAGCGACACCATGACGACGATTCTGGAACCGGGCTCGGTGCCGGCGGCCGAGCCGGAAGCCCCGGCGCCGCTCGGCAAGGCCATCGAGGGCCGCTCCCCGGGCCGGATCGCACTGCGCCGGCTGAAGAAGGACAAGGTCGCGATGGCCGGCGGGGTGACTGTCGTCCTGCTCATCCTGATGGCGGTCTTCGCGCCACAACTGTGCTCGCTCACGGGCAACGATCCGTACACCACGCACACGGATCTGATCGACCCGAACCTGCAGATCCCCAGCGGCGGCTTCGGCGGGATGAGCTCCCGGCACCTCCTCGGCGTGGACGTGCCGACCGGCCGCGACCTGTTCGCCCGGGTCGTCTACGGCGCCCGGACCTCGCTCGGCATCGCCGGACTGGCCACCGTGATCGCCATCGCGATCGGGGTCGGCCTCGGGATGGTCGCCGGCTACTTCGGCGGCCTGATCGACTCGGTGATCAGCCGGACCATGGACGTGATGCTCGCGTTCCCGCTGTTCCTGTTCGCGATCTCGCTGTCCGGGGTGCTCGGCTACTCGTCCTTCGGACTGACCGGCAACGTGTTGCGGATCGTGGTGCTGATCGTCATCATCGGCTTCTTCTCCTGGCCGTACATCGGCCGCATCGTGCGCGGGCAGACCCTGGTGCTGCGCGAACGCGAATTCGTGGACGCGGCGCGCGCCCTGGGCGCCACTCCCGCGCGGATCATCCTCAGAGAGATCCTGCCCAACCTGACGGGCCCGATCCTGGTCTACGCGACGCTGCTCATCCCGTCGAACATCCTGTTCGAGGCGTCGCTGTCCTACCTGGGAGTCGGCATCCGCTCGCCGATGCCGTCCTGGGGCGAGATGGTCAACGAGGCCATCGCCCTGTACCAGGTCGACCCGGAGTTCCTGATCGTCCCCGGCTCGGCCATCTTCCTCACCGTGCTCGCCTTCAACCTGCTCGGTGACGGACTGCGCGACGCCTTCGATCCCAAGGCCGGTCGCTGACCGGGCGAGACCCGAACGAGAAGACAAGGGGTTCACACGCGTCATGCACAAGCCACGAATCGCCGCCTGCGCGGCGGCCACAGCGTTGGCGTTCGGCGCCGCAGCCTGCGGCGGCGGGTCCACCAGCAGTAACAGCGGCAGCAGCGGAGCCCATGCCTCGGCGGCATACAACGTCGGCGTGACCGGGATCGTGAACAAGTCCTCGGCCACCGCCCACGGCACGCTCCGGCTGGAGCAGTCCTCGGACCTGCAGTCCACCGACCCGGGCAACACCTACTTCGGAGCCGACTGGAACATGCTGCGGCTCTACACCCGCTCGCTGGTCACCTTCGCCGAGGGTCCCGGCCCGGTGAAGCTGGTCCCGGACCTGGCCACCGACCTGGGCACCATGAGCACGGACGGCCTGACCTGGACCTTCCACCTGGTCAAGGGCGCGACGTATACGGACGGCTCCCCGATCACCGCGCAGGACGTCGCCTACGGCATCGAGCGCTCGAACTGGGGCCAGGACGTCCTGCCCAACGGCCCGACCTACTTCAAGCAGCTGCTCACGGACACCACGAACTATCAGGGTCCGTACAAGGACAAGAACCCGGCCGACCATCCCTCGGGTATCGAGACGCCGGACGGCGGCACCATCGTCTTCCACCTGGTCAAGCCATTCGCAGACTTCGACGACGTGCTGACGCTGCCGTCGACCGCGCCGGTCCCGCGGGCCAAGGACACCGGCGCCACCTACTACGAGCACGTACTGTCCTCCGGCGCGTACACGTTCGACTCGTACGCCGTGGGCAAGGAACTGGACCTGTCGGCGTCGCCGAACTTCAACGCCGCCTCGGATCCGCTGCACCTGCACGTCGCGCGCGCCGCGAGGATCGTCGACAAGGTCGACGTCAGTGCGCAGACGGTCGATCAGGACCTGATGCACGGCGGCACCGACGTGGACCAGGGCGGCGTCGGCGTCCAGACCGCGACGCAGTCGCAGGTGCTGGGCAACGCCAAGCTCAAGGCCGAGGCCGACGACCCGATCACCGGGCTGCTGACCTACCTGACGATCAACACGAAGATCAAGCCCTTCGACAACATCGACTGCCGCAAGGCCGTGGAGTGGGCGATCGACAAGGCCGCGGTGCAGACCGCGTTCGGCGGCGGCATCGGTGGCGGCGACATCGCCACCACGGTGCTGCCCCCGACCGTGCCCGGCTACGTCCAGCAGGACCTGTACCCGACCCCGGGCCACACCGGCGACCTGGCCAAGGCCAGGGCCGAGATCGCGACCTGCAAGGCCGCCGAGCACGTCACCGACATCACCACCCAGATGGGTTACTACATCGACCAGCCGAAGGACAAGCCGGTCGCCGACGTCGTCCAGCAGAACCTGGCCGCCATCGGCATCACGGTGACCGAGGACGGCTTCAAGTACAGCCAGCTCTCGATCAAGGCCGGCAGCCAGTCCTACGTCACGCAGAACAACGAGGCGCTGTTCATCACCGCCTGGGCCGCCGACTTCCCGTCCGGGTACGGATTCCTGGACCAGATCGTCACCCCGGACGGCATCAAGTCGACCGGTGAGAGCAACTACTCCGAACTCGAAGACCCGGCCATCGATTCGCTGATGGCCACGGCGCTCAAGACCACCGACCCGGACGCCCGCAACGCGCTGTACGCCCAGATCGACCAGCAGGCGCTGAAGGACGCGGCACTGGTGCCGATGATCGACTCCCGGGCCCTGATGCTGCGCCCGCCGAACGTCACGAACGCCTATGTCGAGCAGGCCTACGGGATGTACGACTTCCAGGCTCTCGGCGTCCAGTGAGGGCCCTGACACCATGCTGACTTTCATCGTGCGGCGCTTGTTCGCCGTGGCCGGGCTGCTGCTCGTCGTCGCGCTCGTGACGATGGTCATCTTCTACGAGATGCCGCAGTGGGGAGGGCAGACACCGGCCACCATGGCGGTCCAGTACGTGGGCAAACAGCCCTCGCCCGCGGCGGTCCAAGGGGTGATCCACCGCTTCGGCTTCGACCGGTCGTTCCCGGTCCAGTACTTCGACTACCTCCGCACCGTCGTCACCGGCACCACGTTCAGCGACGGCACCAAGGACATCGCGTGCAAGGCCCCCTGCCTGGGCTACTCGTTCCGGAACTACCAACAGGTCTGGCCGACGATCCTGAGCGACTTGCCGGTCACCTTCTCCATCGCGGTGGGCGCCGGCGTCCTGTGGCTGTTCTTCGGCATCGCCTCGGGTCTGGCCTCGGCCGTGCGCAAGGGCTCGCTGCTCGACCGGGCGTCGATGGTCACCGCCCTGCTCGGCATCTCGCTGCCGGTCTACTTCCTCGCGCCGCTGCTGTCCCTGCCGCTGGCCTACCGGTGGTCGATCCTGCCCGCCCCGGGCAGCTACGTGGGCATCCTGTCCGACCCGGGCCAGTGGTTCCTGGACATGATCCTGCCCTGGACCTGTCTGGCCTTCGGCCTGGCCGCCCTCTACACCCGGCTGACCCGGGCCGGAATGCTCGACGTCCTGAGCGAGGACTTTGTGCGCACCGCGCGGGCCAAGGGCCTGTCCGAACGCCGCGTGATCTTCAAGCACGCGCTGCGGGCCGCGATCACCCCGATCATCACCATCTTCGGCATGGACTTCGCCACCGTGCTCGGCGGCGCGGTGCTGGTCGAGATCACCTTCTCCATGAAGGGGATCGGCTTCCTGGCCATCACCTCGATCCAGAACGGCGACTTCCCGATGATGATGGGCGTCACCCTGTTCGCGGCCGCGTTCATCGTGCTGGCCAACCTGCTGGTCGACGTCCTGTACGCGGTGGCAGACCCGCGGGTGCGGCTGTGACGGCCGGCCGGCGCGGCCGGACCTCCGGTTCATCCGACTCGACGAGAGCCATGCTCAGAGACGAGAGCCATGCTCAGAATTGATCCGTTCACCATGCCCGCTTTCGGCACCCCCGAACGCCTCGATCCGGCCGCGCTGGAGCTGCACCGACGCGCGGTCGTCGCCGACACCCACAACGACCTGCTCTGCTCGGTCGTCCTGCGGCCGGTCGCGCAGTGGCCCGACTACTTCCGCGCGCGATGGCTGCCGCAGCTGCGCGCCGGCGGCGTGGACATCCAAGTGCTCCCCGTCTACATCGACGACGCGTACCGGCCCGAAGGCGCGCTGCGCGAGACGCTGCGCATGATCGAGGCCGCGCACCGGATCGCCGAGGGCAACGCCGACGAGGTCGGCCTGTGCCTGGACGGCGCCGACATCGACCGCGCGCTGGCCGCCGGACGGATCGCGCTGGTCCTCGCGCTGGAAGGCGCCCCAGGCATCGACGCCGACGTCGAACTGTTCGCCACGCTGTACCGGCTCGGCGTGCGCATCGCCTCGCTGACCCACCTCGGCCGCACGGCGCTCGCCGACGGTTCGGCGGAGGACGCCGCGGGCAGCAGGCTGACCGCCGCCGGGGTCGAGGCGCTGGCCGAGATGGAGCGCCTGGGCATGCTGTTCGACGTCTCCCACCTCGGCGCGGCCGGCGTCGACCACGTGCTCGACCTCGCGACCCGGCCGGTGCTGGCCACCCACTCCTCCGCCCGGGCGCTGTGCGACCACCACCGCAACCTCACCGACGCGCGCATAGCGGCCATCGCCGCCGGCGGCGGCGTGGTGTGTGTGAACTTCTTCCCGGGGTTCGTGGACGCGCACGAGCCGTCGATCTCCCGGCTCGTCGACCACATCGAGCACATCGAGAAGGTGGCCGGTCCGGGCCATGTCGGCATCGGACCGGACTTCGTGGCCGAGATGCTGCACGACGTGCTGCCCGCCGGGGTCGAGCTCGGGCCGGTGGCCGGCTGCGATCCGTTCGCCGCGCTGCCGGGTCTGGCCGGGCCCACCGGTCTGCCGCTGCTCACCGCCGAACTGCTGGCGCGCGGCCTGGACGAGGAAGTCGTGGCCGCGACGCTGGGCGGCAATGTGCTGCGCCTGTTCCAGGCCGAGCTGGGCGTGCCCGCCGACCGCCGTGGGCACCGCGGGGCCGCCGCGTGACCGTCGACACCGCACCGCGGCTTGAGCGGCTGACCCGGTCCCTGCCGTCCATGCTCGCCGACCTGGAAACGCTGGTCCGCTGCGAATCGCCGACCGGCGACCCGTCCGCGACCAGCCGCTGTGCCGACGCGGTCGCCGAGCTTGGAATCAGGCTCTTGCGATCGCACCCGCAGCGCCTGGAGCACGGGGGAGCGGCCCAGCTCCGCTGGCGCTTCGGGCGGGGCGACCGCGTCCTGCTGCTCGGTCACCTCGACACCGTCTGGCCGCTCGGCGGATCCGACGCGTTGGACGGTGCCACCGTCCTGATCACCACCGACGAGGAAGTCGGCTCCTCGGCAGCCCGCACCCTCATCCAGGACGAAGCCCGCCGCAATCAGGCAGTGCTCGTCTTGGAAGCCAGTGCCGACGGCGGTGCGCACGCCGAGGGCGAGCACGTCCTGGCCAGCTCCATGCCCGAGCGCGCGGCGCTGCTCGCCGAGCTCGTGGCGGACCTGGCGGGGGCGCGTCCGTGAGCACAGTGCCGATCCCGACGCCGATCCCGACGCCCTCGGCGCGTGCCCTGATCGCGGAGGCGCACGCCCAAGCCGAGGCGGCAGCGCGTGCCGCAGCCGTCACCATCAGAGAACTGACAGAGCCGAGTGACCTCGGTGCGGTCGCCGAGGTCTTCACCCGGATCTGGGCGCTTGAGCCGGGGCAGAGCCTGATGCCCACCGGCCTGATGCGCGTGATGGCATACGAAGGCTGCTACATCGCAGGGGTCTTCGACGACAAGAACGGCGACCGGCTGGTCGGTGCCGCCACAGGATTTCTCGCCTCGGATGTGGAACCGTGCGGCGGCATCCATCTGCACTCCCACATCACCGGGATGCTGCCCGAGGCCGACGGCCGACACGCCGGCTTCGCGGTCAAGCTGCACCAGCGCGCCTGGGCCCTGAGCCGCGGCCTGCGCCGCATCACCTGGACGTTCGACCCGCTGGTGCGTGCCAACGCCTACTTCAACATGGCCAAACTCGGCGCGGACGCGACCGCCTACCTCGTCGACTTCTACGGCGACATGCCTGACGGCGTCAACGCGGGACAAGGCAGCGATCGACTCCTGATGAGCTGGGCACTCGACTCGGCGCGCGCGGACGCTGCCGCGAACGGCACTCGAAACGAGCCGGAGAACGAAGAATCCCTGCTCAGCGCGAACCAAGTACTGCTCTCCGGGATCGCGCCGGGCATGATGCCCGACCCCGCACCGCCGTCGGACTTCGGCGGTCCCCTGCTGTGTGCGACGCCTGCGGCCATCCAGGACCTGCGGCGTGAGGCACCCGAGCTGGCGCGTCGGTGGCGGTTCGCGCTGCGCGGTGCGCTGACGGAAGCCCTGGGACGCGGATACCGCATCACCGGCTTCACCCGATCGGGCTGGTACCTGCTGGAACAAGACCTGGACCAAGACCTGGACCAAGGTCTGGAACGAGACGAGGAGAACGAACGCCGATGAAGATATCCGGAGTCGAACTGCGGCGCCTGGCCATGACGCTGCGCAGCCCGTTCGAGACGTCTTTCGGCGTGGTGGGCGAGCGCGACATCCTGCTGATCCGCGTGGTCACCGAGGAGGCCGAGGGCTGGGGCGAATGCGCCGCGATGAGCGAGCCGGTGTACTCCTCGGAGTACATCCACGGCGCGGAGGACGTCATCCGCCGCTTCTTTCTCCCAAGGCTCGCCGCCGCACCGCGCGTCACCTCGGCGCTGGTGGCGGAGATCCTGGCGCCGTTCAAAGGCCACCCGATCGCCAAGGCGGCGGTGGAAGCAGCCGTCCTGGACGCCGAACTGCGGGCCGCCGGCACCTCCTTCGGCGACCATCTCGGTGCCGTGCGCTCCTCGGTGCCGGTCGGCGTCTCGGTCGGGATCATGCCGAGCGTCGCAGAGCTCGTCGACACCGTCGGCGGCTACCTCGACCAGGGCTACCGCCGGATCAAGCTGAAGATCAAGCCCGGCTGGGACGTGGAGCCGGTACGTGCCGTCCGCGAGCGGTTCGGCGACGCGCTGCTGCTGCAGGTCGACGCCAACACCGCCTACACCCTCGGCGACGCGCCGCGCCTGGCCGCCCTGGACCCCTTCGACCTGCTCCTGGTCGAACAACCGCTCCCGGAGGACGACATCCGCGGCCACGCCGCACTGGCCCGGCTGCTACGCACCCCGATCTGCCTGGACGAGTCCATCGTCTCGGCCCGCTCGGCCGCGGACGCGATCGCCCTCGGCGCTTGCCGCATCGTCAACATCAAGCCCGCACGCGTCGGCGGCTACCTGGAGGCACGCCGCGTGCACGACGTCTGCGCCGCGAACGGCATACCGGTCTGGTGCGGCGGCATGCTGGAAACCGGCGTCGGCCGCGCGGCCAACGTGGCGCTGGCGGCGCTGCCGAACTTCACCCTGCCCGGAGACATCAGCGCGTCCGAGCGCTATTTCGAGCGCGACATCACCGAGCCGTTCGTCCTGCGCGACGGGTGCTTGGACGTGCCGCAGGGGCCCGGTCTCGGGGTCACGCCCGACCCTGCGCTGCTCGATGAGTTCACAACGGCCAGGCATTGGATCGACTTCGGATGACTTTCTTATGCGGCGTGGGCGTCTGATGCCGAGGCCTCGGTGCAAACTGCCCGATCTGCTTCACACGTGCCGGGGTGTCTGAAAGCATCTCAGAGTGCTGATTTCACGTGGGCGGTGGAGACCGCGATGCCGGAAGTCCGGAATCCTCCTCGCGCTCATGGTTTCGCTGGCCGGCTGGATCGTCGCGGCGTGTGGTTCGGACAATGGATCGTCCCAGCCCCCGCCGCCGGTCGTCACCGCGCCGGGAGATTCAGAACAGGCGACGTACGCGCTTCAGATCCGCCAAGACCAGGAATCCCTGGACAAGGGCGTACTCATACATACCAAGCTCGACAGCCTCGGGCCGGGCGAATCCGCCGACTTCCAGGTGACGGTCACGGACATCGGGCGTTCCCCATCCCTGTTGCTGCCCTCGCCCGAGGTACCCGGTCCCTCGGCCGGGCCCGGCTACGTGGCCTCCAGCGAGAACGTGCCCACTGGCGCCTACCTTGGTTTGGCGGTCGCTTGCTCGAACATGGAGTGCACGGATCTCTCCTCGGCGCGGCAGCCCGTGCTCGGCGTCGGCCAGACGGCCGGTTGGAGCTTCGAGGTCAAGGCGGGGTCTCCCGGCACGGCGCGCATCCGGATCGTGGTCACGGCCTACCGCACGGACACCAGCGATGTGCTTTCCGAGGCGGCTCCCATCGACGTCACCGTGCCGGTCTCGCGGTCCGTCACTTATGTGGTCTCGCACGCTCTGCACTGGCTGTTCGCCACGGCGATGGGGCTCGGGTTGTTCTCCAGCGGAGCGGTCCTCACCGCCGCGGGCGCGGGCGTTCGCCTGCTGAGGAAGCGGCGGCGCTCTGACGTGGAGCGGGTGATCCACACCATTCCCCGGGCCGGCAAGCGCGAACGGCTGCTCTTCCAACTCGCCCACGTCGGCCACGTGCCGGTGGAGAAGCTGCTGTCGCTGAGTCTTGGGAACGTGACGGTCGGCCGGAGCTCCATCATGCTCGACTTCGGCGGCAAGGCTGCTCCGGTGTACATCGACGACCGGAGAACGGCGCGCATGCTCCGGGAGTATCTGCGTTCCCTCAACATCAGCCAGGGCCCGCTCTTCCCGATGAGCCAGAGCACTGCGCGACAGCTATGGGAGGCCTACTGCGCGCTGGCGCGCGTTTATGTCCCGCTGGCCTCGCTGGCTGCGGAAGACCATATAGCGGCACCACCACCGTGACCACGATGACCACTTGGTCGTCGCAGTCGCCGAACCGGTCGAGCACCAGGGCGGCGAACACCCACACGCTTAGACGAGCTGTCCCTTGGAGGTCTCGCTGATGGAGAAGCTCGCCGGAAAGATCGTCGTCAAACCGGGCATCGACCCGAAGTCGCCGCACGAACTCTGCTCCGATCCCGCCGAGCCCGACGCGCTGAAGGCCCGACTCGGCGAGCTGCACCGCGCGAAGATCCGGCTCGCCGACGAGGTGCTCGTCGTCGGCGACTACATCGGAGACAGCACCCGAGCCGAGATCGCCTATGCCCGTTCGCTGGGCAAGACCGTGCGGTTCACGCACCCCGAAGTCGACCCCGACGCCTGACCGACCTTCGACCGGGCACACCAGGCAGTCACGTCCTGGTGGCCCGGCCTTGATCCGGTCCTGCTAACCCGCGGCGTTCAGCAGATCCAACGCGCTCTGCTGGCGGGCGGCGTCAATGCTGTCGAGCGGGCCGGCCCAGTGGTAGCCGTACTGGTCGAGTGCGTTCCGGTCGTTCTGGTAGACGGTGTTCACCTGCCTGGTCAGGTAGGCGCTGTACGGGTGGTTGGAGAGCGTGGCGTTCAGATAAGACAGACCACGGACATAGGCCCCCTTGAACGACGGACCGTCGCCGCCGCCGTTGCTGCCCGGCTCACCCGGATCGGTGAGCACGCCGTTGGGGTTGAGGGCGGTGCTGGTGGTGGAGGCGTTGGCCAGGGCGGTGGCGCTGGTGAGTAGCGAGCTGTTGCCGGTCGCCCCGTACAGTTCGGCCAGGCCGCCCAGGATCACGCCCTGGTTGTAGGTGTACGTGGGCTGGCCGTTGTTGGCGCAGCCGGAGGTCAGGCCGTCGTTGATGAGGTGGGAGCTGTTGATCATCCCGCTGGACTGGAACCAGCTCCACTCCGCCTGGGCCCGCTGCAGGTAGACGGTGTCGTTGGCGATGCGGTTGTGCAGCGCGGCGGTGAGCCGCAGGTAGAGCTCGTTGGGGATGGCGTTCTTGTACGTCTTCGCCGTGCTCCACCACACCCCGCCGCCGCACGTGGAGTCCCAGTAGCGGGCCATGTAGTCGGCGTCGGCTTCGGCGGTGGTCAGGTAGCGCGAGTCATGGGTCAGGTCGTAGGCGTCCACCCAGGCCAGGCCCCACCAGCCGGTGTCGTCGATGTAGGAGTTGGTGAAGTTGCCGCCCTGCGCGTTGATGTTCTTGTTGTAGGTGGTGGACACCGCGTACTCGTAGCTGCCCATGCCGGTGGCCCGGATGTTGTCGATGACCGCGGTGAGCGCGTTCGCCGAGTTCCACCATCCGGTGGTGTTGAACAGGCCGGTGGAGGTGTTGTAGAACATCATCTCCGCGGTGGCCGCGGCGCGGCGCCGGTCCGCGGCGTTCCACGTGGTGCGGGCCCAGGGCGTGCAGGCGATCTCGGCGCGGTCGCCGGCCTTGCCGCAGGCGCGCATCGCGCCGACGCCGAGGTTGTTCCAGTCGTCGTTGTTGTACATCAGGGTCCGCCAGCCCCGGTCGCCGCTGGGGACGGTGGTGTCGCCGAGCTTGCTGCCGGAGGACCAGGTCTGCCCGCCGTCGAATGACCGGTCGAGCCACACTTCGTCACCGGGGTTCCCGTTGTCGATGCTGGCCCACATCATGTCGTCGCTGTCGTCGGAGTGCAGCACGATACTGCGCGAGTAGATGCTGGTGCTGACCGGCTGCCGGTCCACCGGGGAAAGCGCGGGGTCCCGCGCGTCGCAGTATTTGTCGCAGATGGTGGCGGCTCGTGCGGGTGCTGCCACCGCCAGCGGCACGAAGGTCATCAGGACACTGAGGATGAGCATCAAGGAACGCTTCACGGTGAAGACGTAACCAAGGCATCAGGGAGGCGTCAATAGGTGCAGACAGCGGCGCGAGCGCCGTCCACGAGTCGGCGCGCCCCGGAATTGTCCACTAGAGAGAAACCCTTCAAGCCCTCTGCTCGCGAATACCGTGAATCCCGCCGGGATTCCCGCCCCGGCCGATAAGGTGTCAGCTCGGACTGCGGGCCCCACACTTAAGCGCCGGGCCGGCACTGGGGGAGGGATTGTTCAATGCCTCATTCTCGCATATTGACGGATGTCATCGGGGAAATGGTCATCGGAAAGCCGGCGACGGTCGAATTGGCCGTCGTCTGTCTGCTCTCCGAGGGCCATCTGCTCATCGAGGACGTGCCGGGGACCGGGAAGACAACGCTGGCGCGGGCCATGGCCGCGGCGATCGACACCGAATGGCGGCGCATCCAGTTCACGCCGGATCTGTTGCCGGCAGACATCACCGGGACCTCGGTGCTGGACCCGCGGACCGGGGAGTTCGAGTTCCGCCCCGGGCCGGTGTTCGCGGAGATCGTCATCGCGGACGAGATCAACCGGGCCTCGCCCAAGACGCAGTCGGCGCTGCTGGAGGTCATGGAGGAGCGCCAGGTCACCGTCGACGGCACGACCCACCCGGCGCGGCGGCCGTTCCTGGTCGTGGCGACGCAGAACCCGGTGGACATGGAGGGCACCTACGCGCTGCCCGAGGCGCAGCTCGACAGGTTCCTGATGCGCCTGAGCCTCGGGCACCTGGAAGCCGAGGAGGAACTGGCCGTCATCCGCAGCCACCAGCAGGGCCACACCGTGAAGAACCTGCGGCCGGTGATGAACCGCGACACGGTGCTGCGCGTGATCGAGGAGACCAAGCAGGTCACCGTGACCGACACGCTGGCCCGATACGTGGTCGACCTCTCGCGGGCGACGCGCGACCACGCGCACGTGCGGCACGGCGCCAGCACCCGAGCGACGATCGCCGTCGTGCGCAGCGCACAAGCGCTGGCCTACGTGCGGGGACGCCAATACGCCACCTCGGACGACGTGCGGACGCTCGCCGGCCCGGTGCTGGCGCACCGCCTGGTGCTGTCGCCGCAGGCCGAGCTCGACGGCGTGCAGGCCGAGGACGTCGTGCGCGACGTGCTCGCCAAGGTCCGCACGCCGGACACGGCAGGCAGTGTGCGATGACCGCGCGGGGCGAGCTCCTGGGCGTCACCCCGTTCCACAAGGCCCTGACCCTGCGCGGCTGGCTGCTGCTCGCGGGATCCGCGGCCGTCGTGGGCGCCGCACTGGCGCTCGGGTACCCCGAACTCGCGGGTGTGGGCTCGGCCGGCATCGCCGCGGTGCTGGTGGCGCTGGTCACCGTCGCGCGCACCCCGGCCCTCACCGTCGAGCGGTACACGCACCCGGCCCAGGTCACCCGAGGCACGCCGGACGTCACGGCCCGATTGGACGTGCACAACACCTCGCGCTGGTCCCTGCCCTCGGCGCGGACGCGGCTGATCGCGGGCGCCGAGAGCCTGCCGGTCAAGCTCCCGGCCGTCGGCGGCGGCGCGACGGCCCAGGTCGAGTCTCCGACACTGCCGACGGCCCGCCGCGGCGTCGTGCCGGTCGGTCCGCTGCTGGTGACCCGCGCGGACCCCTTCGGCCTGGCCCGCCGGGTCCTGGACACCGGGACCTCCTCCGAGCTCTACGTCCGTCCCCGGCCGGTCGGCCTCCCCGCCGTCGCCCAGAGCCTGGCGCGGTCCGTCGACGGCGCACAGGCGGAGACGAAGATGGACGGCACGCTCGCGTTCCACCGCCTGCGCGAATACGTGCCCGGCGACGAACGCCGGCACATCCACTGGCTGGCCACGGCGCACGCGGGCCGGGTGCTGGTGAAACAGCACGTGGACACCGCGCACGCGGCGGTGGCCGTGCTGGTCGACGTGGTCCCCGGTGGCGCGGACGAGGCCTTCGAAGCCTTCGAGGTGGCCGTGGACTGCGCGGCGAGCGTCGCGGTGTGCGCGACGGACCGCGGCGACCCGCTGGTCCTGCTGGACACCTTCGGCCGGTCGCTGCTCGTCCAGGGCGGGCGCGCCCGCCGGGCCGCGACCACCGAGGGGGTGCTCAATGCTCTGACGCGGATCGTGCCCGAGCCGCCGGAATCGCCGGAACCCCTTCCGCGCCAACGGTCCAGGTCCGAATCGGCATCGTCCTCGGGACTGCCCGCGGCCGACAAAAGGGACGGCCCGGCGTCCGGACGCGGCGGCGGCGCCCTCGGCGTCGGCATCCGGCGCCTGGCCGAGAGCGGCCGGGGCAGTCTCGCCGTCGTGGTGAGCACCCGGTCGCTGAATCCCTGGGCCAACGATCTCAAGGTCCTGGCCTCGTCCTACGCCCGCGTCATCGCCGTCTACGCGACCGACGCGCCCGGTCCGGCGACGACCACTCGGATCGGCCGCGTCCTGTGGACCGAGGTGCGCGGCGCCGAGGAGCTGCCGGCGGCGCTGCACCGCACGAGGGCCGCCGCATGACCGCGACCCTTCCCACGACACTGCGCCGTACTACGACCGTCACGGTCGGCGCCCTGCTGACCGGCGCGGCCCTGCTCCCGCTGGTCAAGGTCCTGAACACGGCTCCCGCTCTGCGGTTGATCGCACTGTCCGTTCCGGCCGCGACGGTCGTGACGCTCGGAGCGCAGCGGCTCGTCGCAGGCAGGCAGAGCCCTGACCGGCCGGGCCCGCGCGGTCCGCTCGCAGTGGCCGTCGCCTTGTTCCTGGGCGTCATGGCCGGTGTCCTGCCGGGCATGTTCTTGGCCGCCGCGGACCCCTACGCTCCGTCCGGCCTCGGATCGCGCCTGGCCGGAGCGGTCGCGGACGGCGTGCAACGGCTGTTGTCGGTCCCGACCCCGGTGCCGGACAGCCGCGGCTTCACCGACCTGCCGCTGCTGGTCGGCGCCCTGCTCGCGGCTGTCGTGGCGCTGGCCGCACGCAGCCAGCGGCCGGTCGGCGCGCTGGTGCCCGCCACGCTGGTCTTCGGCGGTCTGCTGACGCTCGGCGTCCACGGCCCCGGGTCGTCGGCGGTCTACGCGTCCTGCTATGCCGTCGCGGCACTCGGCTATCTGGCCGCGACATCGTCGAACGCCTTGCGCGACAGCGGCCTGGCCGCCTTCACGACGGCCGCCGTCGCGGTAGCGGCGTTTGTCGGCGTCACGGCCATCCCGCTGCACAAGGCCTTCGACCCCCGGAGCGTGCAGCAGCTCCCGGTCCAGTCCCAGGTCAGCGTCGACCCGCTCGCTGAGCTGTCGGGCCGGCTGCAAAGCCCGGACCGGCCCGTGCTGACCGCGACGTTGTCCGGGGCGCTCCAGGTCCATCCCCGCAACTGGGTCTCCCTCGTCTACGACTCCTACGACGGTGCCGCCTGGCGGGCGTCGGCCGATGCCAAGCCGACCGGCATCGGCACCGTGCCGGTGACCGGGGACACCGGGGCGGCGCAGGTGACGCTCACGTCGCCGGCCACACTCCTGCCGCACCCCGGCAACGTGTCGTCGAACCGGCCCGGCACGGTCGAGTACGACAGCGGCCACGAGCTCCTGGCCTCCGCCGGGGCGCTCGGCACGTTCTCGGTCACCGCCTCGGTGGTGAATCCGGGGGCTGACGCGCTCACCAGCGCAGCCATTCCGGCGAACGCGCCGGCGGGGCTGACAGCCGTCCCGTCCTGCGCCCCGCCAGGCCTGCGCAGCCTGGCCGACCAGGCTCGGCAACAGGCGAGCCTGCCCGACGAGGAAGCCGTCTGGCTGCAGGAACATCTGAACTCGGCGCCCTACGTCTACGACAAGAAGGCTCCGCCCGGGGAAAGCTGCGGGAACATCACCCGCTTTCTGCAGACCCAGCGGGGCACCAGCGCGCAGTTCGCGACCGCGTTCGTGATGGCGGCGCGGCAACTCGGCCTCCCGGCCCGGATGGCCGTCGGCTACCTGCCCGGGCACACGGCCGGCGCCACCGACGTCGTCACCGACGGCGACGCCTACGCCTGGCCCCAGGTCATGTTCGGCGGCATCGGCTGGGTCGACTTCGACCCGACGCCGCGGTCGGACCAGAGCGCCGCCGCACCGCCGCGCGAGCAGCAGACCGGCGTGTCGCAGGTCTCGCAGGCCGTGGACCAGGGGCACCGGACGAAGGACACGACGACGATCACCGATCCGCCGAAGCCGCGCCACCGCGGCCCGTCTGTGGCCCTGGTCGTGGTGCTCGGTGCGCTGGGGTTCCTGGCCCTCGTCGCGATCTGGCTGGGGGTCGTGCGAATCAGGCTCCTGACCCGGCGGCGGCGCTTGCGCCGGGCTCCGGAGGCCGCGGCACGGGTCGTCGGCGCGTGGGACGAACTCCTGCATCCGCTGGAGCAGGCCGGGCTCACGGTGCGGGCGCGCAGTTCGCACGACGTCGCGGCGGCGGCCGTCGGCGTGGTGCCGGAGTCGGTTCCGGTCCGGCGGCTGGCCGTGCTGGTGGAGCGGGCGTTGTATGACGAGGTCAGCATGGATGACGCCGATGTTGCCTGGCAGCTCAGCGATAGCGCGCGGAAATCCGTGGGGACGACGCTGAGTGCGCCGCAGCGGGTGCGCAGCGCGTTCCGGGTGCCGGCCGACCGACGGTGACGTGCGCGCCCCCGGGATGATTCCCGGGGGCGCGGTGCGTTGGTGTCGGTCTACTTCGGCGAGGCCTGACCGCCACGGACGCACTCCGGCGTCGAGTAGGCGGCGCGGCCGTCCAGCGAGTAGACGTAGCCGACTGCGACGCAGTATGGCTTGGCGGCGTCGAGGCCGGTGAGTACCTGCGGGCTGCCGCCGGTCACTGGCGTCGGCGTGTGGCCGGCGCCCAGGGTGATGACCACGGGAAAGTGCTGCGGGTTCCCTTCGGGGTCGTGCCACGACACCTTCAGCCCGGTCCCCGAGGCGACGACCGTGACGCCGTCTGGCGGGATCGGCGTCGACGCGGCGGCAGGCGACGACGCGGGAGCGGCTGCCGAAACCGGCGCGGACGAGATGGCACCGGCCGGCTGCGCCGCCGTGGCCTGGTGGCTCTGGAGTGCCACGAACCCGCCGCCGATGACGCCGATCGCCAGCACGGACCCGCCGGCGACCAGCATCGGCCGTCGGCGAGTCGAGCCGGCTGCGGCGGACTCTTCGGGCTCCGGCGGCGCCTCCCAGTGGATGACGTCGGTCTGCATCCCCTGGTGATCCGACGGCCGCATGACGCGGGGCCGGTCGGGGTCACGCCGCGGGCCGCCGCCCGGGATCGGTACTCCGATGTGGATCCCGTCGCTCGGTTTCGGGGGCTCGGGCACCGGTGCGCTGTAGTCGGTCATCCCGTGCACTGTTTCCCAGGGCACCCTGAGGTTGCCGGCCCCGCCCTCCGGCGGGTCCTCGGCCGGCGCGCGCGGCTGGTCCGGCACTCGTCCCGAGGGAGCTCGGCGTGCCGAACGCGGTGCATTCGTCTCCGACCCCGGACCGTCGTCCCACGGCGTCGGGGCCAGCCCGAGGTCGCGTTCCACCTCGTTGAGGGCACGGCCGAACTCCTCGGCCGAGCCGGTCCGTCGCGACGGCTCGCCGATCAGGGCACTGCGAAGGCAGGCGTGGAGCTGCTCCGGGATGTCCGTTCGGTGCTCGATGACCGGCAGCGGGCCGCAGATCGCCCGCTCCCTCAGGACACCGGGGTCGGGATCGCCCCCGGTGTGGAAGGGCGGACGGCCGGCCAGCGCCGCGTACACCGTCGCGGCCAGCGACCAGACGTCGGCCGGGGCCGAGCCGCCGCCGTTGCGGAGGACCTCGGGGGCGGCGTAGACCGCTGTCATGGCGTAGCGCAGCGCCGCCGACGGGGTGTCGCGGTCGACGGCGATCCCGAAGTCGGACAGCTGGGGCTCGCCGTTGTAGTCGAGCAGGATGTTGGCCGGTTTCACATCGCGGTGCAGGATGCCCTGGTCGTGGGCGAACTGCAGGGCTCCGGCGATGCGGACGCCGAGGCTGAGGGCCTCGTCCACGGGGAGCGCGTCACGCAGCGACAGGCGTTGCTCCAGGCTTCTGTGGACGTAGTACTTCATGAGGATGTACGGGAACCCGCGGTGGAAGTCACCGTGGTAGACGTCTGCCACGAACTTGTGCGTGGACAGCCGGCCCGCGGCCTCACACTCGGCCTGGAAGTTCCGGCGCGTTTCGGCGTCCTCCATCTGCGTCATGAGGACTTTGACGGCGACGTCGCGGTTCATCGCGGTCTGGCGGGCCTTGTAGACGGCGGCGCTGCCGCCGACGCCGAGCAGGGTCAGGTTGCTGAGCCCGGGGATCTCCGGGGGCTCGTTCACGTCGAAGCGGGCGGCTTTCCGCCGCGGCCGTGGCATGTCAGCAGCCGGGGAGGTTGTTGGTCGCGGTGTTCGGGTCCAGCATCCACAGGTTCGACATGTAGCCGTTCGCGGGGCTGCTGACCTTGATCCAGACAGTCGAGGTGCCCATTTTGGTCGAACTGTCGGCTGGTGTCGCATTCTCCCAGCAGAGTGCTTGAACAGTCGTGCCCTGTGTCACGAACAGGATCTCGTTGCTAGGGTTCCAGCCTGCCACCGACAGAACGTGGCTGTTTCCTCCGCAGTACTGACTCTTTGCCGGGCAGGTCCCGAAGGCCGCTGTCGCGTCCGCGATGATCGCCTTCGTCCCCGTCATCACGGTCGTCTGGCCAGTGGCCTGTCCGGCGGCGTTCTGGGCGTAGTAGTGCACGGTGTACGCCTGGTTGAACGTCGACACGCCCACGTTGATCGTGCCGCACGCCGTCGAGTGGCTGTTGATCGACGTCCCGTCGACCGTCACCCAGCAGTCGGTCGCCAGGCCGCCGCGCCCCACGTTCGCGGACACCGAGAGCGTCAGGCCGTTGGCGCCGGCCGACACCCCGCTCACCGAAGGCGGTCCCGTGGTCGTCAGCGGCGCGGTCCCGTTCGGGCCGGTCGCCTGGGCGGCGTCGGTGACCCTGACGGCCAGTGTGTAGGACGTGTTCGCGGCCAGACCCGAGAGCGGGACCGTCACCGGCGAGCCGTCTGCGGTGGCGTTCACGACGACCGGTCCGCCGGCGGCGGGAGTCAGGGCCACGCGGTACTTCGCCGGGGGACTGCCCTGCTGGCACGCCGCGTCGCAGGACACTGTGATCTGTGCCGAGGTGCCGTTGGCGGCGATCGACGTGACGCCGATCGTGGGCGCGGTCGGCGGCAGGTACGGCGTGACCGGCGCGCTCGGCGTCGACTTGGTGCCCTCGGCGGCGCCGACGGTTCCGGTCGCGCTCACCTGGAACTGGACCGGGGTTCCCACGACGAGGTTCTGCTGGGCGCCGAGCGTCGTGGAGGTCCCGGAGACGTTGCTCACCAGGGGGACGGTCGACCCGGCGGCCCAGACGGTGTAGCCGGCGACGTGGTAGGCGTGGTCCGGCGCGGTCCAGGTCAGGGTCACGGTGCCGTCGGGATTGGGGGTGGCGGCGGTGACGCCGGTCGGTGCGTCGGGGACGTTGCCGGAGGGGGTCACGGGGTTGCTCGTGGCCGACGGCCCTCGGCCGACGCCGTTCTGTGCCACGACGGTGAAGGTGTACTGCACGCCGTTCGTCAGACTGGGGATGGTCGTGCCGAGTGCGGTGCCGGGCGCGTCGAGCGTCCCGGTCGAGGCGTCCGAGCCGGTCCAGGCGATGTGGTAGACCGTCACCGGGCTGCCGTTGGGGGCCGCGGCCCGCCAGCCGAGGTCGGCCGAGGCGTTGCCGGCGGTCGCGGCCGGTGCGCCGGGCGCCCCGGGTGGTCCCGGCCGGGGCGGCTTCGGGGTGCTCGACCGGGGCCCGGTGGACCGGTTTCCGGTCGGGACGGTGCCGGTCGGCCCGGTCGGCCCCGTCGGCCCGCTCGGGCGGGACGTGGTCGGGGCCGGCGGCGCGGAGCTCGGGGTGGGCTTCGGCGTCGACGGCGTGGGCTTCGGGGCCGGCAGGTACTTCGAGACCGGCACGACGTTCCCGGAACCGTCGATGACGGCCGCCGAAGAATCCTGACTGTCGTTGACGAACACCAGGCGGTCCTGGACGGTCAGCGTGTCGGGGGCCTGGACGCCCGGCAGCCGGAGCTGCGTCGGCGGCTTGCCGGACGCCGGGTCGACCATCAGGACCTGATGCGTGAGGCTGTCGATGATGACCACCGAGGAGCCGCGCATCACGGCCTGGACCGGCGCGATGGCCGAGGTCAGCGGGGTGGTGGTGACGGCGCCGGTGGCGGCGTCGACCGCGTCGACGTCGTCGGCGCCGACGACGGCGAGCAGCCCGTCCACCGTGTCGGAGCCGGTGACCTGCACGGCCTTGTGGCCCTGCGGCAGCGCGGCGACCCGCACGGCGCTGGGCCCCGAGGCGACGCGCGAGACGGTGCCGAGCGTCAGGTCCACGGCCACCGGCGTGCGCCCGGCGATGACGACGGCCAGCTGGTCGGTCGGCTGCCCCACCCCGCCGACCGCGGAGACGGCACCGCCGGCCACGTGGATCACGGAACCGTTCGCCGGCACCGCCGCGTACAGACTGCCGTCCGGCGCCACCACCGGCGAGGTGATTGACGAGCCCGCGTGCAACCGCGGACCGATCGGCGTCAGCCCGGCCCCGGCGGGGTCGAGCTGCTGGATGTCGCCGGCGGCCTGATCGACCGCGTAGAGGGTGGCGGACCCGGCCGCGGCGGTCGTGATGTGGCCGCCGAACAGCGTGATGGTGCCACTGGTGGTGAAGTCGTCGTTCGCGACTTTGACCAGCCGCCCGTGGTCGTCGGTGACCACAGCGCCGTCCGGCGCGTCGACCACCTGCAGCGGATGCCCGAGCCCTGACACACCGACCTGCGCACCGACCCGGCCGGAGTAGCCGTCGACGAGCGACACGCTGCCGTTCCCATTGTTGGACAGCCACGCCTTACCCTGCAGCGTGTGGACGTTCTGCGCGGTCAGCCCATGCCCGCCCAGCCCCAGCAGGCCGGCGACCAAAGTCGTCGCCACCCCCGCGCCCCAATATCCGCCGTGCCGTGGAAAACTCACGGTCTCCCCCCAAACGACAAAGCCTTGTTATTGCCGGAATGCGAGAAAGGCAAAGAGATCAAGCCGCCCGCCCTGATTTCCCGCACTGATCCCTGAAAGGGGTCCAGCCCGAACCCCGGGCGAAAAACCTAGCACGGCACGCGGTGGATGGACGGGGTTATCGCAAAGTACTGGGATTCTGGGCACGGATGCGTGAGGTGAAGATTTCTCGGTTCTGTGGAAACGCAGGATATTCCGTCTGGTTCGGCAACCGGGCGGCGAAGTATGCATTCCGCCCGCGGGTAGCAGCCAGCGGCTGAGCGAGCCCGCGAGGGCCGATGGTCGCGCCGCCTGCCGGAGCATGGGAGGCGTGCAGGTCACCGCTACGATGGCGCACGGTGCGGCGCGCCGGTCCCGGCGCCGGTCGAATCGGGGCGCGGGTACCCGACAGCGGGGGAGGGCTGGGATGGGTGAGCGTGAGGTTCCCACGTTCGAGTCGGTGATGGCGGCTGCCGGGCGGTTGCGGGGGCGGGTGCATCGGACGCCGGTGTTGACGTCCGCGGCGCTGGATCGTGCGGTGGGGGCGCGGGTGTATCTGAAGGCTGAGAATCTTCAGCGGACCGGGTCGTTCAAGATCAGGGGTGCGCTCAATGCTGTCAGCCGGCTTGATCCCTCGCAGGCTGCGCGGGGGGTGATCGCGTTCTCGTCCGGGAATCATGCGCAGGCTTTGGCTTTGGCGGCGCGGGAGGCGGGGGTTTCGGCGACGGTCGTCATGCCGCGGGACGCGCCGGCTGGGAAGGTGGCTGCGACGCGTGCCTACGGGGCGACGGTGGTGACGTACGACCGGTACACGGATCGGCGGGAGGAGATCACTGAGCGGCTCGCGGCCGAGCGCGGGCTGGTGGTGATCCCGCCGTTTGAGCATGCTGATGTGGTCTCCGGTCAGGGGACGCTGGCGGTCGAGCTGTTCGGCCAGGTCGAGGACCTCGATGTGCTGCTCGTGCCGGTCGGCGGGGGTGGGCTGATCGCGGGGTGTGCGCTGGCCGCCTCCGGGTTGAGTCCGGCGACGCGGATCGTCGGGGTCGAGCCGGCCGCGGGCAATGACACGCAGCTCTCGCTGGCCGCCGGGCAGCGCGTGCGGATTCCGGTCCCGCGCACGATCGCGGACGGGATCGCCACCGACATGCCCGGAGAGCTGACCTTCGACGTCACGCGGCGCCTCGTGAGCGAGGTGGTGCTGGTGACGGACGACGAGATCCGCGACGCGCTGCGCTTCCTCCTGGAACGGGTCAAGACGGTCGTCGAGCCGAGTGCGGCGGCGGCCGTCGCGGCGGCGCTCGCGGGGCGGGTCGGCCTCGGAGCCGGAGCCGGCGCCCGAGTCGGCATTGTGCTGTCCGGCGGGAACCTCGACGTCCGGCGACTCAGTGAACTGATGTCGGACTAAGGCTTCAGGTAGAGACAGGCGCGCCGTCGAATCCCCGCGTGGCGCAACGGTCATGTAGCCGTGTGGGTTCAACGCCGCACCTTAAGTACATCCACTGTCATACCCCCTCACCCTTCGAACCCTGACGCTCTCAACACCGCGGGGGTTTGCTCCTAAGGGCCATCAAATGCAGGTGGTCCTACGGGTTTGCCTGCGGTGGGCGTTTTCTAGGGTTGTTAAAGCCATCAGATCGGCGGATGAGGCGCATCGCGGACATCTGCCCTCGATCTTGGATAGGTCTTGTACGGAGGTTGTTTCACCTATACCGAAAGGTATCTGTCCAAGACAGGCTTTTATCGTCTAGCCCCATGGAAGGGAGAAAGTGGTGGTAAACGATGACGCAGGTCGCCTGCCGTCTTTCAAGACGGAGCCGGGGCACCCGGCGTTAGTCGAGATACCGGTGGAAACGATCGACGACGCCTGCGCCTGGCTCCAGGCGCACCGCCGGGAACTGCGCGCCGGGCTCGACGAGCACGGAGCCGTCTTCCTGCGCGGGCTGCCCGTGCGCTCCGCCGAGGACTTCGCGCGGGTCCGTGACGCGGTGATCACCGAGCGGGCCCAGTACCGGGAGAACGCCACGCCGCGCAGCCACTTCGGGGCCGACGTCTACTCCTCGACGGATCTGCCGCCGGCGCAGTCGATCCGGCCGCACAACGAGAACAGCTACACGCTGACGTTCCCCGGGCTGCTGCTGTTCTGCTGCCTGATCGCGCCCGAGGAGGGCGGGGCGACTCCGGTCACCGACGTCCGCAAGGTGCGCGAGGCGATCCCGGCCGCGTTGCTCGACCGGTTCCGGGCGCACGGCTGGGCCCTGGTACGGAACTACCGGGACGACTTCGGGCTCGGCTGGACGACCGCGTTCGCCTCCGAGGATCCGGCCGACGTCGCCAAGTACTGCCAGGCCAATCTCATCGCGCACGAATGGGACGCCGACGGCGCGCTGCGGACGGTTCAGCGGCGCTCCGCGCTCATCACGCACCCGCGCACCGGGCAGGAGGTGTGGTTCAACCACGCCGTCTTCTGGAACGAGTGGTCGCTGGAGCCCGAGGTGCGGGAGATCATGAGCGAGGCCCTGGGCGGGGCCGGGAACTTCCCGTACCACACCGTCCTCGGGACCGGGGAGCCGCTCGCGGAGGCTGACGTGCGCGTCATCGACGAGGCCTACCGCGCCGCCACCGTCCGGGAGTCGTGGCGTCCGGGGGACGTGATGATCGTGGACAACATCCTCGCCGCGCACGGCCGGGAGTCGTTCAAGGGCGACCGCAAGATTCTGGTCGCGATGGGGGATCCGGTGGCGCTGGCCGACTGCCGGCCCACCGTGCAGCCGCTGGCGGGTTTCGCCGGCTGACGCGGGTACCGCCGCGAAGCGGCGGACCCGACGCCGCGTGGCGTGCGTCAACCGCCACGCGCAACACAGTCCTGTCTGGAGGAATGTGCAGTGCCACCACGCCTTTTGCTGCCCGCACCGCTGGCTGCGGGCGACGATATCAGGGTCGTGAGTCCGGCCCTGCCGGACATCGTCTACTGCCCCGAGCGCGTCGTCCGGGCCGAGCAGACATTGTCAGGGCTCGGATTCAAAGTGTCCTACGGTGAGAACGTCTACGCCGTCTCCGAAGACGGCGGGAGGGCCGGCTCCGCGCAGCAGCGTGCCGCCGACCTGATGGCGGCTTTCAGCGACCCGAGCGTCGCCGGGGTCTTCTGCGGGGACGCCGGCGAGGGCAGCGTCGAGCTCATCCCTTATCTGGACGCGGATGTCATCCGCGGCAATCCCAAGCCGTTCATCGGATACAGCGACAACGTCTTTCTCAATCAGTTCCTGCTGTCCGAAGTCGGACTCGTCTCCTACTACGGCTACACCTACCTGCACCAGCTCGGCGAGGTCGGCGGTCCGTTCCCGGAGACGCTCGACTGTTTCCGCAGGGCGGTGATGTCCGACGCGGACTTGGTGTGCGAGCCCATGCCCTCGCGCACCAGCCAGTGGTACAGCTGGATCAATCCGGACGTCCAGCACCGGCAGCGCGTCCGTGACCGGCCGGGCGGCATGGACTGGATCCGGCGCGGCCTCGCCGAAGGTCCCCTGGTGGGAGCCGCGCTGCCGCTGCTGTCGGAACTCGTGACCGAGTGGGGTCTGCGGACCGAGGGCTCGGTGCTGTTCTGGGACGTCAACCTCTACAACGAGATCCCGGTCCGCGACCTGCTCGCCGGCCTCGCCGACTGCGCGGACCTGACGAAGCTGGCCGGGATGGTGGTCGGCGCCAACCAGGTCGTGCCGGCCGCGGAGTGGGCCGCCGAGGTCACCGAACTCCTCGCCGAGGTGCTGCCCGGTACGACCTTCCCCGTGCTCGTCAACGCAGATATCAGCCATCTGTGTCCCTCTTGGCTGGTCCCCTACGGCGCGACCGTCGTCCTCGGCGAGTTCGACGGGCTCCGCTTCCCCCGCCGCCGCGAACCCCACCGCGAATCTCCCCCCGAACCCCACCGCGAACAAGGAGAACAAGCATGAGAATCGTCGACCTGACCCACGGCTTCTACCAGGGCATGCCCGCGTATCCGGCGGGCTGGTTCCCGGAGTTCGGCCTGGAGCGCCGGATGACGCCGGACACCGACCCGGCGCCGACCACCCGGACCTTCTCGCAGCTGCACCTGTTCCCGCACAACGGCACACACATCGAATACCGCCTGCACTTCTTCCCTGATGCCGAGGGGATCGACGCGGTCCCGCTCGAAACGCTCGTCGGCCGCGCCTGCGTCGCAGACCTCTCCCACGTCTCGAACCTCACCCCGATCACCGGGGACGACATCGAGAAATGCGTCGGCGACGTCTGGCAGCGCGGCGACCGCCTGCTCGTCCGCACCGATTACGTGAGCCGGGCCTGGGGCCGGCCGGATTACTGGGACGTCCCGCCCTACCTGGCCCCGTCGGCCGCGGAGTGGGCCGTGGACAACGGCGCGAGCCTGGTCGGCATCGACTGCCTCACCGAACGGCCGGGCGACGGGACGTCCCCGGTGCACCTCACGCTGCTGACCGCGGGTATCCCGATCGCGGAGTACCTGACCAACATGCACGAGCTGACCCGGCAGGTCGTCCAGCTCTACGCGCTGCCGATCAAGGTGCGCGACTCCGAGGCGGCCCCGGCCCGGGTGATCGCGATCGAGGCGGACTGAGATGTCCG
Source organism: Catenulispora sp. GAS73 (assembly GCF_041262085.1). Lineage (NCBI taxonomy): Bacteria > Bacillati > Actinomycetota > Actinomycetes > Catenulisporales > Catenulisporaceae > Catenulispora > Catenulispora sp. GAS73. Next base: position 148,852 of record NZ_JBGCCM010000004.1, read on the forward strand.
TAGCCAGCAACGAAGCCGGCAAGACCCGCACGCCGGTCGCGTTCGCCCATCCCGGCGCCCGCCCGACCGCCGACGCCGTCCGCGCGGCCCTCGACGAGCTCCTGTCCGCGCTCGGCGAGCCGCTGTCGGAGCTCGGTGCCGGGGACGAAGTCCTGATCAAGCCGAACATGTTCCAGACCCAGCCCGGGTTCGCCGTCAACGCCGACCTGCTCGCCGCACTGGCCCGCCGGGTCGCCGACCAAGGCGCGCACCCGACCGTCGCCGAGCGGACCGCCAACATCTACGAGGTCCTGCGCGACCATCCCGTGCACCGCTGGGCCCGGGTGGTGAGCCTGGACGACCTCCCGCTGCGCGTCGCCTCGATCCCGGCGGCGACGTCGCTGCGGGTCCCGATCGCCGTGCCGGACCTCGTGCTGGACTGCGACTACTTCATCGGCGTCCCGCAGCTGCGGACGCACGCCAGCGTCGTCTACTCGAACGCGATGAAGAACCTCGTCGGCCTGCTTCCCGGCTACACCACCCGGATCGTGCACATGGCCGGCGTGGACGAGTCCACGGTCGACCTCAACCTGCTCCGCCACCAGGACCTCGTGGTCTGCGACGGCACGACGGTCATCGAGGGCAACTATCCGATGGCCGGCCGGGCCCGCGAGGTCGGGTTCCTGGCCGCCAGCCGCAACGCCGTCGCGCTCGACGTCGCCGTCGGATCCATCGCAGGGTTCGATCCCGACTCCGTGGCGTATCTGCGCGACGCGCATCAGCGCGGCATGGGACCGCTCGACCTCGCCGACATCGAACTGCGCGGCACCGATCCCGCCGCGATCCGGTTCGAGATGGAGAAGGCGCCGGTCGAGATCGTCTCCCCGCGCCCCGGGATCCACGTCCACGCCGACCGGGCTTGTCCGGCCTGTCGCCGCTACATCGCCGGCGCCATGGTCGCCCTGCGCTCCGAACTCCTGGAGTGGGACGGCGAGATGACCGTGCTGGCCGGTCCGATGACGGCCACGCCGCCGTTGGCCGGTGCCGTCGTGCTGGTGGGGAACTGCCTCTACGAGAACCGGGACCTCGGCGTCTACATCGAGGGCTGCCCGCCGCGCGCGATCCAGATCGCCGGATTCCGGTACGCCATGGGCAAGGACGTCTCCGATCACGAGCGCACGCAGTTCCGGGTGCCGGCGGGTCCGGCTCACGCGGTGGCGGTCGGGGGTGGCTGAGATGTCGATCAGCAAAGGCGACGTGGTGTGTCGCCATGAAAGGGTTCTGCCTCAGGCCCTTGATCCGGTCGCGGCGGCGTGCGCGTTGCGCGACGAGCGTCGGATCATGGTGACCAGTTCTGCTGAAGCGGACGTCGTTCCGATGCTGTACCTCGGGGAGCTGGCCTTCTGCGGGAGTGGGCTGACCGCCGCTGTGGACTTCCTCGCCTCGCTCACGTTCGCCGAGGCCGAATCACTCGGCGAACAGAGCTGGGTCGGATTCCTCGGCTACGACGCGGCCCGCGACGTCGAACGCCTCCCCGCCCGGCCCGACGGTCCGCTGCCGCGGTACGAATTCTTCCTGCCCGAGACGCTCATCCGCTTTGAAGCCGACCGCACCGTCGTCATCGGCCGCGGCCGCACACCCGAGGACGCCGAGCGAGCCGCAGCCGACGCCGTGCGCGCGCTCGGCAGCTTGGGCAGCGAAGCGCCGCGGCTTCGGCCATCGGGGGCATTCGGCGCCGCCGAGGTGAGTCTGGAATACGACGACTACATCGCGGCGGTGCGGCGAGCCAAGCAGTACATCGTCGACGGCGACGTCTTCCAGGTCGTGCTCTCGCTGGCGATCTCGGTCCCGGCGGAGATCGACGGGCTTGCGGCGTACCGGGAACTCGCCGCCGGCAATCCCTCGCCGTATCAGTTCTGGTACCGCGGCCCACGCTTCGAGGCCGTCGGCTGCTCCCCGGAGCCGTGCGTGGTGATGGCCGAAGGCAGAGGCCTGATCCGCCCGCTGGCCGGCACCCGCCCGCGCGGCGCCGACTCGGACGCCGACGCCCGCAACGAGGCCGAACTGCGGGCCTCGGAGAAGGAGAAGGCCGAGCACCGCATGCTGGTCGACCTCGCGCGCAACGACCTCGGCCGGGTCTGCCGTCCCGGGACGGTGACGGTGCCCCGGCTGATGGCGGTCGAGCGCTTCTCCCGGGTCATGCACCTCACCTCGGACGTGGTCGGCGAGACTGCGGCCGGGCTGCGGCCCGACGACCTGATCCGGGCCACCTTCCCGGCCGGGACGATGACCGGGGCGCCGAAGGTGCGCGCGATGGAGATCATCGACGAGCTCGAACCCACTGTCAGAGGACTGTATTCGGGTGCTGTCGGGAGCTTCGGCGCCGAGCACGTCGACCTCTTCCTCACCATCCGGAGCCTGGTGCTGCAGGGCGGCCGAGCCCATCTGCAGGCCGGGGGCGGGATCGTCGCCGACTCCGATCCGGCCGAGGAACACCGCGAGTGTCTGGCCAAGCTCTCCGCCGTCGCCCGGGCGATCGGCTTCGATCTGGAAGGGGCGGTCCGGTGATCGGGGTCGTCGACAACTACGACTCGTTCGTCTACAACCTGGTCCAGTACGCCGGCCGTCTGGGCCACCGCTGCCGGGTCCTGCGGAACGACGAGGTGACGGTCGAGGAGTTCGAACGCCTCGCCCCGGACCGGGTCATCGTCTCGCCCGGACCCTGCGCGCCGGACCAGGCCGGTATCTCCCTCGACGTGGTCCGCTGCCTCGGCAACCGGATCCCGGTCTTCGGGGTCTGCCTCGGGCACCAGTGCATCGGCCAGGCGTTCGGCGCGAAGATCACGCATGCCCGGCGGCCGATGCACGGCAAGTGCTCGCAGGTCTCCCATGACGGCCGCGGGGTGTTCGCCGGGCTGCCTGATCCCTTCGAGGTCGTCCGCTACCACTCCCTCGTCATCGACGAGCCGTCGCTTCCGGCAGAGCTCGAAGTGAGCGCTCGGACCTCGGACGGAGAAATCATGGGTGTGCGGCACCGGGAGCTGCCGATCGAAGGGGTCCAGTTCCATCCCGAATCCCTGTTCACCGAGCACGGGTTGCGCATCGTCGCCAACGCGCTCGGCGAGCCAGCTCAGCCGGCCGGCCCTGCTGACCAGGTGGATCCGACGGCCGGCATCGGGCAGGTCGCCCGATGAGCGCCTACACCACTTCGCCGACCGACCAGTTCGCTCCGCATCTACAAGAGATCCTGCGCTGGCACTTCAACCCCGCGACCGGCTCGAAGTTCTGGCTCGGCCGGGTCGCAGAGCTCGGATTCGATCCGCTCGCCGACGTCGCCACCCTGGCGGACCTCAGACGGTTCCCCGACTTCAGCGCGGAGCTGCGCACGGTCCCCGTCGACGACCTGCTTCCCGAAGGCTGCCGCGGCCGTCCGTTCCAGGTCTACGAATCCGGCGGTACCGTCGGCACGCCGAAGCGGATCATCGAGGCCGGCAGCCGGGCCGAGGGCATCGCGTGGGTGGACCGGATGTTCGACGAGTACGCCTTCCCCCGGGACGTCCACTGGCTGCACGTCGGACCGACCGGCCCGCACATCGTCGGCCGCTCGATGCGGCGGCTGGCCGAGACCCGCGGGGGCGCCTGCTTCACGATCGACTTCGATCCGCGCTGGGTCAAGCGGATGATCCGCTCCGGGCGCCCCGAGCTGGCCGAGGAGTACATCGAGCACGTCCTGGACCAGGTGGAGCTCGTCACGGCCACGCAGGACGTCAGGGTTCTGTTCATCACCCCCGCGGTCCTGGAGGCGCTGTGCGCCCGGACCGAACTGCGCGAACGGCTCGCCGCCCGGCTGACCGGCCTGATCTGGAGCGGGACCAGCTTCGACGAGTCGAGTCTGAGCATGGTGCGGGACCACTACTTCCCCGAGGCGGTGGTCACGGGCATCTACGGCAACAGCCTGATGGGCATCGCGCCGCAGCGGCCGCCGGTCCCGGAGGACAAGCAGGCATGCGTCTTCCAACCCTTCTGGCCGCGCGCGGTGGTCGAGGTGGTCGACGCCGGCGGGGAGGCGGTCGCCCACGGCAAGCGGGGACGCGTCCTGGTGCACCTGATCACCCGCGAGATGTTCCTGCCGAACGTGCTTGAGCGCGACTCGGCGATTCGCGTCGCGCCCACGCGCGGCTCCTTCTACGGCGGCCTCGACGGCCTCGCCGAGGTGGCGCCGTATCGCGAGGGCGGCGCGACGGTGATCGAGGGGGTCTACTGATGGCCGCGCCGGATGCCGCGGGCATTTCGCGCCGGCTGGCCGCGCTGACGGGCCCCGGCATCCCGGCGGCCGTCGATCGTCGAGTGCTGACGGCGGTGACCGGCGAGCCGATCGCCGAGGTCGAGTACGTGCCGCCGCTGCTCGTTCAGGCCGTGCTGGATCGGATGCGGGCCGCGGAACCGGGGCGGCCGGTCGGGCAGCAGCTGTTCGACGATGCCGCGAAGGCGCTGGAGTCGGCGGATCTCGACGGCTTGGATCCCGCCGCGTACATCCGATTGACCGCACTGGCCACGGGCCTGCCGCCGAGCGTCGTCGAACACGGACTCGCCGCGCTCGCCGACGGTCTGCGGCAGCTCGGCACGGCTGACGCCGTGGAGCGTCCGGCCCCGGACAGCGGGCCCGGGCACCGCGTGGTGTGGGTGCCGCGCGCGCCGGTCATCGGCGTCGTGGCCGCCAGCAACCATTCCGAGCCGCATCTGACCTGGGTCAGGGCTCTGGCATACGGCTATCGGGTCGTGGTCCGTCCGGGCGGTCGTGATCCTTTCACGCCGGTTCGCCTCGCAGCGGCTCTGCTGGCCGCCGGGCTGCCCGCCGACCGGTTGGCGGTGCTGCCCGGGGACCACGCGGTGAGCGCTCATCTGGTGAAGTCCGCGCCGTTGTCCATCGTCTACGGCGGTCCGGATGCGGTACGGCGTTGGGGTGGCCGGTCGAACGTGCTGGTTCGCGGGCCGGGGCGGTCGAAGGCGGCCGTCGGTGACTCCGTGCGGCCCGGGGACGTTGCTGTCATCGACCATCTGGCGCGGGCGATTGCCGGAGACAGCGGCGTCCGGTGCACCAACATCTCGGCGATCTTCACGTCCGGCGATCCGGGGCGGCTGGCAGACCTGCTCGCCGAACGCCTTGCCGGCTATGGGAATCCGCCGAGGTTCGGCGTCGATCGGGTGGACGGACTGCGGCAGTCGCTCGGGCAGTTCACAGGGTTCGTCGACCACAGCCGCGACCACTACGGCGGCGATCCGTTCCTGGCGCTGCCAGACGGCTCGGTCGCCGCGCGGCCGGTGGTCCTCTCGGCCCCCGATGCCGGACATCCGCTGATCGGCACGGAGCTGCCGTTCCCGTTCGTCGTCGTGGCGCCGTGGGACGGCTCCATCGGTCCGTTGCGCGACAGCCTCGTGCTCAACCTGCTCGGCACCGATCCGGTCCTGGCGGACCGGGCCCTGGCCGAACCGACCGTCCGGCGTGTCGTCACCGGCCTGACAGAACCCTGGTACACCCTTCCGGGCCTGCCGCACGACGGCAGCCTCAGATCCTTCCTGCTCGAACCCAAGGCGCATCTGGGCCTCGTTCCCCGACCGGGGACCGTGCCCTCATCAGGAGATCAAGGAGTCCGGCCGTGACGGCGACCGTGATGGAGACGGTGACACAGAACAGCGTCAACCGCGTGGTGGTGATCGGTGCCTCCGGCGACCTCGGCTCGGCGGTGGTCGCCGGCTGCCGACGGGCCGACGCCGAAGTCCTCGCCCACACCCACAGCCGGACCGGCGCCTGGTCGGACGACGGCGTGAGCGTCGTCCAAGCCGACCTGCGGACCCCGGAGGGGATCGCGAGCCTGGTCCAGAGCGTGCCGGCGGAGTGGACCGGCGTCGACCTGCTGGTCGCCGCCGTCGGCGGGGCGCGGCCGGTGCCGGTGGAGGAGTTGTCCGTCGAGCAGTGGCGCGAGTGCATGCAGCTGAACGTCGAGATCCCGTTCGCCGTCACCAAGGCGTTGCTCGGGCATTTGGAGAAGGCCGGTGGATCGGTCGTCACCATCTCCAGCGCCGCGGCGTTCACCGGCGGCTCGTTCGGTCCGCACTACGCGGCGGCCAAGGCGGCCGTGCTCGGGCTGACCCGGTCGCTGGCCCGGGACCTCGGCCCCCGCGGCATCCGGGTCAACTGCGTCGCGCCGGGGCCGGTCGCCTCGGCGATGACCGACGAGCTGCGCCCGGACGTGCTGGCGGGCCTGCTCGCCGGCACCGCGCTGCGCCGCGTGGTCCAGCCCTCGGAGGTCGCCGACGCGGTGCTCGACCTTGCCCGGATGTCCGCGGTCACCGGTCAGACCCTGGTCATCGACGGCGGGCGGGTGCTGCGATGACCGCGGGTGGGCTGAGCATCGGGTCCGCGATCAAGGGCGCGCACGCGATGCTGGAGGCGGCGGGCGTGCCGACCGCCGAGCGCGACGCCGTGAGCCTGGCCGCCTACGCCCTGGGCACCACGCCCGACGCGGTGGGCACACACCTCGACCTGCCGGTGCCCGCGCGATTCTGGGCGCTGGTCGATCGCCGCGTCGCGCGCGAGCCGGTGGAGTTGATCGTCGGCGCGTCGTTCTTCTGCGGCCGGCGATTCCTGGTGGAGCCCGGGGTGTTCGTCCCGAAGCCGGAGACCGAGGAATTGGTCGCGCGCGTCGTCGAACGGCTTCGCACGCTGCCGACGGCCACCCCGCGCGTGGTCGATCTGTGCACCGGCTCGGGCGTGGTCGCGATCACCGTCGCCGCCGACGTGCCGGGCGCGACGGTCACCGGGGTCGACCTGTCCGGGCAGGCCTGCGATCTGGCCGTCCGCAACGCCGCCGCGGCGGAGGTGAAGGTCGCCTTCGAATGCTGCGATGTGGCCACGGCGCTGCCCGAACTCGACGGCCTCGTGGACGTCGTGATCGCGAACCCGCCGTACATCCCGGTGGGCCGCGCGATCGGGATGCCCGAGGTGCGCGACCACGACCCGGCGCTGGCGCTGTGGGGCGGCGCGGACGGTCTGGACGTGGTCCGGGCCGTGGCGGCGACCGCGCGCCGGCTCCTGGCCCCCGGCGGCTGGCTCTTCCTGGAACACGGCCCCTACCAGGTCGAATCCGTCCTCGCGATGTTCGGCGACGAGGCCTGGAGCCAGGTGACCGACCACGAGACCGTCGACGACGCCGTGCTGGTCGCCCAGCGGACCGCACCCGAACGACCCCACCACGATCCGAACCGAACCCTCCGGGAGCAATGATGGCCAACCCCTTCGACGACGCCGACGGCCGTTTCCTCGTGCTCGTCAACGACGAAGCCCAGTACTCGCTGTGGCCCGCGGCGCGCGCGGTGCCGGACGGCTGGCGGACCGCCCACGCCGAGGACAGCCGCCAGGCGTGTCTGGACTTCGTGGACCGGCACTGGACCGACATGCGGCCGGCAAGCCTGGCCCGAGCCATGGACGGCGGCCGCGACGGCTGATCGTTCGCCGACCACTGGCCACAGGTCTTGTAGCAAACACAGATCTTGTATCAGGTACAGATTTCGCAGAGGAACAACCATGCCCCACGCATCTTTGCCCCGACTGTTCGAGCGACAAGCGGCGAGCACACCCGACGTCATCGCCGTCGTCCACGGAACGACCCGGCTGACGTACGGCCAGCTGAACGAGCGCGCCAACCGCCTCGCCCATCGGCTCATCGAGGCCGGGGTCGGCCCGGAGACGCTCGTCGCCCTGCGCGCCGAGCACTCGGCCGCCACCGTCGTCGCGATCCTGGCCGTCACCAAGGCCGGCGGCGTCTACGTCCCGCTGGACGTCCGCGCCCCGCAGTCCCGCATCGACGCGGTGGTGCAGGGCTATGGCGTCCAACACGTCCTCACCGAGGCCGATGCCCTGGTGCCCGGCGGACGGAGCGAGAACCCTGATATACCGGTCCACCCGGAGCAACTCGCCTACGTCAACTTCACCTCCGGCACCACCGGTCTGCCCAACGGGGTCGCGGTGACCCATCGCAGCGTCGCGGCGCTCGCGGCGGACACCGCGTTCTCCCACGGTGCGCACGCCTGCATGCTGCTGCATTCGGCGCCAGCCTTCGACGCGACTACCTACGAGCTCTGGGTTCCCCTGCTCTCCGGCGGCCGGGTGGTCATCCCGGAGGCCGCGGTGCTCGACGCTCCAGAGCTGCGACGGGCGCTCGCCGCGGGCGGCGTCTCGGCGCTGTGGCTGACCGCGGGCATGTTCAGCGCGGTCGTCGAGCAGGACCCCGCGGTGTTCGCCGGGGTGCGCGAGGTGTGGACCGGCGGCGACGTCGTGTCGCCCGCGGCCGTGCGATCAGTACTCGAACACTGCCCCGGCGTCACGGTGGTCAACGGCTACGGTCCTACCGAGACGACGACGTTCGCCTCCTCCTTCCGGATGCGCGACCGGTTTCACGGCGGCGGGACTGTGCCGATCGGCACCGGCCTGGACGACACGGATCTCTATGTGCTGGACGAGAAGCTGCATCCGGTCCCCGCCGGTGAGGTGGGGGAGTTGTACATCGCGGGCACCGGCCTGGCGCGGGGATACCTGAGCCGGGGCGGTCTGACGGCTTCGCGATTCGTCGCGGACCCGTTCGGGGCGCCGGGGACGCGGATGTACCGGACCGGCGACCTGGTGCGCGGGGACGGTCCGGGCCGGCTGCTCTTCGTCGGGCGGGCCGACGATCAGGTGAAGCTGCGCGGTTTCCGGATCGAGCCCGGCGAGGTGGAGGACGTGCTGGCCACGGCTCCGGGCGTCGGCGCCGCCGTGGTGGTCCTGCGCGAGGACCGCCCGGGGGATCGCCGGCTGGTGGGCTACGTGACCGGCGGCGCCGAACCGGCGGCGGTCCGCGCGTTCGCCGCCGGCCTGCTGCCGGACTACATGGTGCCCTCGGCTGTCGTGGTGCTGGACCGGCTGCCGTTGACCGCGAACGGCAAAGTGGATCGCAAAGCTCTGCCAGAGCCCGCACTCGACCACGACGCCTCCGGCTACCGGGCGCCCGGCGACGAGACGGAAGAGCGGTTGTGCGCGTTGTTCGCCGACGTGCTCGGGCTGCCCCGCGCCGGCGTGGATCAGAGCTTCTTCGACCTCGGCGGACACTCGCTGCTGGGCCTGCGCCTGGTGGCGCGGCTGCGGTCGCTGTTCGGCGTCGAGATCGGGATCGCGGACCTGTTCGAAGAGCCCACTGTCGCGGGTCTGGCGCGGGTGGCGCGCCGGGCGGATGCGGCGCACGCGGCGTTGGTGCCGACCGCGCGTCCGGACCGGGTGCCGCTGTCGTTCGCGCAGCGCCGGCTGTGGTTCGTGGACCGGCTCGAAGGCCCGGACTCCTCCTACAACCTGCCCTACGAGATCCACATGTCGGGCGTGCTCGACGTTCCGGCATTGGAACTCGCGCTGCACGATGTGATCGGCCGCCACGAGAGCCTGCGGACGGTCTTCGACGAGGTGGACGGCGAGCCGGTCCAGGTCGTCCTGGGCTGTCACGAGGCGCAGCCGCGGCTGTCGGTGGTCCCCACGACCACCGACGAGCTGCCGGACGCGCTGGCCCGTGCCGCGGCCCACCGGTTCGACCTGGCCGGCGAACCGCCGCTGCGGGCGTGGTTGTTCCAGCTGTCCGCCGAGGAGTCGGTGCTGCTGTTGGTGCTGCACCACATTGCCGGCGACGGCTGGTCGATGGGCCCGCTCGGCCGGGACATCGGCGCCGCCTACGCCGCTCGTACTCAAGGCGCGGCTCCGGACTGGCCGCCGTTGCCGGTCCAGTACATCGACTACACACTGTGGCAACGGGAACGGCTGGGCTCCGAACACGATCCGGACAGCATGATCGCGCAGCAGACGGAGTACTGGCGGAAGGCACTGGACGGCGTGCCCGTGGAGCTGACGCTCCCGACGGATCGGTCGCGCCCGGCGGTGGCCTCCCACCGCGGCGGCCGGGCCGCGTTCGAGGTGTCGGCACGGGTCCACGCGGACTTGTCGCAGCTGGCGTCGTCCTACCGAGCGACGCTGTTCATGGTGGTCCAGGCCGCACTGTCGGGGCTGCTGACCCGGCTTGGCGCCGGGACGGACGTGCCGATCGGTTCCGTCACCGCCGGGCGCGGCGACGCCGCGGTGGACGACCTGGTCGGGTTTTTCGTCAACACCCTGGTACTGCGCGCGGACACCGCCGGGGACCCGGCGTTCGGCGACCTCCTCACTCGTGTCCGCGACGTCGACCTCGCCGCTTTCGCGCACCAGGACATCCCGTTCGAGCAGATCGTGGAGGCCGTCAACCCGGCGCGCTCGTCGGCCCGGCACCCGTTGTTCCAGGTGATGCTCGCCTTCGAGCAGAACGATCCGCTGAGCGTGGTCCTGCCCGGCATCGAGGTCGAGGTGCGCGCGGCGGGGGTCGGGACGTCGAAGTTCGATCTCACCTTCTCCGTGCAGGAACTGCTCGACGGAGACGGACGTCCCGACGGCCTGGAAGGCTATGTCGAGTACGCCTCAGACCTCTTCGATCGGGAGACCGGACAAGCCCTCGCCTCGCGCTTCGCGCAGTTCCTGACCGCTGTCGCCACCGCCCCGCAGACGCGGCTCAGCGAGGTGGAGGTGTTGTCCGCCCAGGAACGGCGGGAACTGCTCAGCGCCGGAAACGGTGGCGCCCCCGAACCGGCCGCGACCACGACGCAGCTCTTCGAAGCCCAGGTCGCCAGGACTCCCGACGCGGTCGCGCTGATCGACGGCGCGTCCCGGCTGACCTACGCCGACCTGAACCGTGGGGCCAACCGGCTGGCGCACCACCTGATCGCCTCCGGCCTGGGCCCGGAACGCGTGGTGGCCGCGGTCCTGCCGCGTTCGGCGCAGATGGCCGTCGCGATCCTGGCCGTGTCCAAGACCGGCGCCGCCTATCTGCCGGTCGACCCGGACAGTCCCGCCGAGCGGATCGCCTTCATGCTCCAGGACTCCGGCTCGGCGGCGGTGCTGACGAACACGGCGGTCGCGGACCGGCTGCCGACGACCGCGGCGCCCACGCCCACGCTCGTGCTCGACGCGCCACAGACGCTGTCCGCACTGGACGCCGAGCCGGACACGAACCCGGGTGACGCCGACCGTCACAGGCCCCTGACACCTGCGAACGCGGCCTACGTCATCTACACCTCCGGATCGACCGGGAAGCCCAAGGGCGTCATGGTCGCGCACGCCGGCATCGCCAACCTCGTGCGCACCCACGCGGACCGGTTCGGGATCACCGGGGACAGCCGCGTCCTGCACTTCGCCTCGCCGAGCTTCGACGCGTCCGTGATGGAACTCCAGATGGCCCTGCCGCTCGGCGCCATGCTGGCCGTCGCGCCCGCGGGCCCGACCGACGGCGAAGCCCTCGGCACGTTCCTGATCGAGCATCAGATCAGCCACGCCCTCATCACCCCGGCGGCGCTCGCGGCGCTGCGCCCCGAGGACCACCCGCACCTGCGGACGCTGATCGTGGGCGGCGAAGCCTGCCCGGCCGAACTCGCCGCCCGCTGGTCGGCCGGCCGTCAGATGATCAACGCCTACGGCCCCACCGAGATCACCGTCTACGCCACGATCAGCGAACCGCTGTCCGGTGCGGGGACGCCGCCGATCGGCAAGCCCATCCCCGGCACCCGGTTGCACGTGCTCGACGACGGCCTGGCGCCGGTGCCCGCCGGCGTGGTCGGTGAGCTGTACGTCGCCGGCGCCGGTCTGGCCCGGGGATACGTCGGCCGCGGCGGTCTGACGGCCTCGCGCTTCGTGGCGGACCCGTTCGGGGCGCCCGGCACGCGGATGTACCGGACCGGCGACCTGGTGCGCTGGGGCCGCGACGGCCAGCTCGTGTTCGTGGGCCGGGCCGACGACCAGGTGAAGATCCGCGGCTTCCGGATCGAACCCGGCGAGGTCGAGGACGTGCTGGGCCGCGCCCCGGGCGTGGGCGCCGCGGTGGTCGTGGTCCGCGAGGACCGGCCCGGCGACCGGCGGCTGGCCGGGTACGTCACCGGCGCCGTCGAGGCCGCGGCCGTGCGCGAGTTCGCCGCCGGCAAGCTGCCCGACTACATGGTGCCCTCGGCGCTGATGGTGCTCGACCGGCTGCCGCTGACCGTCAGCGGCAAGGTCGATCGCAGGGCCCTGCCGGTCCCGGTCTACGGATCAGGGGTCGGATACCGCGCCCCGCGCACCGTGGCCGAAGAGGTGCTGTGCCCGGTGTTCGCCGAGGTCCTGGGCGTCGACCGGGTCGGCGTGGACCAGAGCTTCTTCGAGCTCGGCGGGCACTCGCTGCTGGCCATGCGGCTGATCGCCCGCGTCCGGTCGGTGCTGGGCGTCGAGGTCGGGATCGCCGACCTGTTCCAGGCGCCGACGGTCGCCGGTCTCGCGCGCTCGCTCGCCGGGGCGGAATCGGCGCGCGCTGCGCTGGTGCCCATGGCGCGCCCGGAGCGGGTGCCGCTGTCGTTCGCGCAGCGGCGGCTGTGGTTCATCAACCGGCTGGAGGGCGACGTCGCCACCTACAACGTCCCGCTGGTGCTGCACCTGTCCGGCGTCCTGGACGTGAGTGCCCTGGACGCGGCGTTGCGCGACCTCGTCCTGCGGCACGAATCGCTGCGGACGGTGTTCGCCGACATCGACGGCGACGCCTGGCAGACCGTCCGCGACGCGGCGTCGGTACCCGCTTCGCTGCTGACCGTCGTGGACTGCACGGCCGGCGGATTCGAGGACGAATACGCGCGTGCCGCCGGCCACGGGTTCGACCTGGGCGGCGAGGTCCCGGTGCGGGCATGGCTGTTCCGGCTCGGTCCCGAGGAACAGGTGCTGCTGTTGCTCATGCACCACATCGCCGGCGACGGGTGGTCGATGGGCCCGCTGGGCCGCGACCTGGGTGCCGCCTACGAGGCGCGGCTTCGTGACGCGGCGCCCGATTGGCCCGCGCTCCCGGTCCAGTACGTGGACTACACCCTGTGGCAGCGCGAGTGGCTGGGCGCCGAAAGCGATCCCGGCAGTGTGATCGGACGTCAGGCCGAGTACTGGCGCGGAGTGCTCGAAGGGGTGCCGGAGGAGCTGGCGCTGCCGACCGACCGGCCGCGGCCGGCGGTGGCCTCGCACCGGGGCGGACGCGTCGGGTTCGCCGTTCCGGCGCGCACGCACGCGGGCCTGCTGCGCGTGGCCTGGGAGTGCCGCGCCACGCTGTTCATGGTGGTGCAGGCCGGCCTGGCCGGGCTGCTGACCCGGCTGGGCGCCGGTACGGACGTGCCGATCGGCTCGGTCACCGCCGGACGCGGCGACGCCGCGCTCGACGACCTGGTCGGGTTCTTCGTCAACACCCTGGTACTGCGCGTGGACACCGCCGGGGATCCGGCGTTCCGCGACCTCGTCACGCGCGTCCGCGAGGTGGACGTCTCCGCGTTCGGCGCCGCCGACGTCCCCTTCGAACGGGTCGTGGACGTGGTCAACCCGGTGCGCACCACCTCCCGCCACCCGCTCTTCCAAGTGCTCCTCACCCTGGAAGGCGACCAGCTGCGGGTCGAACTGCCCGGCGTCGAGGTCCAGACCCGGGAATCCGGCGTCGGAACCTCGAAGTTCGACCTCACCTTCGCGCTGCGCGAGCGGCTGGACGGCCACGGGCAGCCCGCCGGGCTCGAAGGCTACGTCGAGTTCGCCACCGACCTGTTCGACCAGGACACCGCCGAGGGCATCGCCGAGCGCTTCGCCCGGTTCCTGGACGCCGTCGCGGCCGATCCGCAGCTCCCGCTCGGCGAGGTGCCGGTGCTTTCGGCGCCGGAGACGGCCTGGCTGCGCAAGCTCGGCGACGGGGGAGTGCCGCAGGGGGCGCTGTCGCTGCCGGAGCTGTTCGAGGCACAGGTGGCCAGGACTCCGGACGCGATCGCGATCGTCTGCGGATCCGACCGGCTGACCTACGCCGAGCTGAACCGCCGGGCCAACCGGCTGGCCCGGCATCTGCGCTCGCTCGGCGTCGGCCCGGAGCGGCTGGTCGGCGTCGCGCTGCCGCGCGGGGTGAATCTGCTCGTCGCGTTGTTCGCGGTACTCAAGGCCGGCGGCGCGTATCTGCCGATCGACCTCGCGTATCCGGCCGAGCGCATCGGCTTCATGGTCCACGACGCCGCCCCGGTCTGCGTCGTGACCACCGCGGGCGCGGCCGACAGCCTGCCGCTGGACACGCGCTGGGTCGTCGTGGACGACCCGACCACCGCCGGCGGCGTGGCCCGGGAGCCCGGCGGGAACCTGGCAGAGGTGGCCGTGGACCCCCGGAACCCGGCCTACGTCATCTACACGTCCGGATCGACCGGCACGCCCAAGGGCGTCATGGTGCAGCACGGCTCGCTGGCCGACTACCTCGCCTTCGCGAAGGAGGACTACGCCAGTACCCGGGGAACGGCGCTGCTGCACTCCTCGGTGTCCTTCGACCTCACCGTCACCGCGCTCTACGTACCGCTGATCAACGGCGGAGCCGTCGAGCTCGCGGCGCTGGAGGAACCCGCGCCGCAGCGGCGCAGCACGTTCCTCAAGGCGACGCCGAGCCACCTGCAGGTGCTGGCCGAACTGCCCGAGGAGTTCGCGCCGACCGAAGAGCTCCTGCTGGCCGGCGAGCCGCTGCGGGGCGGCGCGCTGGCCGAATGGCGCGACCGGCATCCCGGGGTCACCGTCTTCAACGTCTACGGCCCCACCGAGACGACGGTCAGCTGCACCGAATACCGCATCGATCCGGCGGCGCCGACTCCTTCGGGGGTCGTTCCGATCGGTACGCCGATGCCCGGCACCCGGGTGTCAGTGCTCGACGACGGCTTGCTCCCGGTCGCCCCGGGGGTCGTCGGAGAGCTGTACGTCGCCGGGACCGGCCTGGCCCGCGGCTACGTCGGACGCGGCGCCCTGACGGCGTCACGATTCGTGGCCGATCCGTCCGGCGCGCCGGGGTCGCGGATGTACCGGACCGGAGACCTGGTCCGCTGGGACCGCGACGGCCGGTTGGTCCTGGTCGGCCGGGTCGACGACCAGGTGAAGGTGCGCGGCTTCCGGATCGAGCTCGGCGAGGTGGAAGGCGTGCTGGGCCGCGCTCCCGGCGTCGGCGCGGCGGCGGTCGTGGTGCGCGAGGACCGGCCCGGGGACCGGCGCCTGGTGGGCTATGTGACCGGCGCGGCCGATCCGGCCGCGGTCCGGGAGTTCGCCTCGGGGAGGCTGCCGGACTACATGGTGCCCTCGGCGCTGGTGGTGCTGGACAAGCTGCCGCTGACCGGCAACGGCAAGGTGGATCGCAAAGCCCTGCCGGCTCCGGAGAACGACACCTCCGGCTACCGCGCGCCGCGAACGGAGAAGGAAGAACAGCTGTGTGCGCTGTTCGCCGAGATCCTGGGCGTGGAACAGGTCGGGGTCGACGAGGGCTTCTTCGCGCTCGGCGGGAACTCCCTGCTCGCGATGCGGCTGGTCGGCCGGGCCCGGTCCAAACTCGGGCTGAAGATCGACCTGCGGGAGTTCTTCCGCAGCTCCCGGGTCAGCGACCTGGCCAAGATCGCGGTCGGCGGCCAGTGATCAGCGTCCTGTCACGCTCCCGGGGGAGGCGCGGCCGTCCGATAGGCGGCCGCGGCCTCCTCGCACACCGACCTGACGGAGCGGCCGAGTATCGCAGCGATCTGCTCCGCCTCGGCGAGCTCGGGCTGCGCGGTGATCACCCGTCCGGCGAGCTCGGCGACCTTCACGGTGATCTCGTGCCGCGCGCCGGCCTCGCCGACGGCGACGCGCACCGAGCGGCGGGGGAGCGTCACCCGCTGCCAGGGCGACCAGCGGACCCCGAGCGTGCAGGTGTGCAGCAGGATCGCCTCGACGACGGCGCGGCGGGTCTGCTCGCCGCACACCGCCGTCACCGTCTGCCCGGGCCGGCCGTCGCGGCCGATCGTCGGCGTGGTCCAGCAGTCCCAGGCGCCGGCCCGGCGGACCGCCCGCAGCACCGAGGGCCACAGCCGGGGATCGAGGTCGTCCACGGTGCTCTCGACGAGGACGATCTCCTCGGTGCCCAGGGCCGCGCCGCCGGTGCGCCGGCCCAGGAGCACCCGGGTGATGTTGGGGCCGTCGCTGAAGTCGCGGGTGCCGCCGCCGCAACCGACCGCCGTCACAGTCATCTCCGGCATCGGCGCCGGGACGGCCAATGCCGCGACCAGCGCGGCACCGGTCGGCGTCGTCCGCTCGCCGGCCAGATCGGAGCGGGTCAGCCCGATGCCGGCGGACCGGGCCACCTCAAGGGCCGCCGGTGCCGGCACGGGAAGCCGGCCGTGTCTGTTGCGCACCGTTCCGCTGCCGGCGGCGAAAGCCGAGCAGTGCACGACGACGCCCTCCTCCAGCAGCCCCAGATCACCCAGGGCGGCAGCACACCCCACGACATCGGCCAGCGCGTCGAACGCCCCGACTTCGTGGAAGTGGATCTCGTCGGGGGTCACGCCGTGGACGGTCGCCTCCGCCTCGGCGAGCAGAGTGAAAACGCGTTCCGCGTACCGCATCGCGCGCGGGGGCAGAACCGTGCCGCGCACCACGGCCAGGACGTCGCTGAGGGTTCGTTCGACGTCGGGCTCCGCGGGGACCGTCACTTCGGCGCGCTTACAGGCGAATCCGGCGCGGCGCGCGTCGTCGAAGTGCACTGCGATGCCTTCGATGCCCATCGACTCGATCGCCGCCGTGACCGCCTCCGGCCGGGCCCCGGCGCCGACGAGCGCGCCGAGCAGCATGTCGCCGGCGACTCCGAGCGTGCAGTCCAGGTGCGCGGCCGGCAACTGTGCGGCCGGCAGCTGTGCGGCCGGCAGCTGCGCGTCGGTGCTCACCGACCGTCCGCCGTCCGCATGGAGTATGCCGTCTTCACGATCTTCGCCGCGTGCGCCGCGGCGCCGAACCCGTTGTCCACGTTCACGGTGACCAATCCGGGGCTGCACGAGGCGAGCATCGCCGCCGCGGCCACCAGACCCCCGGCGCTGACGCCGTACCCGACGCTCGTGGGGACCCCGATCACCGGCGGCGCCACCAGACCGGCGACCACGCCGGCCAAGGCGCCTTCCATCCCGGCGACGACGATCACACACGAGCTCGCCCGAAGCGTGTCCAGCTGCGCGAACAGCCTCGCTATCCCGGCCACGCCCACGTCGGTCACCGACACCGCGCCGACGCCGAGCACGGCGAGCGTCGCCAGGCACTCCCGCGCCACCGGCAGATCCGACGTCCCGGCACACACGACCGCGACCCGGCCGATCGGCTCCGGCAGCGGACCGACGGTGAGGGTCCTGGCGACCTCGTCCACGAGGACCTCGTCGGACTCGAAATACCGCACGGCCTGCTCCAGCACCGGCTGCGGACACCTGGTCGCCAGTGCCGGGGACGAGGGGTTCGCCCTGCGCAGACCTTCCAACGCGGCGAAAGTCTGCTCCACCGTCTTGGACTCCGCGAAGACGACTTCCGGGACACCGGTCCGCGCCATGCGATCGACGTCCAGCTTCGCGAAGTCCCCGAGCTCGACGATCCGCTCCGCGGGCCGGGGCCGGCCCCCGTCATCTCCAGTCACGATCGAACACTACCTCGCGCCGGATGCCCGGCATCAGCGCCTTACCGGTACCTAAGAGGAGTCCCCCCGATGCTGCGCGCGCTCTCTCACCGCAACGTCACGCTGTACTTCATCGGCCAGACGCTCTCCACTCTGGGCGACCGGTCGCTGTGGCTGGCGATGGGCATCTGGGTCAAGATGCTCACCGGCAGCAGCGCCGCCGCGGGCATGACCGTCTTCTGCTACACGGTCGGGACCCTGCTCGGTCCGGTCGGAGGCATGGTCGCCGACCGGTACCGCCGGCGTCCGCTGCTGGTCCTGGCCAACGCGGCGACCGGCGGCGTGATCCTGGTGCTGCTCCTGGTGTCCGGACGCGACCAGGTGTGGCTCATCTACCTCGTGATGTTCCTCTACGGCGCCTTCGGGACCGTGATCAGCGCCGGCGGCAACGCGCTGGTCGCCACCGTCGTCGAGGACGACCTGCTGGCCGAGGCCAACAGCCTGGTGCAGTCCGGATCGCAGGGCGTCTGGCTGGTGGCGCCGCTGCTCGGCGCCGGACTGCTCGCCGCGGTCGGCGCCTCCGGGGTGATCTGGCTCGACGCGGCCACCTTCGGTGCCGCGATCCTGGCCCTGCTGCTGTTGCGGGTCACCGAGACCCGGCCCGAACCGGCCGAGACCCACTTCCTCGACGAGGCGACCGCCGGTATCAGACACCTGCTGCGCACGGTGGACCTCCGGCAGCTCGTCGTCGCCGCGCTGTTCACGGTCGTCGCGTTCGGGTTCGTCGAGTCGGTGGTGTTCGCCGTGGTCGGCAACGGCCTGCATCGCAAGCCGGAGTTCCTCGGCTACCTCATGGCGGCCATGGGCGTCGGGGCGCTCGCCGCCTCGACCGTCGCGGCGCGCCTGGCGAAGCGCTACGGCGAAGGCGGGCTCGTCGGGCTGGGCATGGCGGCGTTCGCCGTCGGCGCGCTGCTCCTGACGACGCCGTCGCTGCCGGTCACGGTCGCGGGGATGGTGCTGTTCGGAGTCTCGCTGCCGTGGATCAACATCGGCATCGTCACCGTCCTGCAGCGCCGTACCCCGCCGGAGCTGCGCGGCCGGGTCCTGGCCGGGTTCGACTTCCTGTTCAGTCCCTTGCAGGGCGCGGCGATCGCGCTCGGCGCCGCGCTGATCGCGACGGTCGACTACCGCGTGATGCTGACGGTGATGGCCGCTCTGGTGGCCGTCGCCTCCGGCTACCTGTTCACCCGGCCCGAGCAGCGGATCCGGCCGGAAACCGCTGAAGCCTTGGAAGCCGTGGAAGCCTCATGAACGCGGAGGAAGAGCTGATGGAACTGGTAGGACCGACCGAGCCCATGGACGCGTTGGATGCGATGGACGCGATGGACGCGATGGATCTGACAAGGCTGCTGGACCTGACAGAGCTGACAGAGCTGGTGGAGCAGGCGCAGATCCGCGTCGCCGCCGACCGGCTGGAAACCGTGCTCCGCGATCTCGGCAGCCTGGTCGTGGCCTTCTCCGGCGGCGTCGACTCGACCGTCGTCCTGGCCGCCGCGGCCCGCGTCCTGGGCTCGCGCGTGCTCGCGGTGATCGCGGACTCCCCGAGCCTGGCTCGGCGCGAGCTGGCCGAGGCCCGGGAACTCGCCGCGGCGCTCGGCGTCCGTCTGGTCGAAGTCGCGACCGACGAACTCGCCGCTGAGGGCTACCGCCGAAACCTCGGCGACCGTTGCTACTTCTGCAAGTCGACCGTTCTGGCGGCGGCTCGGCGGGTCGCCGACGAAGCGGGCATCGCGCACGTGGCCACCGGCACCCAGGCGGACGACCGGCGCGCGCTGGACCGGCCGGGGCTGCGGGCCGCCGAGGAACTGGCGGTGGTCGAGCCGCTGGCGGCGGCGGGCATCGACAAGGCGATGGTGCGAAAGCTCGCCGCGTCGTGGGCGCTGCCGGTCGCGGACAAACCCGCCGCACCGTGCCTGGCCTCGCGCATCCAGGTCGGCGTCCCGGTTTCGCTCGCGCTGTTGGGAAGCGTGGAGCGTGCCGAGGAACACGTGCGCGGCTACTTCGCACGGAACGGGATCTCCGTCGGCGACCTGCGTGTCAGGATCCTGCTGAAGTCGTTCCGCGTCGAGGTCGACGCCGCGGCCATGGCGGTCCTCCAGGACGACGCGGAGCTGAAGCGCGGCGTGCTCAGCGGGCTGGTGGCGCTCGGCTTGACGGGGCCGGGAGAGCTCGCGCCGTATCGGTCCGGCTCGGTGGGGAGCCCGTCTATATCTGCACCCTGATGCCGAGGCATCTCGCTGAACGACGTCGAATGAACGGTTGTGAATGATGAATGACTTTCCGCTGGAACCGGACCGCGCCGCCATGGCCGAGATGGGCGACCTGGTTCTCGGTCGCGTCATAGACCACGTCGAGAGCCTGCCGGACCGGCCGGCCGGCAATCTGGTCGACCCGCGCCTAACCGCTGATCTCGTCGAGTCCTTCCTCTCCCCGCCGCCAGAGGCGGCCGGGGATCTCAAGGCACTGCTCGACCGGCTGGACCGCGCGGTGGACTGCGCCCTAGAGACATCGGCGCCCGGATACCTCGCCTACATTCCCGGCAGCGGGCTCTACAGCTCCGCACTCGCCGAGTTCTACGCCCGCGGCATCAACAAGTACCCCAGCCTCGCCTTCGCCGCCCCGGCGTTGGTCGCGCTGGAGGAGGGCGTACTGCGCTGGATCGCGCGGGATGTCTGCGGGCTCCCCGACGGCAGCACCGGCCTGCTCACCACCGGCGGCTCCATGGCCACGTTCTCCGCGGTGGTCGCCGCCCGCCACGACCGCCTCGGCGAGGACCTCGCCGACGGCACGGTCTACGTCACGGCGTACGCGCACCACTCCGTGGCGAAGGCGGCCCGGCTCGCCGGAATCGGCGCGCACCGCATACGGACCGTGCCCTGCATCGATGACCTGCGCATGGACGTCACGGCGGCAGCGACGATGATCGGTGCCGACCGGGCCGCCGGACTCCGTCCCTTCCTGCTGGTCGGATCGGCCGGCACCACCGACACTGGCACCGTCGACCCGCTGCCCGCGATGGCCGATCTGGCGGCGCGCGAGGACCTCTGGTTCCACATCGACGCGGCCTACGGCGGCTTCTTCCGCCTCACCGAACGCGGACGTCGGCGACTGGCCGGTACAGAGCGCGCCGACTCCATCACGCTCGACCCGCACAAGACCCTGTTCCTG
Source organism: Catenulispora sp. GAS73 (assembly GCF_041262085.1). Taxonomy (NCBI): domain Bacteria; kingdom Bacillati; phylum Actinomycetota; class Actinomycetes; order Catenulisporales; family Catenulisporaceae; genus Catenulispora; species Catenulispora sp. GAS73. The sequence goes on from NZ_JBGCCM010000004.1 coordinate 169,620, forward strand.
CCCTTCGGCACGGGCACCCTCGTCGTCCGCGACCCCGCCAAGCTCTACGCCGCACACGAGGGCACCGGCAACTACTTCCAGGAAGTCGTCTCGGCCGGCGGGCTGCCCAACTACGCCCACATGGGTCCGGAGCTCAGTCACGAGGTGCGCGGCCTCCGCGCCTGGATACCCCTCCATCTGCACGGGGTGTCCGCCTTCCGGGAAGCCCTCGACGAGAAACTCGACCTCGCCGAGCGGGTCCACGACGCGCTCGCCAGCATCCCGGCCCTCGAAGTCCCCTGGCGTCCCGACCTGAGCACGGTCGCCTTCCGGGTTCGGCCCAGCGACGACAGCGCAGCCGCGCTGGAAGCAGCGGACCAGGCCACCCGCGAACTACTCGCGCGGATCAACGACGACCCGCGGACGCTGCTGTCCAGCACCGTCACTCACGGTCGGCAGACCATCCGCGTCTGCGTCCTCGGCCACCACACCCACGCCGACCGGATCGACGAGCTTGTCGACCTCATCGCGGCCCGGGCCGAGCAGGTGTAGGCAGCTGTACTGGCGAAACACCGTCAGCGCCGCAGCGCCTCAACCGGCTCGATGCGGGCCGCGCGCAGGGCCGGGTAGGTGCCGGCGAGGAGTCCGACGACGGCGCCGATCAGGGGTGCGGGCAGGACGGTGGCGGGGTTGAGGACGGCGGTCCAGTGACGGGCCACGGCGACCGTGACGACGGTGGCGACGCCCAGAGCGGTGCCGATCAGGCCGCCGAGGGCGCCGACCGCGGTGGACTCGGTGAGGAACTGGCCGGCGATGTGGCGGGGGCGGGCGCCGAGTGAGCGGCGCAGGCCGATCTCGCTGGTGCGCTCCAGGACCGAGACCAGGGTGGTGTTCGCGATGCCGACGGCTCCGATGATCAGTGTGATGCCGGCCAGGAGCAGGAACAGTGCGTTGATGGAGCCGGTGACGTGGTCTTTGAGCGAATGCGGGTCGGCCGGGGCAATGACCTTGAAGCGCTCGGGGTGTTCCGGGGACAGTGCGAGCGCGGTCTGAGCGGCTGTCTGTCGGGCCGCGCCGAGTTTGGTCTGGATCAGCATGTGGGCCGGGGCGCTTGAGGTCGGCGCTCCGAACTGCGCGGTCGCTGTCGTGGTGGGGATGATCACCCCGAGCAGCAGTTCGGGGTGCCGTCGCAGGTCGCTGATGATCCCGACGACCAGGTAGGGGACCCCGTTGATGAACACCGCCGGCTGGGCGTCGAGGCGGGTGACGCCCAGCCGCCGCGCGGCGGAGTCCGACAGGACGGCCACGTGCTCGGCGCGCTTCGACGTGAAGTCGTCGTACACCCTGCCCTGCGCGACCGTGGAGCCCATCGCGGCCAGGGCTTCGGGGTCGGCGGCGTAGATGTCGATCTGCGGGCCCTGATAACGGGTCTCGTCGGAGACCGAGGTCGGGGGGTGGGCCGCGACGGTCGGCGGCGTGGGGTCGTGCGTGTCTTGGACCTTCCACCAGAGGCCGGCGTGGACGGTGCCGTTCAGGCGCTCGATCCGGGCGTCGGCGTCGGGCGGGAAGTCGTAGCCGGCGGAGCCGTCCGCGGTGAGCGCGGCCGGGTCGGGGGAGTCGTCGACGTCGACCTGGGTGGCGGACAGCACCGAGAAGTCCGAGGAGATCTGGCCGGCCGCGGTCGTCGTCAGTCCGAGGATCGCGACGAACGCGCCGACGCCGAGCACGGTGCCGAGCATGGTCAGCAACGTGCGTGCCGGTCGCTGGACCAGTCCGGCGACGGCTTCGGAGCCGAGTTCGCGGACGCGCGGCCGACTGCGTTCGATCAGGCCCTGGCTGCCCTCACCGTCTTTTCTACCGGGCACGCGGTGCCGCCAAGTGATCGTGCGTCGGTGCCGGGGCTGACACAGTGCTCTTCGACGCTGCCGGGTGCTGCTCGGTCAGCCTTCCGTCATGGATCGCCACGGTCCGGTGCGCGCGTTCGGCGACGGTCGGATCGTGGGTGATCACCAGCAGCGTGAGCCCGTCCGCGACGAGTTCCGCCAGGAGGTCGAGCACCTTTGTGGCCGTCTGCGAGTCCAGGTTTCCGGTCGGTTCGTCGGCCAGCAGCAGCGCGGGCCGATTGACCAGCGCCCTGGCTATCGCGACGCGCTGTCGTTCCCCGCCGGACAGCGTCGAGGGTAGTGCGCTCATCCGGTGGCCGAGCCCCACCTTGGTGAGCGCCTTGACTGCGTCCGCACGTCGTTCGACCTTGCGCCGCCGGTCGGTGTAGAGCTGCGCGAGCATGACGTTCTCCACCGTGCTGCGGTGCGGCATGAGATGGAAGGCCTGGAAGACGAACCCGATCCGGCGCCCGCGCAGCGCGGTGCGGTCGCGCTCGTTGAGCGTGGCGGTGTCTGTTCCGTCCAGGAACAGGCGGCCCCCGGTCGGCCGATCGAGAAGACCCAGCAGGTTCAGAAGCGTTGATTTGCCGGATCCAGAAGGCCCGATGATGGCGACGTGCTCGCCCGCGTGCACCGTCAGGTCGGTCGGCGCCAGCGCGGCCACTGCGGGCGGTCCCGGATAGGTCCGCGCTACACTGCGCAGTTCGAGGACCGGTCGTTCCGATTGCGGTGATCGCGGTATCGCCGGATGCGTGGTGTGCGGGTCAGGGCTCACTGCGGGGCCTGACCGATGGCGACCGCCTCGCCCTCGCGGAGCGCGCCGGCGTCAGCGGGCGTGACCTCGACATCTCCGTCGGCACTGGCCCCGGCGGTCACCGGGATCCGCCGCTGGGTCCCGTCCGCTGCGACGACCGTGACGGTGGCGTGTCCGTCAGCGCCGGTCGACACCGCGGACAGCGGCACCGTCAACACGGCACTGGTCGTGGCCGCGTTGATGATCGTGACCCGGACATCCTGGCCGGCCCAAGCGGGGTTCAACGGCGAATCCGGCGTCACCGTCATGGGATATCCCGGCAACTGCGTCGGCTGTTGACCGCCGGTGGCGTTTGACCCGGATGCCTGTCCGTTGCTCGGCCCCGCAGCCGCGCCTCCGGTCCCCGAGTTTTGTCCGTTCCCGTTCTGTCCGTTGCTCGCGCTTCCATCGCTGTACGGTCCGATCGAGGTGACGTTCGCGGTAGCGGTCTGGCCGAGCGCCTCGGCGGTCAGCTGAACCTTCACCCCCGGCTTGACGAGACTGTTCTGACCCGGTTGAAGCAGCGAGGCGACGACGAGCCGACCGGATTCGAGCGTCAGCAACGGAGCGGTGACCGTGCTGCCCAACGTGGCGTTGAGCTTGGCCAACCGCACCGGGAAGGAAGGGACGAAGATGACCTCGGAGGCCGGCAGCATCGGTCCGGTCGTAGCGGTCAGATCGCTCTGCTTTTTCTCGGCCTTGCCGAGATCTTGAAGGGCGTTGTCATAGGTGGTCTGCGCGGTCTGCTGCGCTTCTTGGGCGGCCTGAAGCGGAGATTGGCCCAGTCCGGCACTCGGTCCAGCGCCCGGCCCAGAGCCGCTGGTCGGCGAGGTAGTGGGTGGTGAGAGTCCTTTTTTCGCAGATGCCAGCGCCTGGTTCGCCTTCTGCAGCAGGCCGTAGTCCGTGTCCACCGTGCGCTGCTGCGCGGTGACCGCGTCGGCGGCAGCCTGGAGCGCGGAGCTGTCGCCGGTGTCGTTGGCACCGCCGGTGGTCGGAACGCTGTAACCGAGGGCGGTATAGAGATCTGTCAGCGCGCTCTTGGTGCCATCGCCGAAGTGCCCGAGGGTGTCCGGCGCGGAATCGTGACCGAGCTGTTTCAACGCGGCCTGGAGCTGCGCGACGTCGGGTCCGTCCATGCCCGGCTTCAGATCCCGGTACGCGGGCACCGCTCCGGACAAGGCGATGATGGGCCGTCCAGACACCTCGATCAGGACCTGTCCGGCGCGGATCTGGTCGCCGGCTTTGGCATACAACTTCGACGCCACCAGCGAGACGGCGCCGCCTGCGGAACTACCACCGCCACCGCTCGCCACCGGACTGACAGTGATATCCCCGCCTGCCCCGACCGTGCCCCGAGTGGTGACAGTGTCGGTCAGCACCTTCTTCACCACAGGGGCGGTCAGCACCGCGGGTTTCGGCGGCTTGGTCTCAGCGGCCTGTTGAGCCGGCGACTCGATCATCGTCGACGCGACCAACCCGCCGCCCGCGGCCAGTGCGGCGACGCAGGCCGCTGCCAGGAACACCCGTTGTCGCCGAACCGTTTTGGACAAACCGGCGATGACGATGTCGGGATCGGCGCTCCCGGTGCCGGTGTCGCTGCCGGTTCCAGTCTCCGCCACAGGACTCTCGTCAGCAGCGGAGCGCGGCCCGGTCTCGGTGGAATGCAAGCGTGACAGCCTCGATCCGGTATCTGGGCCTTGTCCAAGCCCGGTCACCGACCGTACGTCAGTGGTCGGACTCGCGTCAGACTGCCGCCGGGTCGCGGCGGCTGTCAAGGGAATCAGGGCCCGAACAATATGTTATGAACTCGTGACCTTGAACCCTCCGTGACCGTGTTGAAGGCTCTGATATCAGGACGCTGAGGGGCTATTCGGGCAACACCGCTGTCCGGTATGGCAGCATTCCCTCCGGCGCCGGTTACGTAAGGTAGTTGCTTATTTATTTGAGCCGATGGAACCTGATTGACCCGGCCGCTCGGCAGTCGCGATGCTGACGACCGGTCACATCGGCGTCGCTGAGCGCATCGACGTTCCGTGGCACTGACGGCCCCGCTCTGGCAAGCGAGGCCGCCAGCGAGCTCCATTCGCACCACCGCACGGCAACGACCCATCGGTAGTACGGCATGAAGGAGCGGGACAACTATGGCATGGACGAAAGTCAAACGGCTGGCCGTCGCGACGTTCGCGAGCCTCGCCTTCGCGGCGGGAGGCCTGGCCACCGCCGCGCCCGCCTCGGCGGATGGGCCCGGAACCTGTTATGCGGGAGACGGGTGCCTGTGGTTCCAGGCCGGATACAACGGCGCGTCCTATGACCTCGGCAACGACTGGTCGGACCTCGCCGGTCTGCACTTCGGCTGCTCGGGCGGCGGCAACTGCCCCGGCAACGGCGTTCCGGTGAAGAACAACGCGCTCTCGGCCGCCAATTACAACAACGGCAACACCCTGTGCATCTTCTACAACTCCGAATGGGTGGGGTCCTGGGACTGGATGGCGGTGTACGGACAGCCCGGCTGGTACAAGGTTCTCTCGTCCACCAGCGACAACGACGCTTCCAACCTGTTCGACGTCGCCACCGACAGCACCTGCCCCTAGCACGTCCCGGTAACCGGTCCGGCGGCCGGGCGGCCGGAATCGTCCTTCGGACAGCTGCAGCAATCGCGAATCGCAAAATGGAGTATCGACCATGACTCGGAAGACCGCCGCTACCGGTATCACCTGCACCATGGCGGTTACCGCGATCCTCGTTGCTGCCTGCTCGTCCGGAGCCGGCCACCCGGCCGGCGGCTCGACGGAGCCGCCGGTCTCCTCGACTCCCGCGATCACGGATCCTGCGGCGCTGGCGCTGCCGATCGACGCGTACAAGATCACCAACGATCAGTATCAGAAGATTGACGCGGCGACGATCGCCGTCGAGATCTCCTGCATGAAGCGATACGGCTTCGACTACGGATCGTATGTGGTCCCGTCCACCGGCCCCAACGGGCCGGATCAGAACGCCCGCCGTTACGGCGTCGTCGACCCGGCGGTGGCGTCTCAGTACGGCTATCACCCGCACAACCCGCCGCAGAGCACCACCAGGCCTCCGGTGCCGAAGATGAGCGACGTGATGTTCTCCGTGCTCGGCTCGGGTGCCGGGCCGCACGTCGGGCTTCCCACGCCGGCCACCTACAACGGCGTCGCCGTCCCCAAGGGCGGGTGTGTGGGCGAGGCTGAGAACAAGCTCGACACCGGAGGCACGGACATCGGCCTCGGCGGTGTGGTTCAGAAGATCGGTTCCGACGGGTTCAACCACTCGCTGAGCGACGACCGGGTCAAGGCGGCGTTCGCGGCGTGGTCGTCGTGTATGCAAGCGGTCGGATACACCTACGCGACGCCGAACGACGCGGCCAACGATCCGAACTGGCACACGGAGTCGGTGTCGACCTCGGAGATCGCTACCGCCACGGCCGACGTCAGGTGCAAGCAGAAGACCAACGTCATCGGCATCTGGTTCGCCGTGGAGTCCGCCTACGAGCAGCAGATGATCGAGCAACACGCTCCTGAGCTCGCCCAGGTGAAGAAGAACATCGACGACGCCCTCAAGCGAGCTGACGCCGCTGTCGGCGCGAGCTGACAGTTCCGGGCCGCCACCTGCCTCACCGCCATCCCGCTCGTCTCGGAAGGGGAGCGCCATGCTTCCATTGCCCAAATCCGCCTTGCGACGGCACGCCAGATCCGGGACGTGGCGGGGTGCCGCCGTCGTCATGGCGATCGCTCTGGCCGCCGGCGAGCTGACAGCCGGGCCCGCGTTCGGAGCGCCGCAGACGTCGGCCGCCGCGGTCGGCCAGGGGACCGCCGCGGATTTCGGACCGTCGGCGACGGCTTCGTCCGACCTCGCCGTCACCGCGATCGGTGACAGCGCCGGCTATCACCTCCAGGTCTCCCGCGAGAAATCAGGATTCGCCTGGCACGAGATCGCCGTGCTCCGACCCGCGGGGATGGATGAGGCCGGCTGGACCGGATATCAGTGCACGTCGGGCGACGGGCGTTTCGAGGCCGTCACCGTCGCCCCGGCGTCCGCCGCGAACTCGACGGCGGGACGTGAGCACGGTGCGTTCGCGTACTCCGTCGACCTGGCGACCGGACGGGTTCAGCCGATAGCCAGCGGCGTCGCGCTGGAGTACGACTCGCCCGGCTGCGGGACCGGCGACGAGGCGGAGTTCTCCGTCGGTTTCGGCAACGATCAGCAGAGCACGGAGATACTCTCCGCCGACCTGGCCACGGGCCGGATCGGCCACAGCACGAAGGTCGCAGGTCAGCTCACGTCCGCCGTACCCGCCGCCGCGGGCGTGGTCGGGGTCCTGGGCAGCCGGTTGGTCGCCGTCCCGGAGACCGGACACGACACCGGCGTACCCCAGACGATCGCCGCGGTGTCGGGGCAGCCCTACGACCTGCGGCCCGCCGCCGACGGCGGGGTCGACTTCCTGCTGGTCGCGCCGGGTGCGACGACAGCGCACCTGGAGCATGAGAAGAACGGTGGCGTCACCGAGACCGGCAGCGGGCGCACGACCAGCCTGAACCTGTTCTCCGGCCGGGCCGGTCGCAACGTCCTCATCGGCGCCGACCAGGTCGCGCACGGATCGGCGGTGCGGGCGGTCGACACGAAGGCGATCACCGATCCGCAAACCGTCTCCCTCGACGGCGACGCCGTCTTCGGCGCGCACCAGACGGACACCCGGGCCGACTCGAAGGTCCTGGCGTCGGCCACCGGCAAGGTGGTCAGCCAGCCCAAGGACACCGCGGGAACCACGCCGGTCACCACGGCCACGTCCTCGGCGGTCCCGGACGGTGTGAACCGGGACGCGTTGAACTCCGATCTGCCGACGTCGGCCGTCGGTCAGAAGAGCACCACCGGGCAGGCCGGTGCCAAGGCGGATACGCCGAATGCTCTGCAGACTCCGGCTTGTTCCGTGCCCCGGGACAATCCCACCTTCCAGAGCACACAGCAGGGGTCCAGCCAGATCGACTGGGCCGCCCAGATGGCCGAGCAGAATCTGCTGACCGGGTCCGCGTACGCCCGGCCGGCGAACTTCGACAACCTCGGCCTGGTCTCCTACTCGCCCAACAGCGACTTCGCCGCGGTACCGCTGTCCCATCCGTCGAGCGACACCTGGAACACCGTGCCCCGCTCGGTCTTCGAAGCGATCATGGCGCAGGAGTCCAACTGGGACCAGGCTTCCTGGCATGCCCTGCCCGGTATCGCGGGCAACCCTGTCATCGCGGACTACTACGGCGCCGCCGGGACCATCGACACCATCAACTACGCCGCCGCCGACTGCGGCTACGGCATATCCCAGGTGACGACCGGGATGTTCGCCAGCCAGACCGGCCAGCAGTACTCCCTGCACGGCCAGTGGAAGATCGCGGTGGACTACCAGGAGAACATGGCCGCCGGCCTGCAGATCCTGGAGCGCACCTGGAACACGCTCTACGCCGCCGGGATCACGGCGAACGGGGGCGACCCGCGGTACCTGGAGAACTGGTACTTCGCGATCTGGGCCTACAACACCGGTATCCAGCCCGACGCCAAGCACGGCAACACGACCGGATGCACCCCCGGCCCGAGTTGTACGGGTGCTGATGGGACGTGGGGCCTGGGGTGGGCGAACAACCCCGCCAACCCGAGCTATCCGCCGAACCGGGCGCCGTACCTGGCCTATACGTATGCTGACGCCGCGCACCCGGGCGATTGGCCCTACCAGGAGCGGGTCCTGGGCTGGATGGGCACGCCGCTGGTGCGCATGGGATCGCACGCCTATGCGCAAGCCACCTTCAACGGCGGCAGCAACTGGCTGAACATCCCGGCCTTCAACACCTTCTGCACATCGGCCGGCGACCTGTGCAACCCGGGCGCGACCGGACAGTCCGGCACCTGCACGCTGGCCGACTACGAGTGCTGGTGGCACGCTCCGGTCACCTGGATCCCCAACTGCGCCACGACGTGTTCGACGAGTTCATACGCTTACGGTTCCGGCTCCACGGAGCCGTCGGTGAACGATCCGCATCCACCGGTCTGCAGCCTGGACACGAGCGCGGTCCCGACGACCTCGGACGGGCCGCCGGTCATCGTGTCCGCACAGCCCGGGCTGGCCGCCGGCAAGACCCCGTTGAACATCGTCGGATGCACCGGGACGTCGAACTGGTCCAACGGCGGAACGTTCGCCATGACGTACGGCACCAACGCCAACGGCGACCCGACCGGAGCCATCGACACCCACCAGCTCGGCGCCGGCTTCGGCGGCTACATCATGTTCGACCACACGCAGGACGGCTCCGAGCCGGCCGTCATGAACACCGGCACCTGGACCCCGACGCTGTCCAAGTTCCAGTACTACACGATCGAGGTCCACATCCCGGCCACCGGTGCCACCACCGGCGACGCGACGTACGTCGTCAACTCGGGCTCCGCCGGGCTGAATCCCGTGACGGTGACCGTCAACCAGCACCTCCGGGTCGATCAATGGATCGTGCTCGGCACCTTCGGCATGGCTCCGGGCGGCACCGTTCAGCTGACCAACAAGAGCTCGATGACACCGGGCGCTTACGACGTCGGCTATGACGCCCTGGCCTTCCTTCCGCGCGGCGGCATCCCGGGAACCACCGCCAATCCGGGAGCACCGGTCGGCGGTCCGCTGACCCCGCCGGAGGACCCGACGGGGACCAACCCGTCGGTGTGGCAGTGTGTGTCGACCAACGCCTGTGCCGGAGACCCGGTGAACACCGCGAACGGCTACTACGGCGAGACGGTCACCGACCTGACCACCCCGGGACGCAGCGCGCCGCTGGACTTCACCCGCACCTACGCCTCGGGGTTCGCCGACCCCGCCGGGCCCAACGGCGCCTCGGCGGTCAACGGTCCGTTCGGCTACGGCTGGACGTTCTCCTACAACGTCTCGGCCGCGACCGACGGCACGACCGGCAATGTGACGATCCATCAGGAGGACGGCTCGCAGGTCGCGTTCGTCGACACCGCCGGTGTCTACGCGCCGGCCGCGCCTCGCGACGCGGCCACGCTGGTGAAGACCGGAACCACCTACACGTTCACCCGCCGCGGCAAAGAGATCATGACGTTCGACGCGGCCACCGGCCATCTCCTCACGCAAACCGATCCGGCCGGGAAGGTGGCCGGCTACGCGACCACCCTGGCGTACGACGGCTCCGGGAACCTGCACACGATCACCGACGCCGCCGGGCACGTCTACACCCTCGCCTGGACCGGCGGCCACATCACGGGCCTGAGCGACTCGGCCGGCCGGCAGGTCAGCTATGGCTACGACTCCTCGAACGACCTCACCGACGTCTACGGGGTCGGCACGACGCGCACCCCGACCCTCAAGGACGACGACCACACCACGTACGGCTACCAGACCGGTACGCACCTGCTCACCAGCTGGCGCCAGCCGAAGTACTTCGGCGACACCACGACCAGCCCGGTGCCGGCCATGACGATGACGTACGACTCGTCAGAGCGCGTGAAGACCCAGACCGACCAGATCGGCCGCGTCACGACGTTCACCTACGGCCCCGCCACCACGCCGAGCCTGGCCGCCGGTCAGACGCTGGTCGCCGATCCGGCGGGGAACCAGTGGCTCGGGACGTACCAGAACGGCCTGTTGACCTCCGAGACCAAGGGCTACGGATCCTCGACCGCGAGCACCTGGACCTACGCCTACGACCCGATCACGCTCGGCCGGACCTCGACCACCGATCCCGACGGCAACGTCCAGACGGCGAGCTACGACGCCGAAGGCAACAAGATCGCCTCCAGCGACGCCCGCGGCGAGACCACCGCTTCCACCTACGACGCGCTGAACGACCTCACGACCGTCGTCGATCCGCTCGGCGTCCAGACCACCTACAAGTACGACGAGGCCGGCCACATCAAGACGGCTTCCGGGACCAACGACGGGACGCTGGTCTACGGCCTGCTGACAGGCGTCACGGTCCAGCAGAACGACCAGTCCGCGGAGATCGTCGACAGCAATCCGGCAGTCCTGCCGTCGCGGAACTCCAGCGACTACTACGACGACTCGGCGCACCCCGCGGACCGCACCCGGTTCGTCGACGCCAACGGGAACACGTCCGCCTTCGCCTTCGACGGCAACGGGTTCATGGCCAGCGAGACCGATCCGGCTGGCGACAAGACCCTGTACGGCTACAACACCGGCACCGGCTGGCGAACGTCGAAGGTCGACCCGAACGGCGTCGCGGCGGGAACCACGACGGCCTGCACGCCGCCTGCGAAGGGGTGCACCACCTACCAGCAGGACGCCTGGGGCCACGTGGTGAAGACGATCGACCCGCTCGGCCACTCGACCGGCGCCGTCTACGACACCAACGGCAACAAGACGTCGAGCACCGACGGCGACGGCCAAGCCACGACGTACCAGTTCGACCCGGCGAACGAGGCGGTCGCGACGGTCAACGCGGACACGACTACGTCGCATACCGACTACTACGGCGATGGAACCGTCAAGGACACCATCGATCCCGCGGGGAACAAGACGTCGTACACGTACGACTCTCAGGCCCGCAAGAGCAGCCGGACCGATCCCGACAACCAGAAGACGACGTACGGCTACGACCCCGCCGGCAACCTGACCACGGTCACGAACCCGGACAGCCGGGTCACGACCAACGGGTACGACGCGGCCGGGAACCTGACGTCGGTGAAGTACTCCGCGACCGGGACTCCGGGTGTCACGTCCGTCTACAACCCCGCAGGGCATCGCACGAGCATGACCGACGGGACCGGGACCACCACGTGGAAGTACGACGCCTTCGGCGAAGTCGTCTCCGAGACCAGCGGAGCGGGAACCACCGTCGGCTACGGCTATGACAACAACGGAAATCAGACATCGATCGTCTATCCTGGCGGGCAGAGCCAGACCGTCATCCGGAGCTTCGACAAGGCCAACCGGCTGTCCTCCGTCACCGACTGGAACACCAAGAAGACCCAGTTCGGCTATGACTACGACGGCGACCTGACCTCTACGACCTACCCGAACGGGACCGTCGTGACCAGGGGGCTCACCGACACCGATCTCGTCAGCTCGATCAGCGCCGCCACCGGCTCGACGAGTCTCGCGAGCCTGACCTATGGCCGGGACAACGCTGGACAGGTGGCAAGCCTTGCGCCGTCGGGGGTGCCGGGCACGGCCCAGACGTTCGGCTACACGCCCCTCGAACAGCTCAAATCGGCGACCGCCGGATCCACCGCGGTCGGCTACGGCTACGACGCGGCCGCCGACCCGACCAGCCTGGCCGGATCGGCACAGGGCTTCGACGCGGCGGGCCGCACGTGCTGGACTCTTCCGGGGACGGCTACCAGCACGGCACCGTGCGCCGCACCGCCCACCGGGGCAACCAGCTACCAGTACGACAATGAGGGCGACCGCACCGCGGCCACCCCTGGGAGCGGCACGGCGAGTACGTACTCGTACAACCAGGCCGGCCAACTGACCGGATACTCCGGAGCGAACGGCAGCGTCAGCTACGGCTACGACGGGCTGGGACTGCGGACCAGCAAGACCGCTGGCGGTACGACAACCACCTTCACCTGGGACGCCGGGACCATCGCCGACCTGCTCTACGACGGCAGCGTCGACTATGTCTACGGACCCGGCGGCACTCCGGTCGAGCAGATCGGTTCCGCCGGCACCTACTGGTATCTCAGTGACGCGGCCGGTTCGACCCGGGCCCTGCTCGACGCCAACGGCGCGATCGCCGGCACGTACGGCTACGACGCCTTCGGCAACGTCACCAACCACACGGGTACCGCGACGACACCGCTGCAATACACCGGTGGGTACGACGACGCGGAGACCGGCTTCCTCTACCTGCGAGCGCGGTTCTACGATCCGGCCACCGCGCAGTTCATCACCGTCGATCCCGCGGTGGACGCGACGCGGAGCAGCTACGGCTACGTCCACGACAATCCGCTCAACGCTGCGGACCCCGCCGGCCTCTGGACGGTCGGATTCTGCCTCGGCGGCGCCGCGACCTTCCTCTTCGGCGGCGCGGCGAGCGGATGCGTCGTCGCGGACAGCACGGGGAACCTCGGTGTCGAGGGCACGGTGGCCGGGGTGATCGGGACGCCGTCAGCGGGTATTTCGGGCGGGGAGCAGGTCAGCGACGCCAATACGGTCTATGACCTCGGCGGTCCGTTCGGTACCGCCGGTGGAAGTATCGGAGTGCCCGGCGGGCCGTCGTACACCCTCAACTACTCGTGGGGCAACGACCGAAGCGGATGCAATCACGTGCACGTGTTCGACCAATCCGTCGGGTGGGGTAAGGGCCCGATCGCCGAAGCGCACGCCGGCGAAAGCAACACCAGTGTCTACGCGTTCAACCCCGTCAAGGGAGTCGAATCGCTCTGGGACGATATCTGGGACTGACTCAGTTTTCTGGCTCCTGGCCGCTGATCCGCGCCAGGAGCCAGGAACCTGACGGCCGGTGTCGCCGATCGGCGCCACCGGCGAGCGCGACGAGAGAGCACAAGATGTGGGAGTGGAAACGGCTCAGGTACGACCGCGGCGTCCTGGCCAGGCGCCTGGCCGTCGTCGAGCTGAGCTGGCTGGCGCTGGTCGGCGCGCTGCTCGTCGGGGCGGGCGTGCATTCCGCGGCGGCCGGGGTCGTGTTCCTGCTCGGCGTGATCGTCAACGGGTGGATCCTGATTCCCGCGTTCATGGTCAGAGTCCTGACGATCGGCATCTACGTGGGTGACCGGGGCCTCAAGGTCCGCAACTCAGTCCGCACCTACATTTTCCGCTGGGATGAGATCCGCGCCGTCGAGGAACGCCCCATCCGATCGGGCTCGCGGAACGGCGCCAGTATGAAGGCCATCTGGATCATCACCGAGAAAGGTAAGCGGATCGAGACTCAGGTTCACTGCCGCGTCGGCTCCCGGAGTTACATGAGGCGGGAGAAAATCGGACCGGTCATGTCCGAAACGGAGTTCGCGGCGACCTTGGAGGAGCTGAGAGGACGCCTTCCCGTAGCTGCGAGATGACGGCGGGGAATCGGCGATTTTCAGGCAGCACAAGGTGTTTTCAATGTCCTGAATCAGGGCACGAATCTCTTGGTCGCGGGGGTTGCCAGTAATGCGCGTCCCGCCGATATTCACCAACAGCCCACTCTCCAAAGGAATCAGCATGCCGGCAGCACTCAAGCCATCTATGAGAAACCGTAAGTGGTACGCCCTTTTGGTGGGCCTCCTGGCTTCCATCGCTCTGTGCGCGAGCACGGTCACCGCTTCCGCCTCCGCGTCCGACGACAGTGTGGTTTGGTTCACGAACGATCACTCGGGTCTGTGCATGTCAGTGCCCGGCGACAACATCCACGCAGGGGCGGTCGTCAACCAATACACCTGCACCGGCCCTCTCTTCCCGGACCAGCTTTGGTACCTTGATTTTTCGAGCAGCCATCCAGGCTGGTTTTACATTCTTCCCCACCAGAACCCCTCTCTGTGTGTGACATACGTGCCGGGGAGCACCGCCCAGCTCACGCTTCAGAACTGCGGACCGAGTGCGGCGAACGGTAATGTGAACACGGAGCTCTGGTCGTGGAGCAATACGGGGCCGGGGTCGACTGGTATTCTCACGATGCAAGGCTGGGCCATGTCTGTCCCCGGAGCCAACACGGGCGTCGCGCCGATCAATATATATCCGTACGGCCACTACCCCGACCAGAGTTGGTTCGTGTCCGACACGACGGTATAGCCCGAATTCACAGCGCCGTAGCAGATCACTGATAGATCGGCGGCTTCCACAATGTCTCCTGGCCTGGGATGATCTGAGTCGCGCCCGAAGCTGTCCGGTACCGACGGCAACGGCCCGGTGGCCGGCGCGGCGGGCTTGATCTCGGGCAGGTGGTTTCGTGGGCCCTGTGAAGACCCGGGGCTAACGGTCCCTGGCCTCCAGCGCCTCGCGAAGTCCTCGCTCCGCGTCCGCGATCCAGAACGACAACAACCCCACCTCCCGCGCGTTCTGTGCCGCACGCTCGAACAGCTCGACCGCGCGCTCGACCTGCCCGTGGGCGAGATGAGCATCGCCAAGCGCGGCCAATCCGCTGGGCACACGACGCGGGTCGCCAAGCCGTTCGCGGAAGGTGAGGGACAGTTCCAGGTGCTTGATCGCCACCGGGAGTTGTACGTCCTGGACCGCGTAGAAGAAGCCGATGTGCCGGTGGATCTCCGAGCATGTATAGAGGTCGCCTTGCGCCTCTACGCCATCGACCAGCTCCAGCGCCTCGCGGAACAACGGCTCGGCAGCGGCCCAATCACGGCGCAGCACCTGCATGACCAGCCCGAGCCCGAACAGCGGCCGGGCCACCCCGGCGCCTCCCAGCGCACGATTCAGCGCGAGCGACCGGCGGAACAACACCTCCTCGGCGTCGATGTCAGCCGCGTCGATCCCGGTGCCACTGAACCGCCGCACGATCGACTCGTAGTGCATTGTCAGCCCGCGGTAGTACACCGCGTCGGCCTCGCCGGCCCGATCGCCCTCCGCTGCCGCGCGCGTCTCCGCGGCCGCGAACAACTCATGAGCGGCCGCGAAGTCCCCGCTCCGGTATCCGCCCTCGAACAGCGCGTCGTCCCCGCGCGCGAGCAATTCCACCATGTTCTGCGATTCCGTCATGCCTCAACGCTAGCGCCGACAGACGTGTCCGGAGGCTGACACGGAAACGCGAGGGCCGGGGCATCGTGGCTCACGTCGGTGCCCGGCCGCTGGCCGATCTGGCCGAGGCCACCAGGCTGGCCCGGGCGTTCGGCGACGCGCTGGGCCAGCCGGCCGGGGTCGACGTCACCGAGATCATCGTGCAGCCGACCCGGCAGCGGTGAGGGACAGGCGGCTATTGCGCGCTCCCGCTACCTCTTCGCTCTAGCCGCGCGCCTCGCTCGTCTTGTGCGCGAACACCCACCGGTTGCCGGCCAGCGCGTCGTTTGGCTCGGGCAGCGGGCCGCGTCCGAGCCGGTGTGTGTAGTCGAAGGGGGTGTGGACTGTCGTGGACCAGCCCTTTTGCGCCAAGGCGCCCGCCGAGTCGGGCCGCGGCTCCTTCGCGAACAGGTCGAGCAGATCGATGCCGATCTGCTGCCTCGTCGCCGTGTACAGCGGACTGTCCCGGTACTCCATCAAGTCCCTTTCGAGTTTCACTTCGAAGGCCAGCGCGCTTCCCGCCGCAGTGAGCCGGTGCACCGCATCGATGAGCTGCGTCTCGGCGGCGGCGGGTAGGTAGAAGAGCAGGCCCTCGGCCAGCCAGGCGCTCGGCGCTGTCGGGTCGAAGCCGGCGTCTGTCAGTGCTTTGACCCAGTCGGCGCGCAGGTCGATCGGGATCGGGACGCGGGCCGCCTTCGGGGTGACCGCGAGAGCGTCGAGCACCCGGTGCTTGAACGCCAGCACGCCTTGCCTGTCGAGCTCGAAGATCACGCAGCCTGAGGCCCAGTCGAGCCGGTATGCCCGCGCGTCGAGCCCGGCGCCGAGGAGGACGACCTGGCGCGCGCCCGCGTGGACCGCCTGGAGGAGGAAGTCGTCGAGGACCCTGGTTCGCAAGCCGAAGTAGCGTGCGAAGCGGCCCCACAGCGGGTTCGCGTCGCCGTCCGGGGCCTGCTGGATGCGGACGGGCCAGCTCGTGGACGCCGGCGCGGCACGCACGAAGTGCTCGGCGTAGGGGTCCTGGGCGAGGCTGTCGTGGCGGTGGGTCTCGATCGCGCGGGCGGCGGCGACCAGGAGCGCGGTGACGCCGATGCCGCCGTCGACGCCTGCGCCTTCGGTGTCTCCCGTGTCTCCCGCGTCTCCCGCGCATTCCGCGCTGGTGTTCCGCTGCGGCACGTCGGTCGTCATGCGTGCTCCATCTCGGTTCGCGGTATCAGGACGGGTTTGACGACGCGGCCCGCCTCGCAGTCGCGCTCGGCCTCGTTGATCTCGTCGAGCGGATAGGTGCGGATCAGCTGATCGAAGGGGAAGCGGCCTGCCTGCCAGAGCTCTGTCAATCGCGGGATGAGCAGACCGGGCACCGCGTCGCCCTCGCAGATGTGGGATAGCTTCCGTCCCCGGTCCAGGGTCCCGGGCTCCAGTGGCAGCGTCGTGTGCAGCCGTGCCACCAGGCCGAGGTGGCCGGTCGGTCGCAGGGCCCTGAGTGCATCGTTGATCAGCTCCGGCGAGGCTGTGGTGTCCAGCGCGTACTGCACTCCGCCGTCTGCCAGCTGCTTGATACGGTCGGAAAGGCTGCCGGTCCGGTACAGCGGGATGGCGCCGAAGCGCTCGGCCAGCGCCAGCCGTTCGGGGTGCTGGTCGACGGCCACGATTACGGCCCCGGCAGCGGTCGCCGCCATGACCGCGGCCAGGCCCACGGCTCCGGCCCCGAGGACGGCGACGGTATCGCCGGGGCCTGCGCGGAACGTGTTGAGGACCGCCCCGGCGCCGGTGAGGAAACCGCAGCCGAGCGGGCCGAGCAGTTCGACGGGCAGCGCGGGATCGACCCGGACGGCGTTGCGGGCCGGGACCATCGCGTACTCGGCGAACGAGGACTGGCCGAACCATCGGGGAGCCAAGGGGTTTCCCGCCGCGTCGGTGAATCGCGCGGCGTTCTCCTTGCGTCCTCCGAACAGGTTGAGGTCCGCGAAGGAATCGCAGTAAGCGGGGGCGCCGCCGACACAGGTGCGGCAATGTCCGCAGGAGTCGAAGCTCAGCACGACGTGGTCGCCGACGCTCAGCCGGGTGTCCGGGCCGCCCGTCTCCACGACGACTCCGGCGCCTTCGTGACCGAGGACGGCCGGCAGCGGTGAGCGACCCGCGGAGCTGCGGACGGCGAGGTCGGTCCGGCACATCCCGCACCCGGCGATCCTCACCAGGACCTCGTCGGCGGCCGGTCCCGCGTTCAAGGCCACTTCTTCAAGGGTGAACGGGCTCTGATACGCACGCAGCACTGCCGCGCCGAACCGGAGGCCCACCTCACGCCTCCCGCGGCCGGTGCACGACGAACGGCCTGAGGTTCCCGTAGAAGCCCCACGGCCCGCCCGCGATCCCGACGCCGCTCTCCTTGACGCCCGCGAACGGCTGGGCGAGGGAGAGCTCGCCGTGATGGTTGATCCAGACCGTCCCGCATTCGAGCCGCTCGGCCACTGCCTCGGCCCGGTCGAGATCGGTTCCCCATACCGAGCCGCCGAGCCCGAAGCCGGTGTCATTGGCCGCCTCGACGGCCTCGTCAATACTCTGATATGAGAGCACCGGAAGCACCGGGCCGAACTGTTCCTCGGTCACCACCGGGCTCTCGGCCGGGACGTCGGCCAGGATCGTCGGGGCGAAGAAGTAGCCCGGCCCGTCGAGCCGGCGTCCGCCGGTCGCGGCGCGGGCGCCGTCGGCCAGGGCCCGGGCCGCGTAGCGCTCGACGCGGGCCAGCTGAACGGCGTTGTTGATCGGGCCCAGTTGCGATCCGGCTTCCAGGCCCGGCCGCACGACGGTGCTCTTCGCGCGCTGAGTGAGGGCTTCGACGACCTCGGCGTAGCGCCGGGCCGGGGCGTAGACACGTTTGACCGCCATGCAGATCTGCCCGCAGTTGCGGAACGCCGCCCAGAACAGCCGGTCCGCGATCTGCTCCACGTCCATGTCGTCGAGCAGGATCGCGGCGTCGTTGCCGCCCAGTTCCAGGGTGACCCGGGCGAGCGAGGACGCCGCGCCGCGCGCCACGGCGCGTCCGGTGGGGATCGAGCCGGTGAAGGTGACGTGGCGGATTCCCGGGTGCGAGGCGAGGCGGTCGCCGAGGGGTTCGCGGCCGGTGACGATCGTGAGCACGTCCTCGGGTAGGGCGGCAGCGAGCACGGATCCCAGCATCCTGGTGGCCAGCGGCGTGAACGGAGAGGGCTTGAGCACTACCGTGTTGCCCGCGGCGAGCGCGGGGGCGAACTTCGCGGAGGCGAGTTGGAGCGGGAAGTTCCAGGGGACGATCGCGGCGACGGGGCCGAGCGGTCGCCAGCGGACCTCGCTGCGCATCGGCCGGCCGTCCGCGATCGGCTGGGTTTCCGGGCGGAGCGTGGCGAAGTAGCGCAGGCGCGCCGCGGTGCGGGCGACCTCCGCGTGCGACTCGGGCAGCGGCTTGCCCTGCTCGCGGGTGAGCAGGGGAGCGAGGTCCGGCGCGGCCTGCTCCACCGCGTCGGCCGCCGCGAGCAGTGCGGCGGCGCGGGCGTCGGGGTCGGTCCGCCACCCGCGCCAGGCCTTGCGGGCACGCTCGACGATCGCGTCCAGTTCCTCAGGCTGCTGATCCGGCGCCTCGTCGAAGGGTTCGCCGGTCGCGGGATCGAGGACTGCGAAGCTGCCGGCGCGGGCCACGTGCGGGCCGCGGCTGGGCTGGGTCGTCGGCATGCCGTCGGCTCAGATCCCGGCGGCGACGGTCGTCTGTTCCTGCTCGTGCCGGTCCATCTCGGCTCGGAAGGCGGCCACCAGGTGTGGTTGGATCCGTCCGGTGGTGCGGTCGCCGCGCTCGCACACGGCCCCGCGCACGCCGACGATGTCGGTGCCGATGCCGGTGAGCGTGCCGAGGTCGTCCACCCGGACGCTGCCCGCGAGCGCCGCGAGCAGGCCGGCGCCGTGGGCCCGCCGGACGAACTCGGCGCAGAGGTCGGGCGGCACGTGGTCGAACAGGCGGGTGCCGTCCTTGACCGCGGTGTCGAGCATGGCCGCGTCGGAGCCGGAGCGGTGGGCGATGTCGGGCAGCGCGAGCGGGTTGACGCAACCGATCCGGTGCGCGTCGGCGTAGCCGGAGGCGACGACGAGCGCGTCCGGGCGGTAGTCCTTCACCGCGCGCACGACCCCTCGCATGACGGTGATCGCCTGCTCGGGCGTGGTACAGCCGTAGAGCCCGACCTTGATGTAGGTGGCGCCCGAGACGGCCGCGCCGAGCGCCGCCTGCGCGACCGTGCCGGGCTTGTAGGGGACGTCCCCGACGGTCGCGGACACCGGCTTGTTCGCCGGGACGGCGTCGCGGATCTCCCTGATCACCCACGGGAAGTTCGCACCGAGCGAGCCCTCGTCCGGCTTCTTGACGTCCACGATGTCGAGGAACCGCGCCGCCTTCGCGCAGTCGCGCGCTTCTTCGACATCGGCCGGGGATATGAGCAGCAGCAACGCGCTCTCCTTTCGGTGGCGTGGGTGCTCAGCGCCCCTGCGCGGGAATCAGATGGTTGCCCCGGGTGTCGCCGTTGTGCGGCTCGTAGAACTCCACGATCGCGGCCCGCCACACCTCCACCTCGATGAGGTCCTGCGCGTCGGGCTCGAAGGAGTCGAAGAGTGCGTGCAGGTTCTCGTGCCCGAACCCGATCGCCTTCATCAGCGCCTCGAAGACGGGCCGCTCGATGAGCCCGTCGCCGTCCGGATCGCCGAGCGCCGACAGCGCCTCAGCGAACTGCTCGACAGCCGCCCCGAACCGCTCCGGACTGAGCACGAAGGGCCGGAACTCCTCCACGGTGATCCGTCCGTCACCGCGCTCGTCGAGCTCGGCGGCCATGGTGTTCCAGTACCGCTCGAAGGCCGCCCGGATCGCATCCTTCGCCACCTGCTCGGACCCGGTCGCGGCAGCGACCACCCGTTCCGTCATCAGCGCGATGTCCGCGGCCTCGATGAAACCGTTGCCGTCGGCGTCGAAGAGCTCGAAGACGTGCTCGACCCGCGCGGCAGCCTGGGGGTGGTGGTTCATGGCGATTCCGGCCTCTCGTGAGCAGTGACCTGACTTGTCCGATTGTCGTCTCAGGGAACTGATTCGTCCCGCACCGGGCTCCGAATTCACCCGATCAGTGGACGTCGCACCAGTGCGCCACGGCGCGCATGACACGGCGCGCGCCGTGGCGGGGCATGGCGATTCGGCGACCCCGAGAAGGATCAGCCTTCCGTGATGTGTGAAGCGCTCGAATCCGGGCCGGCGGCAAGCAGCTCACGCATCCGCGCAGCGCGCGGGTCCCGCAGGTCCTCAAAGACGTCGGCGGCCTCGGTCCACGCCTCGGCCGCCTCCTTGCCGCGGCCGAGCCGGTCGAGGGCGATGCCGAAATCGGCCAGCGTCTCCGCGCGGGTCCGCTGGTCTCCCAGGGCGTTGCGCACCTCCAGCGCCTGGCCGAGCAGCTCGACGGCCGCCGCCGGCCGTCCGGCTTCCAGATGTGCGCCGGCGACGTTGTGCAGGACGTAGCCCTGGCCGACGCGGTCGCCGATGCGGTCGGCCAGTTCCAGGGCCTCGCGGCCGTGGGCGATCGCCTCGTCATAGCGCTTCAGGCCTCGGCAGGAGGCCACGAGGTTGCCGAGGGCGACGCTCGCGCCGTTGTCGTTGCCGACCGAGCGCGCGACGGCGAGGGACTGGCTGTGGCACTCCAGGGCCTCCTCGAAGCGGTCGAGGCGCTCGTACACGGTGCCGAGGTTGGCCAGGGTCGCGCCCTCGCCGCGGCGGTCGCCGATCTCGCGGCGGATCTGCAGGGCCTGGCGGAGGTGCTCGATGGCGGTGTCATCCGCGCGGATGAGTCCGTAGCCGATGCCCAGGCCGTTCAGCATGCGCGCCTCGGCGAAGCGGTCGCCGAGGCGGTGGGCGGCGTCGCAGCCGATGCGGAAGGTCTCCAGCCAGTCGGCGGTGGGCGTGTCCAGCTGGTAATACGGTGCCGTCGCCATGGCGAGCTGCCACGCCACGACGTCGTGCTGGGTACGCTCGGCGATCCGCACGGCCGCCGTCAGGTTCCGATCCTCGCCTGACGACCAGGCCAGCGCGGCCTCGTAGTCGGGGAAGTCCAGCGGGGCCACGTTCTCGCCCGGCGGGTCGAGGTCGAGCTGCCGGGCCAGCGGCGCCAGGCGGCGGTGGGCCGCGGCGGCGGTGTGCAGGTACCAGCGCAGGACCCGGCCGACGGCCTCGGTTCGTTCGGGCTCTGCGTCGTGCGCGGCGCTCATCTCGGCCGCGCACAGCCTGATCAAGTCGTGCAGCCGGTACACGCCCCGCTCCGGCGAGTCGAGCAGGTTGTTGTCGACGAGCAGCTCCAGCGACGTCTCGGCGCTGCCCGCCGGCAGGTCGAGCAGGGCCGCCGCGGCGGGCAGGCTCAGCGACGCCCCCTCCCAGAGGCTGACCAGCCGCAGCGCGCGCTGCAAGTCGTCGTCGCCGGCCGAGCGCGCGAGGCCGTCGTAGCTGACCTGGAAGCTCGCACGCACCGCGAGGTCGTCCACCTGGAGCTCGTCCAGGCGCCGGCGGGCGTCGGTGATCTGCCCGGCCAGCGACGCGATCGTCCAGCTCGGGCGCGCGGCGAGCCGGGCGGCGGCGACGCGGATCGCCAGCGGCAGCCCGCCGCAGCCGTCCAGCACGGCGGCGGCCGCCTCCGGCTCGGCGGCCAGCCGGTCCTCGCCGATGATCCGGGCGAACAGCGACCGGGCGTCGGCGGGGTCGAGCATCCCGAGGATGACCCGGCGGCAGCCTTCGAGCGTGGCGAGCCGGTTCCGGCTGGTGACGACGACCGCGCACCCCGGGTCGGCCGGCAGCAGAGGACGGACCTGCGCCGCGTCCAGGGCGTCGTCCAGCAGGATGAACAGCCTCCGGCCGGCGACGGCGGACCGGTACAACGCGGCCCGGCGGTCGGTGCCGGACGGGATCTCGCGGCTGTCGACGCCCAGGTCGCGCAGGAAACCGGCGAGCACGACGCCGGGATCCACCGGGGTCCCGGCCCCGGCCCGCAGATCGACGGCGAGCTGGCCGTCCGGGAAGTGCCGGCGCAGGGTCTGCGCCGTGCGCACCGCCAGCGAGGTCTTGCCGATGCCGCCGCTTCCGGAGACCACCGCGACCGATCCGGCACCGGTGGTCGGGTCGAGCCAGTCGAGCAGTGCGGCGAGGTCGTCGTCGCGGCCGGTGAAATCGCTGATCGCCGACGGGAGGTGAGCCGGTGTCGGACGGGGCGGCGGGGGCGGGGACGGCTCCGGCGACGGGTCGGCGGACGGCTGGGCCGCGGGCGGCTGGACTGACACCGGCTGGACTGACACCGGCTGGACCGACACTGACACCAGCGCCGCCGACACCGGAGAAGCGTTCGGCTCAGCGCCGACCCTGATCAGGGCCTCGCCCTCATCCTCAGACCGCAGAATCCGCAGATGCAGCTCCCGCAGCTCGGCCCCCGGCTCGATCCCGAGCTCGTCGGCGAGTGCCGTACGCGCCCGCTGATAGCAGGCCAGCGCCTCGGCCCTCCGTCCCGACCGATGCAGAGCGGTCATGAGACAGGCACTGAAGTGCTCGCGCAGCGGATGCACAGCCACCAGAGTCTGAAGCTCGGCCACCACATCGGCGTGCCGGTCGAGCGCGAGGTCGGCATCGATGCGCTGTTCCAGAGCACGCAGCCGATCCTCGGCCAACCGCTGCCCGTGCTCTCGGTGCAGCAGACCGGAGGGCACGTCGGCCAGCGGCTCGCCGCGGAACTGCGCGACCGCCTGCCGATACAGGTCCGCCGCCGCGGGCCAGTCCCCGCT
This sequence comes from Catenulispora sp. GAS73, assembly GCF_041262085.1. Classification (NCBI taxonomy): domain Bacteria; kingdom Bacillati; phylum Actinomycetota; class Actinomycetes; order Catenulisporales; family Catenulisporaceae; genus Catenulispora; species Catenulispora sp. GAS73. The sequence goes on from NZ_JBGCCM010000004.1 coordinate 192,781, forward strand.
GTCCGCGCCGGCGCGCGCCGAATTCCGCAGAGCGGTGAAGCGGTGCAGGTCGAGTTCGCCCTGGCGGACCTCGACCAGGTAGCTCCCGCCGCGCGTCCTGATCCGCTCGGCGACGTCGGCGCCGACGGCCTTGCGCAGCCGCGTCACATAGGTGTGCAGCGTGGACCGGGCGCCGGGCGGGATGTCGTCCCACACGGCCTCGACGAGGGTGTCCGCCGCCACCGGCGATCCGGCGTGCAGCAGCAGCGTCGCCAGCAGAGCCCGCTGACGGGGCGAGGAGATCGGGATCTCCCGGGTGCCGTCGTGGACGAGCAGCGATCCGAGCACACCGAATTCCACGTCCGTCCCTCCCCGTGGCCTGTGCGCCCGGGTGTGACGGCCTTGCCCGCACACCGGTGTCCGCGAAACGCAAGGGCACTGCAAGCAAGCGGCAAGGGTATCGCACGCGCTCGGTGAAAGAGTTCTTCCGTCCTACCCGCACCGTTTCGAAGGAGTCCATCATGGCCAAGGCCACGCGCCACTACGCCAAGTACGTCCTGTCGACCCTGTCGAGCGCGATGTTCAGCTCGCAGCTGAGCTGAGGCTGCTTGCCGGCAGCTGCCGCTGACCCGGGCCGAGCACGCACTCTCGGATGTGCGTGCTCGGCCCGTTCCACGTCGCCGGACCCCGCGAGACGCCGAGAAACCGAGAACCCGAGAAACCGAGAGACCGAGACACCGGGAGAACCCTTGCTGCGCAGCGGAATCGACCAGATGCGTTATGCCGCCGGAATCCTGCGCGGCCGGCTCCGGCCCGAGGTGCTCACCCGGGTCTCGCAGGACCTGGTCGCCACCTTGCGCGAGTTCGGGACGGTCGGCGACGACTCGCAACTGCTCCCGGGCCGGCAGGGCGTGATCGACCCGGACGTGCAGAACACCATCACGACGCGCGCCCTGCGCCGCACGGCTGGGCGCGCCGCCGGACAGACGGCGTACTACGGCCGGTTGTTCGGCGAGCTCGGGATCCGGCCGGAGGAGCTGACCGCCGACACCTGGGCGCAGGTCCCGCCGACGTCCAAGGCCTCGCTGCGGGCGATGCCGGCGGCGTTCGTCGCCTCCGGCTCGGTGCCGTATCTGATGGCCGCGACGACCGGGACCACCGGGACCCCGACGGTGGTCTGGTACTCGCGGGGCGACCTGGAGAACGTCATCGCGCTCAGCACGATCGCCATGGCGATGACCCTCGGCGTCCGGCCGCACGACGTGGTGGCCACCGGCGTCTCGTCGCGGGCCACGCTGGGCTACCTGGTGACCGCCGAGATCGTCCGGCGGGTCGGGGCGGCGTTCGTCCAGATCGGCTCGATCGCCCCGGAGCTGGTGCTCGAACGTCTGGCCACGCCGCTGTACCTGCCCGGCCGGGCACCGCGGATCACGAACTTCTCGGCACCGGCGTCGGTGTTCGCGTCCCTGGTCGAAACCGCTGAACGGGACGGCTGGACGCCGGCCGACTTCGGACTGACCGACCTGCTCTCCGGCGGCGAGGTGGTCAGCGAGGCCCTGCGGGCGCGCGTCGAGGAGGCATTCGGCGTCGCGCCGGAGCGGGCGTATCAGGCCACGGAGATCCTGCCCGCGGGCGGCGCGCACTGCTCGCAGGGGCACCTGCACTACCCCGCGGAGTTCGGGCACATCGAGCTTCTGGACCCGCAGACCCTTGAGCCCGCGGCGCCGGGGGGTGCCGCGACTCTTGTGGTCACGCCCTATGTCCCGTACCGGGAGTGCACGATGCTGCTCCGCTACGTCACGAACGACCTGGTGCGGGTGCTGGACAGCGCGCCGACGTGCGAGCTGGCGGGAATGGCGGCCTCCTCCGACATCCTGGGCCGGTACGACGGTCCGTTGAGCGTCGCCGTGCCGACCCGCTCGATCCTGGACCTGCTGGAGGCCGAGCGCGCGATCCTGCTGCCGGCCCGGTACTGCCTGGTCGACGAGCCCGGCGGGCCGGTGCTGCACGTTGTGGCGCGGCAGCGGTCCGCCCGGATCCTCACACGGCTGGAGGAGAGGGCTGCCGCGCTCGGCGTCGCGCTGAAGGGCATCGTCGTGCACGACGATGTGGAGCGGCTGCCGGCGCGGAACACGGTGCGGGCCGATCTGCGGGAGTACTCGTTCGACAGCTCGGGCCACATCGGCGGCGGTGACAAACGTCAGAGCGTTGCCAGATCGGACGAAGCGTTCGCGGGGAGCCGAGCGTGAAGCCGTCCGCCCCCGCGCTCGCGGGCCTCGTCCTCGTCGTCGCCGTCCTGATCGGCCTCGCGCTGGTCCACGTCCGCCGGTACACCGTGAGCCGGCCGCCGATCGGCCTGTTCGTCCGCTCCGACGTCGCGCTCATGGCGGTGTCGGTGGTGATCGCGCCGCTGCTCTACCTCGAACTGCCGGCGACCGTGGTCGCCGCGGTCTTCGGCCTGGTCACGGTGGTCGCGATCCAGACCGCGGCGGCTCCGCTGCTCGGCGGCCGGCCGGCCACCCTGGCCGCGCTGGCGCTGTGCGCCGCGACGTGGGCCTGCTGGCTGTCGGGCCATCCGCTGCCGACGACGCTGCTCACCGACGCCGGACTCGCCGTCGCGGTGATCGGGGTGACGAGCATGTGGGTGCAGGGCGGCATGCGCGCGGCGCACGTCGCGGCCTTCGCGGCGATGCTCACCGGCTACGACCTCACGGCGACCAGCCTGACGTCGCTGATGACCCGGTTCTCCGACCACCTGCACGGCCTGCCGTTCGCCCCGCTGCTGGTCATCCCGGGCAGCCACGGCGCCCTGGTGGCGATCGGTCTGGGCGACCTGGTGATGCTCGTGCTGTTCCCGATGGCGGCGGGCAAGGCCTTCGGCCGCCGGCCGGCGGTGACGGCGGGCCTCGTGGGCGTCGCGGTCACGGCGCTCATCATGGCCCTGTTCTGGTGGCGCGTGGTCAGCACGGCCGTGCCGGTGCTGGCGTTCCTCGGCCCGCTCATCGTCGCGCAGTACGCGATCTGGCGCCGCCTCGGCTACCGCGAGCGGACGGTCCGGGAGTGGCGCGACGCCGTGGATCCCAGGGCGATCAAGCCGGACCCGAACGCCCCGCTGCGATCCGCGCTCAGGGTGCACGTGCCGGCCCACCTGCCGACCGGCGCGTGGCTCGCGGTCGACGACGGCCTCGTCGTGGGCATCGGACCGTCGCCGGGCCTGGCCTGCCGGGACGCGCGCGCGAACGGGCACGTCGGACCGCTGGTCGTCCGCGGCGCGAGGGTGTGACGGACAAATAGACAGAGGTGGCGTACCAGCTGGGACGCCGCCTGACCGGCGTGGGCGCGATATTCGACGCCCACGCCGCCGCGGCTAACGCGCTCCGAGTTCGGACAGCCGGCCCTGGACCCGTTCGATGTCCGCGCGCATGCCGAGGCGCCGGTAGAGCTCCAATGCCTGGTTCAGGTATGCCAGACCCTGAGTGGGGTCGCCGGTGGCCACGTAGTGATCGGCGATGCCCTCCAGCGAGATCGCTTCGTCGTCGGGTTTGCGCAGCTCCCGGTTCATCGCCAGAGCCTGCTGGTACAGCGCGAAAGCTCGGGGGCGGTCGCCGAGCGCGGCGATCGCGGCCGCGTAGAAGTTCAGCGCCCAGGCCTCGTTGCCGCGGTACCCGATCTGCCGGAAGATCTCCAAGGCCTGGTTGTGGGCGTCCGCCGCGCCCTGGAAGTCGCCGGTCAGATAGCGCACCCGGCCCAGGTCGTTCAGCGTCGAAGCCTCATTGGCCCGATTGCCGAGCTGTCGGAAGATCTCCAAGGCCTGAGTGTGGGCCTGGGCCGCGCCCGGGAGATCCCCGGTCAGACAGCGCGCCAGCCCCACGTCGTGGAGGGCGAGGGCCTCGCCGAAGCGATTGCCGATCTGCCGGAAGATCTCCAGGGCCCGCGTGTGGGCGTCCAGCGCGCCCGCGATATCCCCGCTCTGATGCCCCACCCGGCCCAGGTCGTTCAAGGCGTTGGCTTCGCCGAGGCGGTTGCCGATCTGCTGGAAGATTTCCAGGGCCTGCGTATGGGCGTTCAGCGCGCTCGGAAAATCTGCGCGCATATGCCCCACTCGGCCCAGGTCGTTCAAGGCGTTGGCTTCGCCGAGGCGGTTGCCGATCTGCCGGAAGATCTCCAGGGCCCGCGTATGGGTATCCGCCGCACCCAGATAATCCCCGCTCGTGTCCAGTACCCGCCCCAGATTGGTCAGGGCGTTGGCTTCGCCGAGGCGGTCGCCGATCTCCCGGAAGATCTCCAGGGCCTGGGCGGAGACCTCCGTAGCACCCGGAAAATCCCCGCTGAGGTGCCGCACCTGTCCCAGATTGGTCAGGGCGTTGGCCTCACCGAGGCGATAGCCGCTCTGCTGGGACATCTCCAGAGCCTGCGCGAAGGCGTCCGCAGCGCCCGGCGAATCCCCGGTCAGACGCCGCACCCGCCCCAGGTCGGTCAGGGCGGTGGCGTGGGCGGCCCAGTCGTCGAGACGGGCGGCTGCCTCTGCCGCGGCCCGGTGGACTTCCAAGGCGTGGATCCACGGGCCGTCGGAGAGCAGAATCTCGGCCATACCCGCGGCCAAGGCGATGGTGTGGCGGTCGAGATGGCCGGCCTGGGTTCGCGCGTCATCGAGGTTGCGGTATTCGGTGCGCAGCCAGGCCCGGGCGGTCTCGGGCTCGGTCAGATCGGGGGTGTGGGCGGGGGAGGGGCTGTCGGGTGCGGGGCGGGGCAAGCGGGAGATGGCGTTGGACGCGGTTTGTGCGGTGTGGGCGTAGTAGTGCAGGAGGCGGTCCAGCGCCGTCGTGCGCTGCTCGGTGGATTCGTGGGTCACGGCTAGGGTGCGGGCGTACTCGCGCAGCAGGTCGTGCAGCCGGTAGCGGCCGGGGGCGGTTTCGATGAGCAGGCTGCGGTCGGTGAGGTCCTGGAGCAGCGTGTCGGCTTCGTTCACGCCGGTGTCCAGGAGTGCGGCTACCGCGTAGAGGTCGCTGTCCGGGCCGGGGACCAGTCCGAGGTGGCGGAACATGGCTTGCTGCTCGGGGGCGAGGTTGTCGTAGGACAGGTCGAAGGCGGCACGCACTCGCCGGTCGCCGTCGTCGAAGGCGGCCAGGTCGGCCAGCCCGGTGCGCAGCCGCGTCTCCAGGTGGTCGGTGGTCCAGGTGGGGCGGTGGGCCAGGTTGGTGGCCGTGATGCGCAGCGCCAGCGGCAGGTATCCGCACAACTCGGCGATGCGGGCGGCGGCCGGGTCGTCGGCGGGGACGCGGCCGGGCCCGGCGTGCCGGCGCAGCAGGGCGATCGCGTCCGCGGGATCCAGGACGTCCAGCGGCAGCGGTTGGGCGTCGTCCAGGGCCTTGAGGCGGTTGCGGCTGGTGATCAGGACCAGGCAGCCGGGAGCGGCCGGAATCAGGGGGCGGACTTGCTGCTCGCTCGCGGCGTCGTCCAGCACGATCAGGGTGCGGGTGCCGGCCAGGCGGTTCCGGAAGGCTTTGGCCCGCTCGTCCAACTCCGGCGGGATGGCCTGCGGAGCCAGGCCGAGGGCTTGCAGAAGCCGGCCCAGGGCCTCGTTCGGGTCGCGGGGGCCGGTGCCGGCGGTGTGCGCGTGCAGGTCGACGAACAGCTGCCCGTCGGGGAAGTTCTTGGCCGCGAGGTGAGCGGCGTGCACGGCCAGGGCGGTCTTGCCGATCCCGGCCATGCCGTCGATCGCGGAGACCACCACCGTCCTCGCCTTGTCGCCGGTGGCCGCCGCGATGTCGAGGAGCTGCTTGAGTTCGGTGTCGCGCCCGGTGAGGGCGGCGAGATTCGCGGGCAGCTGCCGGAGCGGCCCGACCGAGCGGCCGGCCTTGGCCTTGACGTGCACCCGGATGCAGGCCTGCCGCCAGCGCGCCACCTCGGGCTCGTCCACCCCGAGGGCCCGGACGATGGTCGTCACGAGATCGATGTCCAACCGGCGGCGCTGGGGCTGGAAGACCCCGGTGACAGTGGTGTGCGCGACGAGCTGCGGCGGCCGCATCAGCGGGCCGACGCGCTTGGCCAACATCCGGTAGGACGGGCCGCCGGCCCATTGCCGCAACTCTCCGAGGGCTGTGATGAACTCCTCCAGGTTACGAGCCTGCGAGGGATCCGGCGCCTCGTTCGCAGCCATCTAGTTGTGCGCTCCCGACCGTCCCACACGCCGCTGCCGCGCGTGGAGTAGATGTACAGAAGTGGACAGACTACTGGACTTCGACCGCGTCGCAGAAGTCGATTTCACTCCTTCTCGATCGCTGCCGCCACGGCGAGCCCCAAACCCGCGACGGCCCTCCGGGCGGAATCAGGCTCCGCAAACCGCGCGCCGCAGTTCGGCCAGCTCTTGGTATATCAGGGTGGCGAGATTCGCTCTGGGGGAGTCGATCCAGTCGTCACAGGCGGCGATGAACACGGCGACCGCCGCCTTGCTGGCGAAGGCCGTCGTCCGTGGCGGCGCTTCGCGCTCCAGAAGCCCGGCGGCGATGGCCGCCGTGAGCGCCGCCGTCTTGATCAGGTCTCGTTCCTGAAGTTCGGTCGAGGACGCGATCAGGTCGCGCCGGGTGGCGGCGTACTCGCCGTACTTCGCCAGGTCGCTCAGGCCGGCGCCGGCCAGGGCCTCGACGGCGGCGTCCAGGGGCGCCAGGGCCGGGTCGGCCGCGGCCAGGTGCTTCAGGACGGCCGCTTCGAAGGCGGCGGCGTCGGCGAACAGGACCTCGCGCTTGTCGGGGAAGTGGTTGAAGAACGTGCGCTTGGTCAGGCCGGCGCGCTCGGCGATGTCGGCGACGGTGACGTCGGCGTAGCCGCGTTCGGCGAACAACGCTCCGGCCGCCTGCTGGAGCCGCTGTTGCGCGTTCGGTTCCCACCGTGCCATGGCCATCACATTACCGGCGCGTCCGCCGGTGCGTCCGCACGCGGTGAAGTCACTGTTTGCACTTGGTGCAATCGCCTGGCACAGTGAAGTCATTACACCAAGTGCAATCACTGGCAGGAGCTCTTCCATGACCACTCCCGCAAACACGCCGACGAACACGCCCACGAATACCGCTGCCTGGATCCCGGCCAAACACGCCCGCCTGGAAGTCCGGCCCGCCCCTACCCCCGACCCGGCCCCGACCAGCTCGTCGTACGCAACCGTGCGGTCGCGATCAACCCCCTGGACTGGATCATCCAGGTCGAGGGCAGCCTGACCTACGGTTGGCTGCGCTACCCGACGGTGCTCGGCGCGGACGTCGCCGGCGAGGTCGTCGAGGTGGGGACCGAGGTCACCCGATTCCGCGTCGGCGACCGGGTGATCGGGCACGCTGTGGGGACCGACAAGGACAGCAACAGTGCGGCTGAGGGTGCTTTCCAGCACTACACCGCCGTCTCGGAGAAGATGGCCTGCCCGCTGCCGGACGCGATGCCGTTCGAGGACGCCGTCGTGCTCCCGCTGGCCGTGTCCACCGCCGCTTGCGGTCTGTTCCAGACCGGCCACCTGGGCCTGCGGCATCCGTCGGCGAACCCCGAGCCGACCGGCCAGACCGTCCTGGTGTGGGGCGGATCCACCAGCGCCGGCAGCAACGCCGTCCAGCTGGCGGTCGCCGCCGGCTACGAGGTCGTCACCACCGCCTCGCCGCGCAACTTCGACTACGTCCGAGCCCTGGGCGCGAGCGCGGTCTTCGACTACAACAGCCCGACCGTGGTGCCGGACATCATCGAGGCCTTCCAAGGCCGCACCCTGGCCGGCGCGATCGCCTTCGGCGCCACCTCCGCCGCGTCCTGCGTCCGCATCGTCCGCAAGTGCCGCGGCAAGAAGTTCGTGGCGTTGGCCACCGCTCCGGTGCCCTTCGAGCGCCTGGGCGACCCCGACCGGGGCAGGTTCGCCTTTCCGCGCCTGCTCGCGAGCCTCATCGGCGCCAACGTCGCGCTGCAGTTCGCGGCGCGAACGCGCGGAGTCGGGCTGAAGTTCATATTCGGCACGACACTCAAGGCCAACGAGGTCGGCACCGCGATCTACCGCGACTTCCTACCCGCGGCGCTGGCCGACGGCCGCTATCTGGCGGCCCCGAAGCCCATGGTCGTCGGCAAGAGCCTGGACGACATCCAGGCTGCCTTGGACCTTCAGCGCGGCGGTGTCTCAGCGGCGAAGGTCGTCGTCACCCTGCCCTGAGACCCGGGCGTCCGACCACAGCAGGCTACTGACCGCGTCAGCTGGATTCGCGCACGATCAGCCGCGTCGGCAGAATCAGCGGGCTGGGCTGCTCGCCGTCGATCACCGCGAGCAGCATCCGGGCCATCTCCCGGCCCCAGGCCTGGATCGACTGGTGCACCGTGGTCAGCGGCGGGGCGGTGTGCCGGGCGGCGAGGTAGTCGTCGAAACCGGTGACGGCCACGTCGTCGGGGACGCGGCGGCCGGCGGTGGTCAGTGTTCGCAGGGCGCTGATGGCCATGGTGTCGTTGCCGGCGACCACCGCGTCCAGGTCCGGGTGCCGGTCCAGCAGCGCCCGCATCGCCCGGGTGCCGCTGGCCTCGGTGTAGTCGCCGTGCGCGACCCGGTCCGCGTCCAGGCCCGCCACGGCCATCGCGTCCAGGTAGCCGCGGTGGCGGGCCAGCCCGGCGTCGCTGTCGAGCGGGCCGGTGATGGCGGCGATGCGGCTGCGTCCCCGGGCGATGAGGTGTTCGGTGGCCGCGCGCGCGCCGCCGCGGTTGTCGGAGTCGACGTAGAAGCGCGGTTCGACGTTCAGCGGGCGGCCGCCGAAGACGACCGGCATGCCCGCTTGTTCGGCGAGTGCGGCGAGCGGGTCGTCGCCGTGCCGGCCCATCAGCATGACGCCGGCGGCGCTGTGCGTCTGGAGCACGTCCTGGAGCTTGGAGCGGCTGCGGGGCGAGTTGACCAGGACCAGCATGAGTTCCAGACCGGTCTCCTCCAGGACCGTGGTGACCCCGGCGATGGCCTGGCTGTAGAAGGGGGTGTCCTGGCCCAGCGCGGAGTCGTCGTCGGTGATCGCCAGGACCACCGCGCCGGCCCGTCTGGTGGCCAGGGCCCGGGCCGTCGCGTTGGGGACGTATCCCAGTTCCCTGATGGCCTTCTGGACCGCGTCGCGCTTGGCCTTGCTGACGTGCGGGGCGTTGTTCAGAACCCGTGACGCGGCGGTGCGCGAGACGCCGGCCCGCTCGGCGACCTCGTCGAGGGTGGGTTGACGGCGTGGTGCCTCGGGCATGGCGCGTCTGCCTTTCGGGCGGTCGAGCGGCTCTGGCTCCCGCGGCGCTGGAAGCGCTCCCATCATTTCACGAGGGCGCCTGACCGCTCCTGTTGCCGTCGGGTAACAGAATCCTTGCAAAGCCCCTTCCCTGTCACGCATCGGATCGCTACTCTCACCGGAAGCGCTTCCAATTCATCCGCCGAAGTGACATCGACTGGGGATTCCAGACCCAGGTTGATCGCTCGGCCGACACCGGAAGCGCTGGCAACTGCACCTCTGGCGACCCAACGGAAGGTCTCGTCCATGGCTCAGTTCCGGCAATCCCCGACCGCTCGCAGATGGCGCGGCTGGCTGCTCGCGCTCGCGGTGGCGGCCACGGGGACGTTCACCGCGTCCGCCGCCCACGCGGACACCACCATCTGCGGCAAGTTCGACAGCACTGCGGTCTCCGGCGGCCAGTACATCGTGCAGAACAACGAATGGGGCGACACGATCCAGCAGTGCCTGGACGTGACGAACGACGGATTCTCCGTCACCACCGGGAACCACAACGTCGGGACCGGCGGCGCGCCCGCAGCGTACCCGTCGATCTACGCGGGCTGCCACTACGGCAACTGCTCGACCGGCAGCGGACTACCCCTGCAGGTCTCGGCGTTCGGCAACCCGCAGTCCAGCGTCGACTTCGCCACCGCCGCCGGCCAGTGGGACGCCTCCTACGACATCTGGTTCGACACCCAGCCCAACCCCTCCGGCCAGAACGACGGCGAGGAACTGATGATCTGGGCGAACCACTCCGGCGCGCCCCGGCCCGCCGGTTCGCAGATCGGCACCGCGACGATCGAGGGCGCGACGTGGGACGTGTGGGAGTCCCGGATGAACAACGGCGGCATCGGCTGGAACGACGTGTCCTACGTCCGCGAGAACCCGACCACCGCGATCACCGTGAACATCAAGGACTTCACGAACGACTCGCTCAGCCGCGGCTACATGAGCAGCGCCTGGTACCTGACCAGCGTCCAGTTCGGCTTCGAACCCTGGCAGGGCGGCCCGGGCCTCGGCGTGAACTCCTTCTCCTTCACCGCCAACGGCTCCGGCGGCGGTGGCGGCGGCAGCGGTGGCGGCGAGGTCGTCGGCCAGGGCAGCGGCCGGTGTCTGGACATCCAGAACTTCGGCACCGCCGACGGCACCCCGGTGCAGCTGTGGGACTGCGGCGGCGGGTGGAACCAGCTGTGGTCGAACACCGGCGGCCGGTTCGTCAACCCGCAGTCCGGCAAGTGTCTGGACGTGGCGGGCGCCGGCACGGCCGACGGGACGCAGGTCCGGCTGTGGTCGTGCAACGGCACCGCGGCCCAGCAGTGGCAGGTCAACGGCAACGGCACCATCACGAACCCCAACTCCGGCAAGTGCCTGGACGCGGCGAATCAGGGCACTGGCAACGGCACCCTGCTCCAGATCTGGGACTGCTACGGCGGCGGCGGAACTCAGGCCAACCAGGTCTGGTCGGTTCACTGAGTGATCGGTGAGCCCTGCGGATAGACAGGGCACTGTGACAAGACAGGGCACTGAGACCAGACAGGGCACTGCGACGCCGGGTCCCGCCATTGGCGAGGGGGCCCGGCGATCGCTGGTTGTCCAGGCGTGATCACGGCGGCCGCGTTCAACTGCTCAGTCGACAGTTGCACGATCCGGTGTCCCAAGCCGCAGGTAGCGGTGTTGTCGTGCGGTGCGAACGGTTCCCAGCCCCGGGCCGGTCTGGATACCGGGCCGGGGTTCGCCGACGATGGGCCGGCTCGATCTACGGCTCACGCGGCGCTCTCCGCAACCACACGTCAAGGATTGGACCGTGTCATGAACCAGTTTGACGACAGCCCTCGATTGTCCCGACGCAGGCTGCTGACTCTCGCCGGCGGCGCCGCGGTCGCCTCCGTGGCCGGTATCGGGCTGGCCCAGTCCGCGTCGGCGGCAACCGCGGGGACCGTGTACGGGATCGACTACTCCGACGCCTCGCTCACCGCCGCCTCGGTCGCCGCGGCGGGCTACGGCTTCGTGTGCCGCTACCTCAGCTGGCTGCCGAACACCAAGGTCCTCACCCTGTCCGAGGCCCAGGCTCTGACCGCCGCGGGTCTGGGCATCGTCTCCAACTGGGAGTCCGACGGGCTTCAGTCCTGGCAGACCGGCGTCCCCTCCGACCCCTACTCCCAGGGCGCCGGCCACGCCACCGAGGCACAGCGGCAGGCACTGGCCGACGGGATGCCGTCGACGCGGCCGATCTACTTCAGCGTCGACTTCGACCTCCAGCCCTCGATGTACGCCGCGCTCAACTCCTACTTCGACGGCGTCGCCTCGGTGATCGGCCGCTCTCGGACCGGCGCGTACGCCGGCTACCACGTCATCCAGGAGCTCTTCAACAACGGGAAGATCGCCTGGGGCTGGCAGACGTACGCCTGGTCCGGCGGGAACTGGGACGGCCGCGCACAGCTGCGGCAGGTCCAGAACGACATCACGGTCGCCGGGAAGGACGCGGACCTCGACCAGGCGATGGCCGCCGACTTCGGGCAGTGGGGCGGCAAGGGCGGCGGCGGGGGCGGCGTCATCCTGCCGTCCTGGCCGAACATCACCGACGGCATGACCGGGCCCAGCGTGCAGGCGGCGCAGTACCTCCTGCGCTACCACGGCGCCTCGATCACCGCCGACGGCCAGTTCGGGGCGCCCACCCTCACCGCGACCGAGAGCTTCCAGTCCGCGCACGGCCTCGGCGTGGACGGCCAGATCGGCCCGCTGACCTGGTCGGCACTGATCGTGCAGGTCCAGCAGGGGTCCACCGGCGACGACGTCCGGGCCGCGCAGGTGGAGCTCAACCGGTTCGGCTACGGCCTGGCCGTCGACGGCAGCTTCGGCGCCGGCACCGCCAGCGCCGCGCGGGCCTTCCAGTCCGCCCACGGTCTGGGCGTGGACGGCCAGGTCGGCCCGCAGACCTGGCAGATGCTCGTGGGCACCGGCAGCGGCGCCTCGGGCGGAGGCGCCGTCGCACCGCCGTGGCCGAACGTCATCGACGGCGACACCGGAAGCAACGTGCAGGCCGTGCAGTACCTGCTGCGCTACCACGGCGCCTCGATCACCGCCGACGGCCAGTTCGGCTCGGGCACTCCGGCCGCGGCCAAGAGCTTCCAGTCCGCACACGGTCTAGGGGCCGACGGCCAGATCGGCCCGAAGACCTGGTCGGCACTCATCGTGCAGGTCCAACAGGGCGCCACCGGCGACGACGTCCGCGCCGCCCAGGTGGAGCTGAACAAGTTCGGCTACGGCCTGACAGTCGACGGCAGCTTCGGCGCCGGCACCGCCACCGCGGCCCGGGCCTTCCAGTCCGCCCACGGTCTGGGCGTGGACGGCCAAGTCGGACCGCAGACCTGGCAGATGCTCGTCGGCAGCTGACCCCCGCACGCCTCCGGCGGCGAGTGGCGACCGTCGGTGCCGGCGGTCGCCACTCCCACCGATGAACTCCACTCAGCAGGCGGTGTCCGGGTCGTACGTCGCCGGCAGGCTCTGGACGAACTCGGGCGCCCCCGCAGCGAACCAGTACTTGCCGGCGTTGGCGACGTCACAGTACGTCGCAGCCGCATAGTCGTACCCGGCAATCCAGATCGGCCCGCCCAACGGCAGACCCCCGGTGATGGCGCCCCACTGCTTCTGCGTGGAGTAGACGCCCACATCCTTGCCCTGCTGCCGCAACGCGATCTCGGCGGCCACGACGACGGTGGAGTTCAGGCTCTGGTCGCAGACCCAGAAGTTCGGCGTGTAGCACTGAGCACCGGGCGGGTCGATGCTCGAAGCCTGCGGCAACTCGATGTCCAGCCACCACTTGTCGCTGGTAGCTCCCCCAGCAGTGGCATTCTGCACCGCGGAGTACGCGGCGTTGTAACCCCAGTTGAACGACTGGCAGTAGTACTCGGTGGCGGTACAGTCACCGGCCGGGCCGTGGTACGCGTACTGCAACACGTGCGGCGAAGTGAAGCCGATCGGCGAGTCGAGCACCATGTACTGCGCGTGGTTGCTCGCGCCCGCCGCCCAAGCGGCTTCCTGCTGAAGGCACGGGTTCTGGCTGAAGGGATGCCCGCCATCAGCACCAACGATGGCAATGGACGACGCCGGCGGCATCGGCCCCCCGCACTCGGGCCAGGAGATGTCGTACCCAGTCGCGCCGCCGACATGCCGCGCAGCAAGCGCCGCAGTCTTCACGCCGGAACTCGGCACGTACGCAACCCGCCCATCCAGGCTGGACGCGGGCAGCCCACCAACACTGTCCGAGGGCGTCGTCGCGACGACGGTAGTCGTGGTAGTCGGCGGTGCCGGCGACGCGGCAGCGTAGGCACCCGGCGCGACAGCCAGCACGCAGGCCGCGGCCACGCCGAGGGAGATCAGGGACTTCAAGCGCATGCGATAGCTCCATGTACTGATATGTGCGATTCGCCGAAGATAGGCGCCGTCGTATTGCAGAGGCCTCGGATAAGGCATCGTATATAAAGACGGTCTGCCGGCTCCGGCGGTTGCCCGGCCATCACGCCGCACGTAGGCGCACCCGCCGCGGTTGATGACGGGCCAGCGCAACCGGCGGCGCGGTTCGTCGTGTCCGACCGGACCATGCGGGGTGTTGGTTCTGGGTCCCTCGCCGCGTCGGCGGGCTCTGCCAACCTGACCGGGCCGCAAGAGCGGGTAGTTAAGGGTTTGCCGGTGGTGTCAAGGCCCTGGGCTGCTGGGCTGGCATGTGAAACGAGACCTCTGATACACGGGTTCTTGTCTAAGGAAAACCGTTGTTCGGAGGTCTCGTCGTGTCTGAGTCTGCCATGGTCCGTGCGGAGCGCACCATCGACGTGGCGCCGGGGGTGTTCGCTGCGGGGCATCTGGGTGAGTTGACGGCGTTGGTGCCGTTCGAGCTGGTCGATGCGGTGTTGGAGGCCACCGGGTGTGTGCAGCAGCGGGTGCGGATGCTGCCTTCGCGGGTGGGTGTGTATGTGGTGTTGGCGATGGTGTTGTTTCCGGAGGTGGGCCTTTGCGGGGTGTGGTCGCATCTGACCGGTGCTATGCGGGGCCTGCCGAAGATCATGGTGCCGGCTCCGTCGGGTAAGGCGTTGCGGGATCTGCGGCGGCGGGTGTCGGTAGCGCCGATCAGGTCGTTGTTCGAGCACCTGGCTGGTCCGACGTCCTGGCCGGGGATGCCGGGCTGCCGCTATCGGGGGTTGCGGATGGTGGCTGTTGACGGGTGTTCCTCGTTCAAGGCGCCGGACACGGCGCGGAACCGGGCGGTGTTCCGGATCGGGCGGCGCCGCAGCGGTAATGACGGCTGGCCTGGGGTGCAGCTGCTGGCTTTGGCCGAGTGCGGCACCCGGGCGCTGTTGGGCGCGACGGTGACGGCGTTGTCGGTCGCAGAGTCCACCGCCGCCGCGCTGTGGGCCCGGCTGGATGCCTCGATGCTGCTGCTGGCCGATGCGGCCTTCGACGCCGACAAGGTCATGACCTGCGTCGCCGGACGCCAGGCGCAGTTCCTCATCCGGGCCAGCGCAGTACGCAAACCCGCGGTGCTGGCCGTGCTGCCCGACGGGTCGTTCCTGACCCGCATCGGCGAACTTCGGCTGCGCGTCATCGATGCGCAGATCAGTATCACCGGCGCCGACGGCACCGTCGTGAGCGGCCGCTGGCGGCTGATCACCTCACTGACCGACCACCGCACCCACCCCGCGAAGACCCTGGTGGAGCTCTACCACCAGCGCTGGGAGATCGAGACCTGCTTCTTCGGACTACGCCACACCCTCACCGGCCGCACCGTGCTGCGCTCCGGCGACCCCTTCGGGATCGCCCAGGAAATGTGGGCACTGGCCTGCATCTGGCAGATCCTGGCCACCGTCACCACCGACGCCGCCGCAACCCGCCCCGGCTTCGATCCGGACCGCTGCTCGGTCACCGTCGCCCTTGCCGCCGCCCGCGACAGCGTCATCCGCGCCGACCACATCGCCGGCCACCCCGACCCCCTGCTCGGCACCATCGGCACAGCCGTCCTGGACCAGCCCCTGGATCCCCGCCGACCCCGCGTCGCCGCCCGCGTGCTCAAGCAACCCGGCTCCCGCTACCCCAAACACCGACCCGACGACCCCCGCCCAGCGACCGGCACCGCCATCCGCACTATCAACACCCACATCCAGCCCCCTGCCACGCCCGCCACCGAGCCAGCGAACCCCGCCACCATCCAAGCGCTGCGCACCCGCCATCCCACCATGAGCGACCACACGATCGGCGCCCTGGCCATCCTGCACACCCACCCAGGCCAACCCCACCAAGCCCGCCAACTCGCCCGCGCCCTGGGCATCACCGGCTGGGACCCCCTCAACGCCATCGGCGTCGCCCTCAACACCGCCGCCCGCCGCGGCCACATCACCAAAACCGCACCAGGCACCTACACCGTCAACACCGAACAAACCTTGACAGCACCCACAAACCCTTAACTACCCGATCTTGGACCGGTTTGGCGGTGTCAAGCCGGGCGAAACCGGACCACAGCAGGTGTGATCCGGCTTTACACCACCGGACCGGCCTGGTTCCGTTTACGGCGACGACGCGGCGAGGGGCACAGAACCTCGGCGACCACAAGCAGCGACCGCCAGCAGGCAGCGCGGCGCAGGCAACAGCGGATAGAAAGCCGAGCAGTCGCGGGCCGCCGCCGAAGCGCCGGACGCGCGGGTCGCCCCCTCGCTGTAGAGCGCCCGCCGGAGGCCTCAAGGTGCCCACCACGCACGACGATTGCCGCCTACGAAACGCGTGCGCAGTGACTCGGACCGGCGCGCGGTCGTGCACGCGCAAACCGCCAGCCGCCAACGCACCACGCTCAGACCCGAACCACCGCGCGGTCTTGCACGCGAACACCGCCGGCCGCCAGCGCAGCCTGGTGTGCGAGTCGGGCGTGGCGGCATTTTGTTAGGGAATTAATCCCCCTTATACGTAGATATAGCACGCGCCACCGACACCGACACCGCCAGCCGCCAACGCACCACGCCCAGACCCGAACCACCGCGCGCTCTTGCTCACGAATACCGCCAGCCGCCAACGCACCACGCCCAGACCCGAACCACCGCGCGCTCTTGCTCACGAATACCGCCAGCCGCCAACGCACCACGCTCAGACCCGAACCACCGCGCGCTCTTGCTCACGAATACCGCCAGTCGCCAACGCACCACGCTCAGACCCGAACCACCGCGCGGTCGTGCCCACGAAAACCGCCAGCCGCCAGCGCAACCAGCGGGGCACAACCGAACTGCGTCCCCCCGCGAGGTCATCAACCCCTGCGCGAAGCCGTAAAAATCGCCTGAAACCCGCAACCAACCGCACAACCAACCCCACCCCGCCCAATACCAGCACCCACACAAACCACGAGCGCCCAAAACCACAACCACCCAAACCACAACCACCCAAACCACAACCACCCAAACCCCCGAGCCAACCTCACCCAACCGCCGCGAAGAACTCCTCCACCGTGAACTGCCCGGCGTACACCCCATAGAACATACTGATCAACTCCGGCCGCCGCTCAATCGCACGCAACACCGGCAGCAGTCTGGCCGAGTTGCCGCCCATCGCGAACGCGACCGTCGTCTCAAACGCCGCCCTCCCGCCCCGCTCCCAATCGACACCATGCGCCGCCATCGCCGCGTCAACCGCCCCCGGCCCCCCGGCCAGAGCACTGGCCAGGCGGTCCCCCACCGACTGAGCCTGCGCGAACGCATCACCGATACCCTGCGCCGTGACCGGGTCCTTCGCTGCCGCGGCATCCCCGACCAGCACCCACCCCGGTCCGGACGACTCGCGGACGTAGTTGCCCAGGTCGCCGGAGCCGGTGATGGACCCGGTCCGGGTTGCGTCGGTGAGCTGCTCGGCGATAGCCGGGGCACTGGCGGCGACCGCGGCTAGGAAGTGTCGGTCGAGGTCCTGCTTCACCTCGGCGAAGCGCGCGTGCGGCCAGCCGACCAGGACGAGATGGTGCTCGTCGTGCGTCGGGTACGCCAACACCGCCTGGCCGCCGCCGACGAAGATCTGCGTGCCCACGTTCGGCAGGCCCTGCCAGTAGCCGTAGAACTGGCAGCCGAACGTTCCGGCGTCGCGGATCGGCTTCGCCCCGACCTGACGCGCCACCGCCGAGTGCCGGCCGTCCGCACCGATGATCAGCGCGGCCCGCTCGGTGAAACCGCCGCTGCGTCCGCCGCCGCGCCCGCCGAACGCGGCGCCGACCGCTCGGCCGTCCTCCCAGATCACCTCCTGGAACGAAGCACCCTCCCGCAGCTCGGCACCCGCCGCCACGGCCGCCTCGACCAGCAGCGCGTCGAGCACGGTCCGCCGCGGCGCCAGCGAAACCGCGACCCCATCACACGGATACGGCGCCCCGCGCAGCACGAGGTCCTCCGCAGCCCGGAAGCTGATGGTGTCAATGGACGGGCACCCGGTGGCCAGTAACGGATCCAGCAAGCCCCACGCCCGCAGGCGCGCCACACCCGTCGGGTGCAGCAGGTGCGTCGAGATCGTGTCGCTGGGGAACGCGGCCCGGTCCGTGAGCAGGACCCTGACACCCTGCCGCGCCAGCAGCAGCGCGGTGGCGGCCCCGGCGCATCGCGCACCGACGACGATGACGTCGTACATGCTCAGGTTCCGGATGACTCGGTGCGGATCGTCATACGGGAACCATAACGACTTGTCAGGCCACTGTCAGAATGCGCGGCCCGTCGTCGGTAACGGCGATGGTGTGCTCGACGTGCGCCGCGCGGCTCCCATCGGTGGTGAGCAGGGTCCAACCATCCGTAGCCGTCCGGCACTTGTCACGGCCACCGGCAATGAGCATCGGCTCGATAGCGAAAGTCATCCCGTGCCGCAGCCGCAGACCCCTGCCGGGCCGCCCCTCATTCGGGACGCCGGGGTCCTCGTGCATGTGCCGGCCGATGCCGTGGCCGCCGAAGTCCTCCATGATGCCGTAGCCCGCAGCTCGCGCGATGCTGCCGATGGCGTGGGAGATGTCCCCGATGCGGGCACCGACCACCGCCGCGGCGATCCCGGCGGCCAGGGCCTGCTCCGCGGTGTCGATCAGACGTGAATCCGCCGGCTGCGGGGTCCCAACGACGAAGCTGACGGCGGCGTCGCCGGCCCAGCCGTCCAGCGTCGCGCCGCAGTCGACGCCGAGCAGGTCGCCGTCGCGCAGCCGGTAGTCGTCGGGGATGCCGTGCACGATGGCGTCGTTCACCGAAGTACAGATCACCGCCGGGAACGGCGTCGCCGCGAAGGACGGACGGTAGTTCAGGAACGGCGAGCCCGCCCCGGCCTCGCGCAGCACGGCACGCGCCGCCTCGTCCAGCTCGCGCAGGCTGACGTTCACATCCGCGATCCGCCGCACGGTGTCGAGCATCGTGCCGACCACCCGGCCCGCCTCCCGCATGGCGTCCAACTCCGCCGCCGTCTTCAACTCCACCATGATCCGTGCCCTTCCGGTCGGCCCGCGGTGGCCCGCGTTGCCCCAATTACTATACCGGTATTAGTATCACGGTCATGGTGCGCAACCCCCTGACCCGGTCCGAACTCGAACGTGGTCGCCAGCTCGGCGTCCTGCTGCGGCAGGCCCGAGGCGACCGCAGTATGACGGAGGTCGCGATGGCCGCCGGGGTGTCCGCCGAGACGCTCCGCAAGATCGAGACCGGTCGGGCGCCGACGCCCTCCTTCTTCACCATCGCCGCCGTCGCGGCCGTCCTCGGCCTGTCCCTGGACGAGTTGGCCCGGCCGGCCGCCCAAGCCCAAGACCGCGACGGCACGCCGGCCGCGGTGGCGGCGTAACTCCCGGAACGCTGGCCAAGGAACAGCTCCGCGTCACGGCCGCGGATCCGGGCGCGGCCCGGGCGCTACCGCCTACCGTGCCCCTACCGCCTCACCGCAGTGCCGCCGTCGGCCACAACGGCTCGGTGGCCGCCTCCTCCGCCTCGCGCAACACCCGCAGGACATTGCGACTGGTCAACGCCTCCAGCTCACCGCGAGACCACCCGCGCGAGGCCAGCTCACGCAGCAGCACTGGGTAGCCGGCCACGTCCGGTAGGTCGGCGGGCTGGCGGTCGACGCCGTCGTAGTCGCCGCCGAGGCCGATGTGTGCCAGACCGGCGACGTCGCGGGCGTGTTCGACGTGGTCGGCGACCTGCGCCGCGGTGGCCTCCGGGCGCGGGTGGCGGTCGAGCCATTCCTGAAGCCGCGGGTCCGGCGGGGCGGCGAGGGTCTGCGCGTACTGCTCGGCGACCGACTTCGGGTCCTCGCCCGGGCGAGGGGTGCCGGGCCAGGTCCACGAGTGCGCGGGTAGCCCGAGGCGTTCGCGTTCGGCGGCGTGGTCGGCCGACCAGGCGGCGACGTCCGGGGAGATGAAGGCCGGGACGAAGGTCAGCTGGATCACGCCGCCGTTGGCGCGCAGCCGTTCCAACACGGTGTCGCTGACGTTGCGCGGGTGGTCGTTGACCGCGCGGGCGCTGGAGTGGCTGAAGATGGCCGGGGCGGTGGCCGCGCCGAGCGCCGCGAGCTGGGTGCTCTCGGCGGTGTGCGACAGGTCCACCAGCACCCCGACGCGGTTGAGTTCGGCGACGATCGCGAGCCCGGTGTCGTCCAGACCCCCGACCCCGGGCTCGTCGGTCGCGGAGTCGGCCCAGGCGGTGTTGTCGTTGTGGGTCAGCGTGACGTAGCGGACGCCGAGCCGGGCGAAGGCGCGAAGCACGCCGGAGGAACCGGCCAGGCTGTGGCCGCCCTCGATGCCGAGCAGCGAGGCGATCCGGCCGCTCGCGAAAGCGTCCTCCACATCGGCTGCGGTGTAGGCGATGCGCAGATCGTCCGGGTAGCGGGCGACGAGCCGGTAGACCGTGTCGATCTGCTCCAGGGTGGCCACCGCGGCCTCGGGCTCGGGCAGCGACGAGGACACGTAGACCGACCAGAACTGCGCCCCCACGCCTCCGGAACGCAGGCGCGGCAGGTCGGTGTGCAGATCCGCACGGCCCAGGTCCAGGCCCTCCACGCCGGAACCGGAGCGCGCCCGCAGCGCGAGCGGCAGGTCGTTGTGGCCGTCGAAGACCGGGCTCGCAGCCAGGGCCTCCTCCACCAGGGCGCCGGCGTCGGCGTCAGTGCCAGTGCCAGTGCCAGTGCCAGTGCCACCGTCAGTGTCAGTGCTCATCGATACCTCGCTCACCGATTCCTCCATCCTCGTGCCGCCGACGCGACTGGCGTGACGGGTCCGCCACGGGCAACGAGGCGATCAGCCGCCGCGTGTAATCCGCCCGGGGCGCGCCCAGGACCACGGCGGTGTCGCCGGACTCGACGATACGGCCCCGGTGGAGCACCGCGACCCGATCCGCGACCCGCTCCACCACGGCCAGGTCGTGACTGATGAACAGCGCTGCGAAACCCAGCTCCCGGCGCAGCCCGGCGAACAGCTCCAGCACCGAGGCCTGCACCGACACGTCCAGCGCCGACGTCGGCTCGTCGGCGATCAGCAGCCGCGGACGCAGCGCCAGCGCCCGGGCCAGGCTCGCGCGCTGGCGCTCGCCGCCGCTGAGCTCGTGCGGGAAGCGGTCCCCGTGGCCGCGCGGCAGCCGGACCGCGTCGAGCAGCGCCTCGACCTCGGCGCGGATCGCCCGGCGCCCGAGTTCGGGACGGTGCACCTCCAGCGGTTCCGCGACGCTGTCGGCGATGGTGAGCTGGGGATTGAAGCTGGTGGCCGGGTCCTGGAAGACGAAGCCGAGGTGGCCTGCCCGGGTTCGCTTGCCGGTTCGGCGCTGCCACGCTGTCACCGGTTCGCCCAGCACGTCGAGCGCACCGGCCGTCACGGCGGTCAGACCGGCGATCGCCCTGCCGATCGTGGTCTTGCCCGACCCGCTTTCCCCGACCAGGCCCAGCACTTCGCCGGCACGGATCTCGAAATCGACTCCGTCCACGGCGCGGAACGCCCGGCGTCCCAGGCGGCCCGGAAAGTCGATCACCAGGCCCGCCGCGCTGACCATAGGCTCGTCAGGCTGGGGAGGCATGGCGGGGTCCGCACTTCCGAACACTGGCACGGCGGCCAGCAGTTCGCGTGTGTAGTCGTGTGCGGGTGCGGCGAACAGCGTCGTCACCGGTGCCTGCTCCACGACGGCCCCGTCGCGCATCACCGCCACCCGGTCCGCCAGGTCAGCCACCACCCCCATGTTGTGCGTGATCAGCAAAACGGCCGTGCCGAGGTCCGTCCGCAATCGATGCAGCAGCTCCAGGATCTCCGCCTGCACCGTGACGTCCAACGCGGTCGTGGGCTCGTCGGCCACGATCAGCCGCGTGCCCAGCGCCAGCGCCATGGCGATGACAGCACGCTGTTTCTGTCCGCCGGAGAGCTGATGCGGGTAGTACTTCGCACGCGCAGCCGGATCCGGGATGCCGACCCGGTCGAGCAGCTCGACGGCCAGGTCCCGGCGCTCGGCGCGGCTGCCCCGGCCGTGCGCCCGGAGCCCCTCGGCGATCTGCCAGCCGATCGTGAACACCGGGTTCAGGGCCGTGGACGGCTCTTGGAACACCATCGCCGCCAGCGTGCCGCGCATCGCGCGCAAGCGGGCCGGGGACGCGGTGAGCACGTCCTCGTCCGGGTCGGCGGCGCCGTCGCCGAGCAGCACGCGGCCGGTCGTCACGGCGGTCGCCGGCAGCAGCCCGAGGACCGACTTCGCCGTCACGGTCTTCCCGCTGCCGCTCTCCCCGACCAGCGCCAGAACCTCGCCGGGGGCCACCGAAAGACTGACGCCGCGAACAGCCGGAGCCACGCCGCCATCGGTGCTGAAACCCACATGCAGATCGTCGATCCGCAGCAGATCAGGCATCTGCTCCGACCTCCGTCCCGATCTCGGGTGCCGCCGCCGGACGGCGACGCAGCCGCGGATCTGCCAGGTCCGTCAGGCTCTCGCCGAGCAGCGTGGTCCCCAGCACGGTGAGCACGATCGCCAGCCCCGGCGGCACGGCGGTCCACCAGATCCCCGAGGTGACGTCGGCGACCGAGCGGTTCAGGTCGTAGCCCCACTCGGCGGCGGCGTTGGGCTCGATCCCGAAGCCGAGGAACCCGAGCCCGGCCAGCGTGAGGATCGCCTCGGAGGCGTTGAGCGTGAGGATCAGCGGCAGCGTGCGCACCGAGTTCCGCAGCACGTGCCGGAGCATGATCCGCCACGTCCCGGTGCCGATCACCCGGGCCGCCTCGACGAAGGGCTCTGACTTGACCCGGACCGCCTCGGCCCGGACCACCCGGAAGTACTGCGGCACGAACGCGACGGCCACCGCGCACGCCGCCGCGCCCAGCCCGCCGACCAGGCTCGACTGTCCGCCGCTGATGACGATCGACATGATGATGGCCAGCAGCAGTGACGGGAAGGCGTACATCGCGTCGGCGACGCCGACCAGCACCCGGTCCGACGGGCCGCCGAGATACCCGCAGACCAGGCCGAGCAGGATCCCCGGCACCGCCGACAGCCCGAGCGCCGCGACGATGATCGCGACCGCGGTGCGCGTGCCCCAGATGGTGCGCGACAGCACGTCGTACCCGGCGATGGTGGTCCCGAGCAGGTGCGCCCGGCTTGGGTGCTGCTGCGAGCCGAACAAGACATGGCCGCTGTTCAGTTGAGCATGTCCGTACGGAGCGAGAAGCGGCGCGAAGACGGCCGTGAGCAGGAACAGCGCGGTGAGGGCGACGCCGGCCAGGAGCATCGCGCGCTGCACTCCCACGCTGCCGGAGAGGCTGCTGGAAAAGCTGCCGGGGAACCGGGCCACGGTCAGTACCTCACTCGGGGGTCTATCAGGGCCGCGACGACGTCGACCAGGAAGTTGGTCAGCGCGACGACGACCGCGAACAGCGCCACGATGCCCTGCACCGCCGGGAAGTCCCGCGCGCTCAGGTAGTGCGCGAGCTCGTAGCCCAGACCCTTCCACTCGAAGGTGGTCTCGGTCAGTACGGCCCCGCCGAGCAGCCCGGCGATCTGCAGCCCCAGGACCGTGACCACCGGGATCAGCGCCGGCCGGGTCGCGTGCCGGGTGATCAGCCGGAACCGGCTGACGCCCCGGGAGCGCGCGGACTCGACGTAGTCCGCGGACAGCGTCCCGATCAGGTTGGTCCGCACCAGCCGCGCCACCACCCCGGCGACCAGCAGCCCGAGGGTGAGGCCGGGCAAGACGGCGTGTTCGAGCACGTCGACGACCGCCGCGCCGTCGCCGCTGCGCAGCGCGTCGACCAGATACAGGCCGGTGGTGCTGCTCTGGTTCTGGAGCTCCAGCTGCACGCCGATGCTCGCTCGCCCCGAGGACGGCAGCCAGCCCAGCCAGACCGAGAAGACGAGCTTGAAGAGCAGCCCCAGGAAGAACACCGGCGTGGCGTAGCCGAGGATGACCACCAGCCGCATCGCGACGTCGGGTGCCCGGTCCCGGTAGGCCGCGGCCACCATGCCGAGCGGGACGCCGACGGCCAGCGCGACGACGAGCGCGTAGCCCGCCAACTCGACCGTCGCGGCGCCGTAGGTCCGCAGGACTGCGGAGACCGGCTGGTCGTCGGTCGCGGTGCGGCCGAAGTCTCCGACCGCCAGACCCCGGAGATACTCAAGGTACTGAGTCAGCAGCGGCCGGTCGTATCCGGCCTGGTGCAGTTTGGCGTGCAGCTGGGCCGGGGTCAGGCGGTCGCCGAACGCGGTGGTGATCGAGTCGCCGGTGCCGCGCATGAGGAAGAAGACGACGCTGACCAGGGCCAGGACCGTGGGGATGATGAGCAGGAAGCGGACTGCCAGGTAGCGCGCGAGCCCGCGGTCCCCGGCGCCGGCCCCGGATTGAGAAGCAGGGCCGGTGGCGCCCGGGACGTCCTGGATCAGGACACTCATTGCTTGGACAGCTCCGCCCAGCGGAACGTGTACGAGCTGTCCAGCGTGGCCGGCACGCCGGTGACCCCGTCCCGAGTGACGATCGCCGTCGAGCCCTGGAGCAGCGGGATCAGCGGCACGGCCGCAGCCACCTTGTCCTGCACCTGCTCGATCAGCGCGGTGCGCTTGGCCGGGTCGGGCTCGGTCTCCTCCTGCGTGATGAGCGCCTGGACCGCGGGGTCGTCGTAATTGTTGGCGACCCAGCTGTTGTGTGAATAGAAGGACGCGAGGTAGTCGTCCGCGTCCAGGTAGTCCGCGTACCAACCGAGTTGGTACAGCGGGTACTGGTCGGCGACCCGGTCCTTGCCGTACTGGGTCCACGCGGTCGATTGCAGGTTCACCGTGAACAGGCCGGTGGCCTCCAGCTGGGTCTTGATCAGCGCGTACTCGTCGGCCGAGGAGGAGCCGTAGTGGTCGGTGTTGTACTGGAGGTTCAGCACCACCGGCGTGGCCACGCCGGCCTGGGCCAGGAGCGTCTTCGCCGCGGCCGGGTCGGGGCCGCCCTTCTTGTCGCCGTACAGCGCCTTGAGCGCCGGGGTCGCGCCGGTGAGGCCGTCGGGGACGGGGGAGTAGAGCGGCGTCAGGGTCCCCTTGTAGACCTGCGAGGCGAGCTGCGCGCGGTCCACGGAGTCGGCCACGGCCTGCCGGACGGCCAGCGCCTTGGCCGGATCGGCCTGCTTGGTCGCGCTGCCGTAGGGCTGGGTCTTGAGGTCGAAGACGAGGTAGCGGATGCCGTTGCCGGAGCCGGTGTGGACGACGACGCCCTTCTTCGTGCCGAGGTCTTCGAGGTCTGCGACGGTCAGCGTGCGGTAGACCACGTCGACGGTGCCCTGCTGGACGTCGAGCTTGAGGTTGCTCGCGTCGGTGTAGTACTTGAGGTCGACGTCCTTGGCCTTCGGCGCGCCGAACAGGCCCTGGTAGGCGGGGTTCGCGGTGAAGGAGACGAGCGAGTTCTTGTCGTAGGTGCCGATCGCGTACGGCCCGTCCCACGGCTTCGCGGCGACGATCGCGGCGTCGTCGAGGAGCTTGTCGGCCGGGAACACCTGTTCGTCGACGATGAGGCCGGCCGAGGTCGAAAGCACCTGCGGGAACAGCGCGTCGTTGGCCGACTTGAGGGTGAACACCACGGTCAGCGGGTCCGGCGCCGCGACCGACGCCAGGTCGTAGAGCAGGGACGACGGGCCGTTCTTGTCGGCGATCCGCAGCTGCCGGTCGAAGTTGAACTTGACGTCGGAGGAGGTCAGGTCGTGTCCGTTGGCGAATTTCAAGCCGGGCTTGAGAGTGACCGTGTACTGCTTCGGGCCGGTGAGCTTGATCCCGGACGCGAGATCCGGCACGACGTCCGACGAGCCGCGCTTGGTGTTCAGCAACGGCGAGTACACCTCGGTCTCGATGGTCCCGGAGCCCGCGTCCCAGGAACCCGCCGGGTCGAGACTCGTGACCTGGTCGGTCGTCCCGACGACCAGCGTCCGGGCCGAGTCCCCGGCGGCGGCGGACCCGGCGGGCGACCGGGTGCTGGTGCACGCGGCGAGGGCCGCCAACGACGCCACGGCCAGGGCCGTGATGCCGAGGCCGGTGCGGGCTGGTCTGGTCTGGCGTGACATGGCTTTGGCTGCCTTCCGTTCGCGGGATCAGTGCACAGGTCGTTTGCCGGCTGTCACAGCGAGCTCGCCGTCACGCCGCATGCCGAGGTACGTCGCGAGTTCGGCGGTGTGGGACAGGAAGCGGCTCTCGTCCGACTGACCAGCCAGAGCGCCACCAGCCCGGCCGCCGCGACGGACGCCGCCGCGCCGGCTCCCATGCCCCAGCGCACGCCGGCGTGCTGGCAGATCCAGCCGATCGCCGGGCCGCCGATCGGGGTGCCGCCCATCGCCACCACCGTGTACACGGACATCACCCGGCCGCGCATCGCCTCGTCGACCTCGGTCTGGACGTAGCCGCTGACCGCGGTGTTCAGCGTCATCAGCCCGAATCCGGCCGGGACGAGCAGCACCAGGAACACGGCGTAGGCGGGGGCCAGTGCGGCGGCGGCCTCCGCGGCTCCGAACAACGCCGCTCCGGTCACGACCTTGCGCACCCGCGGTGCCGCCCGGCGCGCCGCGACGAGCGTTCCGGCGATCGTGCCGACCGCGAGGGCGGTGGACATGAAGCCGAGTCCGCGCGAGCCGACGCCGTAGACCTGGCCGGCGAACAGCGTCATCGTGATCGGGAAGTTCGCGCCGAACGTCATGACCAGGCCGAAGATCGCCAGGACCGCCAGGAGTCGGGGTCGCGCCGCGACATAGCGCAGCCCTGCGGTGCCGGCGCCCTTCCACGGCGTCCGCGCCCGGGCAGTTGTTCGCGGAGCGGGCCGGATCGCGGTCAGTCCGGCGAGCACCACGGCGAAGGAGGCCATGTTGATCACGAACACCCAGCCGGTGCCGACAGCGCTGATCAGCATCCCGGCGGCAGCCGGGCCGACCAGCCGCGCCATGTTCAGGGACAGGATGTTCAGCCCGGCCGCGTTCGGTATCAGCGCGCCGCCGACCAGTTCCGTGACGAACGACAGCCGTGCCGGGTTCTCGACGGTGAACACGCAGCCCAGCCAGAACGACAGCAGGTAGATCAGCCACAGCGGCGCGTGGCCGGTGAACACGGCGACGCTGAGGATCGCCGCCTGCACCGCGTAGAGCGTCTGCGCGGTGAGCAGCAGGACGCGACGGTCGTAGCGGTCGGACAGCACCCCGCCCCACAAGCCGAACAGCAGCACCGGGGCGAACTGGAGTCCGGTGGTCCAGCCGACCGCGGTTCCGCTGTGCGTGTGCGTCAGCACGAACCAGTCCAGGGCGACGCCCTGCATCGCCGTGCCGATGTTGGAGACCAGGCCGGTCGACAGGTAGATGCGGTAGTCGCGGACGGCCAGCGCCGCGAAGGCCTTGCGGGTCGGAGGAGATGAAGGAGCTGAAGGAACTGAAGGAATCGGCGCCGGTGTATCGCTGTCGAGCGAAGGCGAATCGGTCGTGCCGGGTGCGCGACTCATGCTGTCGCCGTGAGCTTCTCCGGCGTCTTATCCCGCGTCTGGACGTGTGGCGAAGCGTCGGCGACCCACCCCAACTCGGGCCCGATCAGGTGCACGGCGTCGTGCAGAATCTGTTCGTAGTCCTCGGCGTGGAACTCGTACGGCAGCTCCAACCGCAGTTCGGAGCTCTGCGCGACAGCAGCGTCGGCATGCAGCTGTTCGAGGATCTGATCCGCGGTCCCCACCACGTCCGGCGCGAACAGAATCCGCCGTTCCCCCTGCGGTTTCAGCGTGCGCTCGTAGCGGCTCGCGGCGTAGTCGCGGTACTTCTGCCGGGTCGCGCGGTCGGCGCCGTCCAGCGGGACGATCACCCGGCCCAGCGCGACGCGCGTCCGCCGCGTCGGGGCCACGAGCCGCCGGTACTCGGCGAGCAGGGCCAGCTGCGCGGCGGTGAAATCGTCGGTGCTCTCGCCGAAGACGATGTTGCCGGTCAGCAGGTTCACCCCGTTCTCGGCGGCCCAGCGCACCGACCGGCCGCTGCCGCCGCCGTACCAGATCCGGTCGGCCAGCCCCGGACTGTGCGGCTGCAGACGCGGCCGCTGGGTGTTGCCGGGGGAGTGGATGACGGTGTCCGGATCGCCGAGGTAGTCCCCGCGCAGGTTCTCCAGCAGTCGCGAGATGCGGCCGTAGGACAGGTCGTAGGTCCGCCAGTCGCCGTCGAAGACCAGGTGGCCCATCAGGTCCGCGTGCGGTGGCACGCCGGCGCTGAGGCCGACCTGCAACCGTCCGCGGGACAGCACATCGGCCATCGACAGGTCCTCGGCCAGCCGGAACGGGCTCTCGTAGCCGATCGGGATCACCGCGGTGCCGAGCTCGACGCGGCTGGTGCGCTGGCTCGCCGCGGCCAGGAACACCGCGGCGGACCCGACGCCGTGCTCCAGGTGCCGCTGCCTGATCCAGGCCCCGTCGAAGCCCAGCCGCTCGCCGAGCTCGAACAGGCGCAGGGTCTGTTCGAGCCCGGCGTACGGGTCGTCGTCCGGGAAGTTGCCCGGCGTCAGGAAAGACAGGGTGTTGATGTGTATTCGAGGTGGTGTGACAGGCGTCGCGTCGCTCACCGGACTCTCCTCAGCCGCGCTCGTACGGAGTCTTCTCTCCCGCCTCGACGGCGACCGGGAGCCGGTTCTCCGCCGGCGGCAGCGGGCAGGTCGCCAGGTCGGTGTAGGCGCAGGGCAGGTTCACGGCTCGGTTGAAATCCAGCCACACCGTGCCGTCGTCGTCCGGCGCGCCGATGCTCAGCGACCGGTTCGCGGCGTAGGTGCTCACGCCGGACGTGGCGTCGGTGAACAGCGCCATCAGGCTGCCCGGCGCGTGGCCGGCGAACACGGTGAGGCTCAGTTCCTGTCCGTCGAGTTCGAACTCGACCCGCCCGGGCGCGTCGTAGACGTGCTGCAAGCCTTCGACCGCCGCTCCGACCGTGGTCGGCCGGGGGCTGTCGAAGGCCACGTAACGGCCGCCGACCGCCCACCGCTCATCCGGCTCGTAGGCCGGGGTCCCGGTGTAGGCCACGCGCAGCGGGTTCTCGGGGTGGCGGGGCCGCAGGATGTCGTGGCCGCCGCGCTTGGCGACCTCGATGACCGCGTCCCCGGAGACCGGGAAGAGGCTGGCCCGCTCGCCGATGACGCCGAAGCTGTACTCGCCGTGCACGGCCACACCGTCGACGACCAGCTCCTCGCCCTCGGCCAGCAGCACCCGGACGCCGTCCGGGCCGGTGGACCACGTGCCGGGGGCGTCGTCGTAACGCTCCGGCTCGTCGCTCAGCCAGTGCAGCTCGGTGATGGCCAGGAAGCCGTGCGGATCACCGATCCGCCCTTCCTGGCCGGTGTGCCATTCCTGCCAGCTCTCGACGAATGTGCCGACGTCGGTTGTCACGTTCTTCGAACCTTCCGAGATTATGCCTATAGATTCAGTAGGGATTGGGGGCGGATTCATCATGCCTGCGGAAACCATCGGACTGTCATCCTCGTCTCGCCACCTGGATGGTGGCAGGACCATCAGGCGGCGACGGGTACCGGCACGCGGTAGCCCAGCTCCCGGACGAAGCTGTCCACGGCGCGCCGCAACGAGTTCTCCGAGTCGGCCGTGAAAGCCGCTCGGCCGTTGCCGGCGTCCACGGTGATGGTGTGGTCCAGCAGGAAGTGGCCCTGCACGATGACCGGCGAGCCCAGCGCGGTGAGCACCGGACGCAGTGCGTAGTCCAGGACCAGGACGTGCGCCAAGGTGCCGCCGGTGGCCAGCGGGAGGACGACCTTCCCGGCCAGCGCGCGCTGGGGAAGCAGATCCAGCAGGGTCTTGAGGAGGCCGGAGAAGGAGGCCTTGTAGACCGGAGTCGCCACGACGACCCCGTCGGCGCTCTCGAACAGCTCGACCGCCGCGGCGATCGCGGGGTCGGTGTGGTCGGCGGACAGCAGCGCGGACGCCGGGAGGTCCCGGACGTCGAGTGCGGTGACGGTGTGGCCGGCCTCGGTGAGGTACGCGTCGACGACAGACCGCGTGCGGGCGGTCTTCGAGTGCGTGGAAGGGCTTGCGGAGACGGTCAGGATGGTCGCCATGGTGGGACGTCGCTTTCGTCGGCTGGGGCGGGCGGTCGCCGGAACGACGCGCCGCGGGGTCCGGCCGCGCCGCCGCGCGAGCCGTTTTCGGTGGGGCGATCCGGTGCCGCGGACGCCGCCGATGGAAAGGACACCACGATGAGTCTATTTTGATACGGTGCCGGTGTGTCAAGCGTCTGCCCGGTGGTTGGCGGACAAACGGGCACGCCTCCCCATCCGCTTCCCGACAAGGACCGATGACACCGATGCGCATCTCGGCGAGGACGGACTACGCGATCCGCGTACTGGTCGAGCTGGCGGCGGACACCGCTCGCCCGCTCACCTGCGAGGGCATCGCCATGTCCCAGCAGATCCCCTACCGCTTCCTGAAGGCGGTGGTCCGGGACCTGCGCGTGGCCGGCCTGGTCCGCAGCCAGCGCGGCTGCGAGGGCGGCTACTGGCTGGCGCGCGAGGCGTCGGCGATCTCACTGGCCGAGATCGTGGCGGCGGTGGACGGCGAGATGCTCACAATCAACGGAGACACGCCCGAGTCGGTGCTCTACCCGGCGCCGGCCGAGCAGATCTCCGTGCTGTGGACGGCGCTGCGCGCCCGGACCGAGGACTTCCTGGCCGGGATCAGCGTCGCGGACCTGCTCACCAGCTCGCTGGCGGTGAGCGCATGACGACGAGAGGCGGGACGCCATGACGGACCACTGGCACACCGCGCTGCGGCACGTCCGCGGCGCCGAGCTCAGCGGCGACACCAACCAGACCACCGGGATGACCCGCCTGGAGGCGGTCTCCGGCAAGACGGTCGGCTCCTCGAAGGTGTGGATGGGCCAGACCCACGTCGCGCCGGCCACGAACTCCGGCGACCACCACCACGGCGAGGCGGAGACCTCGATCTACGTGGTGTCCGGCAACCCGGTGTTCGTCTTCGCCGACGGCGCCGACGAGGTGCGGATCGAGACCGAGCCCGGCGACTACGTGTTCGTGCCGCCGTACGTGCCGCACCGCGAGGAGAACCCCGGCACCGAGGAGGCGCTGGTGGTGATCGCCCGCAGCAGCCAGGAAGGCGTCGTGGTGAACCTGCCGAGTCTGTGGGCGCCGGTGGACCGCGGCGCGGGATCCGACGCTGGATCCGACGGGGCGTGATCGGCATGACCGGCGCGGACGGTGTGGACGGAGCGGACGGCTCATTGGCGGTCGCCGAGTTCACCGACCCGGCGTGCCCCTGGGCGTGGGGCTCCGAGCCCAAGTTCCAGCAGCTGCGCACGGCGTTGGGCGACCAGGTGCGCTGGCGCCGCGTCTACGGCATCCTCTTCGACGACTGCGACGAGCCGGCCCCGGACCCCGCCGCCGAAGCGGCCTGGTACCACCAGGAACTCCTCGAAATCTCGACCCACACCGCGGCGCCGTGCCCCGCGCACCTGAAGTGGGTGGCCGGTAGCAGCTGGCCCGCCTCGCTCGCCTGCAAGGCCGCGGAAGCTCAGGGTGCTGACATCGCCGACGCCGTCCTGCGCCGGCTGCGAGAGACCACCTTCCTCGACGGCGAGCCCGCCGACACCCCGGAGCGCGTACGCCGCGCCCTCGAAGGACTTCCCGGCGTGGACGCCGCGGAGTTGGCGCGCGCCGCAGCGAGCCCCGAAGTCCTGGAAGCCGTGCGCCGGGACTGGGCCGAGACCCGTACCCCGTGTGCCGAAGTCCGGGAGATCACCACGCCCGGACGCCACAACGGTCAGGCCAAACCGCTGGGCGAATTGCCGGAGGACGGATACCGCTACGCCCTGCCCACGCTCGTCTTCACCGGCCCCGCCGGACGCGCCGTGGTCCCCGGCTGGCGTCCGCTCTCCGAGTACCTGGACGCGGCCCGCGCCGCCTGGGGACCTGCGGACTCCCGGGTCTCAAGCCATAAGACACTTTGATGTATCAATTGACAGCGGTGCCCGCCGTCGCCACGATGAGCACCATGAACCGGATACACCCCGGCGTGGTCTGCCGCTACGTCGACTTCAGGCGCACCTCCAGCGCCCTGTGTTGCCCGGCACCACGTATCTGAAGCGCTCCGCTTCCCGGGGTGTTCGCGCCCGCTGACGCTTGACACCCACCCCGGTCGCCCCGGCCTTCTTCGGCCGCATCGGATCTTCCCCCGCAGGAGAGAACCCCGGATCGCCGCGTGCCGGCGCGGTCCGGCGTCGCCCGCACTTCGCGCCGCACTCGTCTCGCGGCGGCATCCCAGCTTTCACCATCCAGCCTCCGACGCCATGGCGCCATCACCCGCCCGCGGTCGTCGGTGTGCACGCATACCTTGCGAAAGGCGGACCTCGTCCGATGACGACTACCGGCCTCCCAAAAACATTGCCAATCATCGAATCCACCGGTGCCCGGACCACCAGCCGCCGCGGGTTCCTCGCGCTGGGTCTGGGCGCCGCCGGCGGTGCCCTCCTGGCTGCCTGCGGCGGGACCAGCACCGGCGTCGCGACCGGCGCGAACGCCCAGCTGGCGGGCAACGCCACGGGCACTCTGAAATGGGGGTGGGCGCTGCCGACCTCCTGGGATCCCGTCACCTCCTCGGCCGGGTGGGACGTCCACGCGCTGTCCCTGGCCTATTCGGGACTGACACAGGAGAACGAGAAGGGCGACGCGGTACCGGCCCTGGCCACCGGCTGGAAGTACAACGCCGACGGTACCCAGGTGACCTTCACGCTGCGTCCGAACCTGAAGTTCAGCGACGGCACCGCGCTTGACGCCACCGCCGTGAAGCAGAGCATCGAGCGGGGCCGGGACGCCAAGAACTCGCTGATCGCCTCGCAGCTGACCACGGTGAAGAACGTGACGGCGAAGGACGCGGTCACCGTCGTGATCGACCTGTCCGTGGCCAACTACCAGATCCCGAACCTGTTCGCCGGGAAGACCGGGATGATCGTCAACCCCGCCGCCTTCACCACGGACGCGGCGGGCCTGGCGCTCAAGCCGGCCGGCGCCGGGCCGTTCAGCCTGAC
Organism: Catenulispora sp. GAS73; assembly: GCF_041262085.1. Lineage (NCBI taxonomy): Bacteria > Bacillati > Actinomycetota > Actinomycetes > Catenulisporales > Catenulisporaceae > Catenulispora > Catenulispora sp. GAS73. Next base: position 225,511 of record NZ_JBGCCM010000004.1, read on the forward strand.
CTCGTACACGCAGAACTCCAAAGCGGTCCTGGTCCGCAATCCGAACTTCTGGAACGCCGACCAGATCAAGCTCGCCGGGGTCGAGCTGTATCCGCTGCCCGACGCGGCGACGGTCGTGGCGGGGCTTCAGTCGGGTCAGTACAACCTCGCGCAGATCCCGGGCAGCCAGATCGCCGCTGCCAAGGCGGCCGGTCTGTCGGTGCAGGTCATCCCTTCGCTGGTCGTCGCGACCCTGGACGTGAACGCCGCGCTGGCGCCCTTCGACGATCCGAACGTGGCGCTCGCGCTGAAGTTCGCGGTCGATCGCAAAGCTCTGCTTCAGACGGCGAACTTCGGCTACGGCGATGTCGCGTACCAGCCGTTCCCGGCTGGCTACGTCGGCAACGATCCCGCGATCGGCCAGCCGTACGCCTACGACCCGGCCAAGGCCAAGGCGCTGCTCGCGCAGTCCAAGTACGGGCCGAATCCGGAGGTGACCATCACCACCTCGACCGCGACCGGTGTGCCGGAGCAGGTGCAGTCGCAGCTTCAGGCCGTGGGCTTCAAGGCGAAGATCGAGGTCATTCCGGCGGCGCAGTTCACGCAGATCGTCTATGTCCAGCATTCGCGGGCCCTGACCGTGGACGCCTTCGCCGGCCGCGATTCGGCGGCGCAGGCGTTCCAGGTGCTGTTCGGGCAGCAGGGCCTGATGAATCCGGGGCGCACGGTGCCGCAGGAACTGCTGGAGGCGGTGAACAAGATCTCTGTGACGCCGCTGGACAGCCCGGATTACCCGGCGGTGCTCCAGGCGGCGACCGCGCTGGCGGTGAAGGACATGCCCAACGTCTTCCTCTATACGGTGCCGCGCATCCTGGCGCGTTCGTCGAAGGTCTCTGAGATTCCGGCGTACACGGTGGTGCAGCGGTTCGAGGGTGTGACGATCAAGTGAGCGCCGTTCACGCGGCAGGAACCGCTGGGCTGGAGTCGGTCCGGGCATCTGGGGTGGCGCGACGTCCACTGGGACGCACCGTTCGCACCGGGCGCAGCGTCGTGCGGATCGTCGCGGTCCCGGTGGTGGTGTTCCTGCTCGCGTCCTTCCTCACCTACGGACTCGGCGCGCTCGGCCACGCGAACCCGGCGGCGGCGGTGCTCGGGGACCTCGCGACCCCGGCCGACATCGCGCGGATGAACCACGTCTTCGGTCTGGACCGGCCGTTCGTGGTCCAGTACTTCAGCTGGCTCGGGCACGCGCTGACGGGCGATCTGGGCACCTCGTACTTCACCGGCATCCCGGTGGCGACGAGCGTGCGGCAGGCGCTGCCGGTCGATCTGTCGATCGCGGTGCTGGCCCTGGTCTTCGCCGTGGTGCTCGGCGGCGTCGCCGGGATCGCGGCGGCGCTGCGGCAGGGCGGGCGGCTCGACCGCGCGGTGACGCTGGTGTGCGCGGGGCTGGCGACGGTGCCGCCGTTCGTCATCGGCATCGCGCTCATCATCGTCTTCTCCGTGTTTCTCAAGGTTCTGCCATCCGGCGGCTATGTGCCGCTCGGCACCGATCCCGGCCAGTGGCTGCGGTTCGCGCTGCTGCCCGCGCTCGCGCTCAGCGTCGAGGGCGCGGCGGCGATCGCCCGGCAGCTGCGGACCTCGCTGGTCGGGGCGTTGAGCGAGAACTACGTCACCGGTGCGGTGGCGCGCGGGCTGCCGGCGCGCCGGGTGCTGTTCGGCCACGTGCTGCGCAACGCCGCCGCCCCGGCGCTGACGGTCATCGGCCTGGAGATCCCGAGTCTGATCGGCGGCGCCGTCGTCGCTGAGAAGATCTTCAACCTGCCGGGTGTGGCGCAGCTGGCGTTGCAGGCCGGCTCGCAGCACGACATCCCGCTGATCGAGGGGACGCTGCTGGTCACCATCGCGGTGGTACTGGTGAGCAACATCGCGGTCAACCTCGCGCTGACGCGGCTGACCCCGCAGGCGCGGCGCCCGGTGGGAGGGGCGATATGAGGACTCTGCGACGGGCCTGGCGGCTGCGCTCGGCCAAGGTGTCGCTGGCCGTCATCGGAGTGATCGCGGTGCTCGCCGTCTTCGGCGGCGTGCTGGCTCCCTTCGATCCGCTGAAGCAGGACCCGAACACGGTCCTCCAAGGCCCCGGCGCACATCACCTGCTCGGCACCGACTACCTCGGCCGGGACGTGCTGAGCCGGCTGATCGAGGGGACCGGGCGCTCCGTCGTCGGCGCGCTGGAGGCAGTGGGGGTCGGGCTGGCGGTCGGCGTGCTGCCGGGCCTGGCCTCGCTGTGGCTGGGCCGGCCCTTCGAGTGGGTGCTGTCCCGGTTGGCCGACGCGTTCATGACCCTGCCGTACATCGTGTTCGCGGTCGCGGTGACCGGCGTGCTGGGCAACACCCTGACCACCGCCATGATCGCGATCGGCCTGATCCTGGCACCGCGCTTCTTCCGCATCGCCCGCGCCGCCGGCCTCGGCCTGACGCGCGCGCAGTACGTCGAGGCGGCCGAGCTCTTCGGGGCCTCGCGCTGGTGGATCCTCCGCACGCACATCTGGAGCAAGGTCCTGCCGACACTGGCGGTGACCGCTGCCCAGGCCACGGCCGCGGCACTGCTGGCGGTGTCCTCGCTGGCGTTCCTGGGCCTGGGCGTCCAGCCGCCGGCGCCGACTTGGGGCGGGCTGCTCAGCAGCGACCTGCAGTACCTGGCACAGCAGCCGTGGGCCCCGCTGGCCCCGGGCCTGCTGATCATGATCGCCGCCGGGGCGCTGAACACCCTGGCCGACGCGATCCGCGACAGCGGCGCCGCCGAGATCGCCCCCGAAGCTGTCGTTGCCGACCCCGGCTTCCACTACGAGGCGAAGGAGGATGCTCATGTCCCGATCCCAGCTCTCTGATCCGCCGATCGCCGCCGACGAATCGGCTGCGAGCCAACCAGCTGCGGGCGAATCCGCAGTAGACGCACTGGCCACAAGCGAATCGGCCGTGCCCGAGACTGTCGCGAGCGAACTCGCCGCGAGCCGTCCGGCCGCGAGCGAATCTGCCGCAGGCATTCCGGTTGCCGGCCACCTTGCCGCGCGTGAGCGCGGTGCGCGCGAACCTGCCAGCGCCGAACAGCCCGCCGAGGTCCTGCGCGTCGAGGACCTGCGCGTCACCGTCGGCGCCGGCCGCACCGAGGCCGTGCACGGGGTCTCGTTCGCGATCCGCCGCGGCCAGACCGTGGGCCTGGTCGGCGAGTCCGGCAGTGGCAAGACCCTGACTTGCCGCGCGGTCCTGGGCCTGCTGGCCCGCGGCTGCGAGCGGTCGGCGGGCCGGATCGATCTCGGCGGTACGGACCTGACCGGGCTCAGTCGCCGCGAGTGGGATGCCGTGCGCGGCACCCGGATCGGCATCGTCTTCCAGGACCCCGCCTCCTACCTCAACCCCTCGATCACCGTCGGGCGTCAGCTCTCTGAGACGGTGCGCGTCCACACCGGCGTCGGCCGAGCCGCCGCACGCGCCCGGGCGTTGGAGTTGTTCGCCGCCGTCGGGCTCCGCGACGCCGACACCGTCTACCGCCGTTACCCGCACGAGCTCTCCGGCGGTATGGCCCAGCGCGTCCTGATCGCCATCGCCATCTCCGGGGACCCGGACCTGCTGGTGGCCGACGAGGCGACCAGCTCGCTGGACGCGCTGGTGCAGGCCGAGGTCCTGGAACTGCTCCGCACGCTGACCGAAGAGCGTGGCCTGGCGCTGCTGCTGGTCACCCACGACCTCGCCGTCGTCGCAGAAGTCTGTGACGAAGTGCTGGTCCTGTACCGGGGCGAGCTCGTCGAGCAGGGGCCGACCGCCGACATCGTGGCCGCGCCGCAGCACGCACACACCCGCGCGCTCTTGGAGGCGAGCCGATGAGCACGCAGACAGTAGCCCTCACCGGCTCCGGCAGCCCCGACACCACCGGCCATCACCCGCTCCTCGCCGTCGACGAAGTCACCGTCGGCTACGGCGGCCGCCACACGCCGCCAGTCCTGGCCGACGCGATCTTGTCCGCGCAGCCCGGCGAGATCGTCGGCATCATCGGCGAGACCGGCTCCGGCAAGACCACGCTGGCCCGGGCGGTGGCCGGACTGGTCCCGCTCCGCTCCGGACGCGTCGTCTTCGGCGGCGCCGAGATCTCCGCACTGCGCGGCCGGGAACTGCGCGCGTTCCGGCGCTCCGGGCGCCTGCAGTTCGTGTTCCAGGATCCGCTGCGCGCCCTGGACCCCGAGCTGACCGTCGCTGAGTCCGTCGCCGAACCACTCGCCGTCACAGGCGTCGGCAGCAAGGCCGAACGCCGCGAAAGCGCAGCGGAAGCGGTGCGTGCCGTCGGTCTGGACGACGCCCTCCTGGACCGCCACCCCGGCCGGCTCTCCGGCGGTCAGCGCCAACGGGTCCTGCTGGCCCGTTCCCTGGTCACCAAGCCCGCACTCCTGATCTGCGACGAGCCGGTCAGCGCGCTGGACGCGGCCAACCGCGGCCACGTCCTGCGGCTCCTCGCCGAGCTGCGCGACACCACCGCGACAACCGTCCTGGTCATCTCGCACGACCTGCCTTCCCTGGCCGGCGTCGCCGACCGCGTCGCCGTGCTGCACCAGGGCCGGATCGTCGAGGACGGCCCCGTCCGCCAAGTCCTCGAAGACCCGCGGCACGCCTATACGGCCCGCCTCGTCGCCGCCGCGCCGCGCCTGCGCCGCGAACACCTTCTCTCCGCACGCCCGACCCCCACCGCGTAAGGAACCCGCCATGCCCATCGAGTTCATCGGCATCGCCTCCACCCGCCCCGGCAGCGAGACCGAGACCGCCGCGGTCTCCGGACCGGCCGTCCAGCTCGACTACCTCAAGGACCTGGCCCTGGCGCACGAGGAATCAGGGTTCGACCGCGTCCTGGTCGCGCACTCCTCGGCCTCCGTCGACGGCTTCACCGTCGCCGACCAGATCCTCACCCACACCACCCGCCTGGCGGTGCTGCTGGCCCACCGCCCCGGCTTCGTCTCGCCGACCTACGCCGCGCGCAAGTACGCGACCATCGACGCCTTCCACCCCGGTCGCATCGCCCTGCACACCATCACCGGCGGGGACGACCGAGAGCAGGCGCGCGACGGCGACCTGACCGACAAGGCGACCCGCTACCGCCGCACCGACGAGTTCCTGTCGATCGTGCGCAAGGAATGGGAGTCCGCGGACCCCTTCGACTTCGAGGGCGAGTTCTACACCGTCCGCGGCGGCTGGTCCTCGGTGCGTCCGGAGCTCGGTGCGATACCGATCTACTTCGGCGGCGCGTCCGAGGACGCGATCCGGGTCGGCGGCAAGCACGCCGACGTCTACGCCTTCTGGGGCGAGCCGCTGGCCGGCATCGCCGAGCGCATCCGCGACGTCCGCGCCGCCGCCGCACCGTACGGCCGCGACCCCCGCTTCAGCGTGAGCCTGCGCCCGATCCCGGCCGCCACCGAATCCGAGGCTTGGACGCGCGCCGCCGAGATCCTGGAGCTGACGAAGGAGAAGGCCGGCGAGGCGCGCAAGGCCTGGGGCTGGGGCGGGGACAAGAAGGACTTCGCCGCGGCGCGCGGCTCGCAGCGGCTGCTGGAGTACGCGGCGCAGGGCGACGTCCACGACAAGCGGCTGTGGACCGCCATCGCCAAGGAGACCGGCGCGGCCGGGAACTCCACGGCGTTGGTCGGCAGCTACGAGCAAGTCGCCGAATCGCTGCTGGACTACGTCGCGCTCGGTGTCAGCACCCTGCTGATCCGCGGCTTCTCACCGTTGGACGACGCCCGCGACTACGGCAACCTGGTCCGGCTGGTGCGCGAGCAGGCCGATGCCTCCGAACTTGCGGCGGTCTGACCGGTGACCACCACGACAGGGGTCTGACACTCATGCCCTCGACGACACCTCCGACCGCGCTCCCGGCCGCACTCCCGACCACGTCCCACTGGGGCGCCTACAGCGTGCGCGCGGACGACGACGCCGACGGCGGGATCGCGGTCCTGCCGCACCCCGCCGACCCGGGGCCGTCCCCACTGCTGGGCAACGTCCCCGGCGCGCTGCGCCACCGCACCCGCGTTACCCGGCCCGCGGTGCGGCGCGGCTGGCTGGAACACGGTCCCGGTCCGAGCGATCGGCGCGGTCTGGAGGAGTTCGTCGAGGTCGACTGGGACGAGGCCCTGGACCTGCTGGCGGCCGAGCTGCGCCGGGTACGCGCCGAACACGGCAACGAGGCTGTGTTCGGCGGCTCCTACGGCTGGGCCAGCGCCGGGCGCTTCCACCACGCGCAGAGCCAGCTGCACCGGTTCCTGAACCGGTTCGGCGGCTACACCTCCTCGCGTAATTCCTACAGCCTCGGCACCTCGCTCGTACTGCTGCCGCACCTGGTCGGCGACGCCGACGCCGTGCTGCGCGCGGGCTCTTCGTGGCCGACGATCATCGAGAACACCGAACTGATCGTGGCCTTCGGCGGCATCCCGGAGAAGAACGTCTTCGTCACCCCGGGAGGCGTCACGCGCCACGGCACCCCCGGTGCGCTGGCGCAGCTGGCCGAGCGCGGGGTCGGCGTCGTCCTTGTCAGCCCTCTGCGAGCCGATCTGCCGACGTCGCTGGACGCCGACTGGTTCGCGGCGGTCCCGGCCACCGACGTCGCGCTGATGCTCGGACTGTCCCACACGCTGCTCGCCGAAGGCCTTCACGACCAAGCCTTCCTCGACCGGTACACGGTCGGCTTCGAGACCTTCGCCGGCTACCTCGACGGCCGCGCCGACGGCATCGCCAAGGACGCCGACTGGGCCGCCGCGATCTGCGGGATCGACGCCGAGCGCATCAGGACCCTGGCTCGTCGCATGGCTGCCTCGCGGACGCTGGTGACCGTCACCTGGTCGCTGCAACGGATCCAGCACGGCGAGCAGCCGGTCTGGGCCGGACTCGCGCTGGCAGCCCTGCTGGGCCAGATCGGCCTGCCCGGCGGCGGCTTCGGCCACGGCTACGGCTCGATGGGGGACGTCGGAGACAACGGCCCGCAGACCCGTCTGCCGTATCTGCCGCAGGGGCGCAATCCGATCGGCACGTTCATCCCGGTCGCGCGGATCGCCGACATGCTTCTGAATCCCGGCACCGACTACCCCTACGACGGAGTTTCCTACACCTATCCCGACATCCGGCTGGTGTACTGGGCCGGGGGCAACCCTTTCCACCACCACCAGGACCTCTCCCGCCTGCGCCGCGCTTTTGCCCGGCCCGACACCGTCGTGGTCCACGAGCCGTACTGGACCGCCTCGGCACGCCAGGCCGACATCGTGCTGCCGACCACGACCACCCTGGAGCGCGAAGATCTCGGCGGTGGACGCCGGGACACGCACCTGATCGCCATGCACCGGGCCGTGGAGCCGGTCGGCGAGGCGCGCGACGACTACGAGATCCTGGCCGGGCTGGCGCAGCGCTTGGATTTCGAGAAGGAGTTCACCGAGGGCCGCACTGCCCGCGAGTGGATCGAGCACCTCTATACGGAATGGAGCGTCGAGTTCCGCCGCGCCGGGAATCAGGTGCCTGACTTCGAGGAGTTCTGGACCGCTGGCGAGTACGAGCTGCCGACTGGACCGAGCCGGTTCACGCTGTTCGAGGCGTTCCGCGCCGACCCCGAGGGCTCGCCGCTGCGCACGCCGAGCGGCCGGATCGAGATCACGTCGGCGACGGTCGCAGGGTTCGGATACCCGGACTGCCCCGGACATCCGGTCTGGCTCGAACCCGACGAGTGGCCCGGCGCCGCCGACGCGGCCCGGTATCCGTTGCACCTCATCGCGAATCAGCCCTCGACCAGGCTGCACAGCCAGCTCGACGTCGGCGCCGTCAGCGTGGCCGCGAAGGTGGCCGGACGGGAGGCGGTACGTCTGCATCCGCAGGATGCCGAGTCGCGCGGCATTCGGGACGGCGACGTCGTCCGGATCTTCAATGACCGGGGTGCGACTCTGGCCGGGGCGGTCCTCACCGAGGACGTCCGGCCCGGCGTGATCCAGCTGCCCACCGGCGCGTGGTTCGACCCGCTCGTCGATGCGGACGGCCGGGTGCTGTGCGTGCACGGCAATCCCAACGTGCTCACGGCCGACGTGCCCAGCTCGCGACTGTCCCAGGGGTGCACCGGGCAGCACGCCCTCGTCGAACTGGAACGCTGCACCGGCCCCGTGCCGCCGGTCACCGTCACCGCCCCGCCCCCTCTGCTCCGGAAGGAAGACCTGTGAGCACACAGACTTCGGCGAACACTGAGACTCCGACTCGCTTCCTGTTGCCGAGCCCCACTCCGCAGTCGCTCGCCCTGGCGGCCGAACGCCTTGCCGAGCATGCGGAGGACCACGACCGGGAAGGATCCTTCGCCTTCGAGGGCGTGGCCGAGGTCCATTCCGCGGGCCTGCTGACCGCCACCGTCGCCGAGCGGCACGGCGGACCCGGCACCGGCCTGGCCGGCACCGTCGAGATCCTGCGCGTCCTGGGCTCCGCCGACCCCTCGGTCGCGCTGGTCACCGCCATGACGCTGTTCACCCACGCTGCTCAGGCGCGGACCGGGTCCTGGCCCGCGCACTACTACGACCAGTTGCTGGCGGACTCGGTCGAGGGGCCCGCGCTCGTCAATGCCCTGAGAGTGGAGCCGGACCTGGGGACTCCGGCGCGCGGCGGTCTGCCGGCTACTGTCGCGCGTGCCGTTGATGGCCAGGCGTGGGAGCTGACCGGACGCAAGATCTTCTCGACCGGGGCGATCGGGCTGCGCTGGCTGGCGGTGTGGGCGCGGACTGATGAGGAGCCGACTCGGGTTGGCTCGTTCCTGGTCCGGACTGATCCGGTGACCGGCACGCCCGGCCTGAGCATCGAGTCGACCTGGGATCATCTGGGCCTGCGCGCCAGCCGCAGTGACGACGTGCTGCTCGACGGAGTCCGGGTCCCGCTGGACGCGACCGCCGGGCTCACCGATCCGGCGGCGACCGACCCGCGGCGCGATCCGTCGCTCATCGCCTGGAACAACCTCGGGCTGACCGCCCTGTATCTCGGGGTCGCTGAAGCGGCGCGGGAGTGGCTGATCGGCTTCCTGCACGAGCGGACTCCCTCGGCGCTGGGACGGCCGCTGGCTTCGCTGCCGCGTTTTCAGGACGCGGTAGGGGAGATCGACGTCGAGCTCACCGCGGCCGTCGATCTGGTCGCCGGACTCGCGCAGCGGTTCGACGACGGCGACGCGCAGGCCGGCGAGCACTCCGCCGCCGCCAAGCTCATCGGGAGCCGGGCCGCGATCGACGCCGTGGAACGCGCCGTCGCGCTCGTCGGCAACAACGCCCTGACCCGCCACAACCCGCTCCAACGACACCTGCGGGACGTCTTGTGCGCCAGGGTGCACACCCCGCAGGACGATTCCGTCATCTCGGCGGCCGGCCAGGCCGCGCTCGCCCGCCACCGGCTCAGCCCCGGCACCACCCACCACGGTTAGGAAACCACCATGCCCGTCGAGTTCATCGGCATGATCGCCACCAAGCACGCCTCGGAGACCTTCCGCACCGACGGACCGGTCGTCGATCCCGCGTTCACCCGCAGGTTCGCCCGGGCCCACGAGGACGCCGGCTTCGACCGGATCCTGATCGGCTACGGCTCCGGCTTCCCGGAGGGCGCCCAGGTTGCGGCGTACGCGGCCGCGCACACCGAGCGGCTGGGCGTGCTGGTCGCGCACCGCCCCGGGTTCGTCGCCCCGACCCTGGCCGCCCGGCAGTTCGCCACCCTGGACCAGTTCACCGGCGGCCGCGTCGCGGTGCACACCATCACCGGCGGCAACGACGCCGAGCAGCGCCGGGACGGGGACTACCTGACCAAGGACGAGCGGTACGAGCGCACGGACGAGTATCTCGGCATCCTGCGACAGACGTGGGAGTCCGAGGAGCCGTTCAGCCACGAGGGCCGGTTCTACCGGTTCGAGGACCACTACGCCGACGTCAAGCCGGTGGGGCGGATCCCGCTGTACTTCGGTGGCTCTTCGGAGGCGGCGTATCGGGTCGGCGGGCGGCATGCGGACACGTTCGCGTTGTGGGGGGAGCCGCTGGCGGAGACGGCTGAGCAGATCGCTTCGGTGCGGGCGGCGGCTGTTGCGGCGGGGCGGACTGATGTGCCGGGGATCTCGGTCTCGTTCCGGCCGATTCTCGGTGCGACCGAGGAGTTGGCTTGGGAGCGAGCCGAGCGGATTCTGGACACGATCACCAATGGGGGTGGGACGGCGTTCTGGTCGAAGAAGCGGCGCGGGTGGGGTGGTCCGGGGTCGGAGCCGGAGAACGTCGGGTCGCAGCGGTTGTTGGCTGCGGCGGCGAAGGCTGATCGGCATGATCGGGCGCTGTGGACTGCGCCGGCGAAGGCTACTGGGGCGGGAGGTAACTCGACGGCGTTGGTTGGGACGCCGGAGACGGTTGCGCAGGCGCTGTTGGACTACGTCGACATCGGGGTCACGACGATTCTGATTCGGGGGTACGACCCGCTTGATGATGCGATCGATTATGGGCGGCAGCTGCTTCCGCTGGTGCGGGAGGAAGTGGCGCGGCGGGATGCTGGTGCTGGTGCCGAGGCTGGCCCCGACACCGGTGCGCTGGTCGGCGCGGCTGTCGGAGCGGAGCTGTGACGGCCGCGGAGTCGACGCACACCTCGACGCACACCTGGGAGCCGGCGTCGGACGGGCCCTTGGTGCGGGGGACGGTGATCCTGCTCCCCGGTCGAGGCGAGCACGGTGGAGTCTACGAACGCTTCGGTCGGCGGCTGGCTCAGGACGCGTATGTGGTGCATGCGCTCGACAGCTCGGCGGATGACGACCTCGGCGCCGTGTCGTATCTGGTCGGGGAGCTGGTCGCGGGTGCGAGTCCTGGCGTGCCGGTTGTGCTGGCCGGTTCGGACACCGGGGCGCTGCAAGCTCTTGCGCTGGTGTTGGCCGAGCTCGGTGGTGTGAAGGTGGACGGACTGCTGCTGGTCGGGCTGCCCGACTCTGACACTGACATCCCGGCTCCGCCTTCCGATGAGGAAGAAGCAGCTTGGGACCACGAACTTGCCGCGCGCACAAGCTGCCCCACTCACCAGGCCCGGCTCAGCGCTGACGTCGACTTCGGGCGGGGGAGCCTGTCCGATGCGATCCCGGCGCATCTCGCGGCGGTTCTGTCGGGGGCTCGGCTCGAAGACGTGGCAGTCCCGGTGTTGCTGCTGCACGGCGCGGTCGACTCTGTTGCCTCTGTGGACGTCGCGCGTGGTGTCGCGGCTCGGCTTCCCCGTGCCGAGCTGGCGGTTACGGCGGGCGGGCGGCACGACGTGCTGAACGACATCATGCACCGGAGCGTCGCGGCCGAGGTGGTGCAGTGGTTGGAGCGGCTGCGTGGGGGGCCGGAGCTGGCTCCCGTCATCAGGGTGGAGAGTCGGCAGACCCTCGCGCTCACTCGATAACAGAGCCCTGATGAGCTGAGTGGGCTACCGTCGTAGTGAGGGCCATCTGAATCCCGATAGGAGAGACCGCTATGAGATCTGTCTTCAGGCGCCTCAGCGGACTGGCCGCTGCGACAGGCATCGCGGTGATAGTGACCGCGGCGCCCTCCAGCGCCGCCGAGCACGGGGTAGTTTCACCGGACCCGACGGCTGTCGAGTATGCGCTCGGAGTGTCGCCGGCCGCGACGGCGATTGAGTACGGGGTCGCCTCGCCCGGGGCGACTGCGATCGAGTATGGGCTCTGATGCGCGCTGAGCCTCGCTAGGCGCTCCGGGCCGAAAGCCCGGGGCGCCACGCGAGCGACGTGCGTCAGAAGAACGTCGGCAGCCGCGGGACGTAGGGCGATTCCAGCGAGTCGATCTCCTCGGTGGTGAGCTCGATGTCGAGCGCCGCGACGGCGTCGGCGAGGTGGTGCGGCTTGGTCGCGCCCACGATCGGGGCGGAGACCACCGGGTTCTTCAGCACCCAGGCCATCGCCACCTGCGCCATCGGGACGTCGCGGGACTCGGCGACGCGCTGGACGGCTTCGACGATGGCCCGGTCGCTGTCGAGGAACAGGGGCCTGCCATACGTGTCGGTGGTCGGGCCGACCTCCGCGCGCTGCGTGGAGCTTTCGCCCCAGGGACGCGTGACCCGGCCGCCGGCCAGTGGGCTCCACGGAATGCTTCCGACGCCCTCGTGGGCGAGGAGGCCGAACATCTCGCGTTCCTCTTCGCGGTGGGTCAGGCTGTACTGGTCCTGCATGGAGATGAAGCTGGTCCATCCGTGGGACCGCGCGGCGTGCTGCATGGCGGCGAACTGCCAGGCCCACATGGACGAGGCGCCGATGTAGCGCACCTTGCCCGCCTTGACCACGTCGTGCAGCGCCTCCATCGTCTCCTCGATCGGGGTTTCCGGGTCGAAGCGATGGATCTGGTAGAGGTCGACGTAGTCGGTGTCCAGGCGCTGGAGCGAGGCGTCGATCTGCTCCATGACCGCCTTGCGGGACAGGCCCGCGCCGCCCGGGCCCTCGTGCATCGGCGCCCACAGCTTGGTCGCCAGGACGACGTCCTCGCGCCGCGTGTACTTGCGTAGCGCCCGGCCGACGATCTCCTCGGAGGTGCCGAGGCCGTAGATGTTGGCGGTGTCCCAGAACGTGATGCCCAGCTCGACGGCCTGGCGGAAGATCGGTTCGGCCGCGTCGTCGTCGAGGACCCAGGTCAGTCTCTTGGTCGGGTCGCCGAAACTCATGCAGCCCAAGCCGATCCGGCTGATCTTGAGGCCCGACGTTCCGAGTCGTGTGTACTCCATGGCTCCCAGCCTGGCACGGACTGCCTCCTCTGGCCTCCGACCAGGGGGTTCCTGCTGTTCCAGGTACTGCCAGACCCCCTCACGCGGACAGAAACGGTCGTACCGTTGGAGGCATGGACGCCCGCACCGAGTTCCGCGACTTCCTCACCTCCCGCCGCGCCAGGATCACCCCGGAGAAGGCCGGCCTGACCGGCACCGGCACCGGTGGCAGCGGCAGCGGCAGCCGAGGCGGCGCCGGTGGCCACGGCAGCCGCCGGGTCGCCGGTCTGCGCCGCGAGGAGGTCGCGCTGCTGGCCGGCGTCAGCGCCGACTACTACATCAAGCTCGAACGCGGCAACGCCCGCGGCGTCTCCGACAGCGTCCTGGAAGCCCTCGCACGTGCCCTGCACCTCGACGAGGCCGAACGTGCGCACCTGTTCCACCTGGCCGAAGCCGTCAACACCGGCACGCGGACCCCCGCACGCACCCCCAAGCCCGCCGTGCGCCCCACCGTCCAGCGCATCCTGGACTCCATGTCCACGGCCCCGGCCTACGTGCGCAACCGCCGCCTGGACATCCTGGCCGCGAACCGGCTCGGCGAAGCACTGCTCGCCCCGATCCTCGCCACCCCGACCAGCACCACCCCGCGCCGACCGCCCAACGTGGCCCGCTTCATGTTCCTGGACCCCGCGGCCGTCGACTACTACCTCGACTGGGAGCGCATGGCCGCCGGCACCGTCGCGATCCTGCGCGCCGAAGTCGGACGGGACCCGCACGACAAACCCCTGACGGAGCTGGTCGGCGAGCTGTCCACGCGCAGCGACCACTTCCGCACCGCCTGGGTCGCCCACAACGTGCTCGTGCACCGCACCGGCGTCAAACGCATCCATCACCCGGTCGTCGGGGACCTCACCCTCGCTTACGAGGCTCTGGAACTCCCCGCCGACACCGGACTGACCATGATGGCCTACACCGCCGAGCCCGCCACCCCGTCGTTCGACGCCCTGAACCTGCTGGCCAGCTGGGCTGCTACAGAGCCGACGGAGTCGACGGAGTCACCCACGCGGGCGTGACCCGTTCAGGAAGATGTCCACCGCGCCCTCGGCGATCGTACGGATGGTCTCCGGGGTGGTGTCCACGTCCTGATTCAGTAGCAGCTTCACGTGTCTGTCGGCCTTGATGATGGCCAGGAAGTACTCGACCGCCATGTCCAGGTCGTTGATCTGGAGCTCGCTCCGTGCGATGAGGCGCGCGAAGTACTCGCGGATTCTTGTGCGTGTCTGCAGGCCTGCACCCTCGACGACCAGGGCTCCGAGGTGGGGGAAGCGGCGTGCGTCGGCTACTACGGTGCGCAGGAGTTCGAGGTGCTCGCGCGAGTAGATGGCCGATAGGAAGCAGGTGGCTAGCTCGACCAGGGTCGCGCGTGTGTCGTGGGATTCCAGGTCGATGTGCTCGGCGCCTATGGGGTTGACCTCGGCGCGGCGGCTGACGACTGCCTCGAACAGCGCGTCCTTGGTGGGGAAGTTGCTGTAGACGGTGGCCTTTGCGACGCCGGCGTGAGCCGCCACGACCTGCATGGTCGTGTCGGTGTAGCCGTGCCGTAAGAAGAGCTCCTCGGCTGCAGTGAGGACTTCCTCGGCCTTGCGTTGGTACTCCCGAGTAGCGGCCATGATGCGTTCCAGCTCCTTTCCGATTCAGCGGACGTGGTCCGAAGCAGCCCACAGATATCCGAGTACTGCGATGGTGAAGATTGCTGTCCATTGGATGTGTACCTGATGCCACCGGGGGTCGTTCGGTGACGGGAACAGTGTGATGCTCTCCGGGAGCAGGAGCGTGACGCCGATCGCGAGCAGCAGGACGGCGACGGCGAACGGCCCGGCGATGCCGTCGAGCGAGCTGCGCAGTCGAGCTGCGGCGATAGCCAGTGCCGTGGCGTAAAGCGCTGCCGCCTCGATGCCCAGAGTCCCGAGCGGATCCGGAATTCCGGAGCTGTGGAGCGCGGAGGCGATCGAGTTCGCCGGTCGGCGCTCGCGGCTGGCTGTCCTTCGGTTCGGTGGGCCCTCGCGGCTACCCTGCCGCAGCCTCCACCAGCTCCACCACGTGTTCGGTGACCTCCTTGGTCCCGGCCGAGCCGCCCAGGTCCGGAGTGAGTACCGTCCCGTCGGCCAGCGCGGCGGCTATGGCGTTGTTGACATCTTCGGCGGCGTCCGGGTGCCCCAGGTGCTCCAGCATCATCGCCGCGGACCAGATGGCGCCGACCGGGTTGGCGATGCCGCGGCCGGCGATGTCGGGGGCCGAGCCGTGGACGGGTTCGAACATCGAGGGGTACGCGCGCTCGGGGTTGAGGTTCGCCGAGGGGGCGATGCCGATGCTGCCGGCGACCGCGGCGGCCAGGTCGCTGAGGATGTCGCCGAACAGGTTGCTGCCGACCACCACGTCGAAGCGGGCCGGGTCCAGGACCAGCTTGGCGGCCAGGGCGTCGATGTGCTCCTGGTCCCAGTTCACGGCCGGGTGCCGGGCCGCGCGCTCGGCGACCAGCTCGTCCCAGAACGGCATCGTGTGCACGATCCCGTTGGACTTCGTCGCCGAGGTCAGCCGGCCCCGGCGGCGCTCGGCCAGGTCGAAGGCGTAGTCCACGACGCGGGTCACCCCGGTGCGGGTGAACACCGCCTCCTGCACCGCCAGCTCCTCGGGGAACCCGCGGTTCATGCGGCCGCCGATCTCGCTGTACTCGCCCTCGACGTTCTCCCGCACCACCACGAAGTCGACCTCGCCGGGCAGCGCGCCGCGCACCGGGGAGGGGACGCCCTCGAACACCTTGATCGGCCGCAGGTTCACGTACTGCTGGAACCCGCGCCGGATCGGGATCAGCAAGCCCCACAGCGAGACGTGGTCCGGAACGCCGGGGTAGCCGACCGCGCCCAGCAGGATCGCGTCGTGCTCGCGCAGCCGCTCCAGCCCGTCCTCCGGCATCATCGCCCCCTGGCGCAGGTAGCGCCGGCAGGACCAGTCGAACTCGGTGAACTCCCAGTGCAGGCCGTGGCGGGCCCCGACGGCTTCCAGGACCCGGCGTGCGGCGGGCACGACCTCGGTGCCGATGCCGTCGCCGGGGATCAGCGCGATGCGGTGTTTCGTCATGGGCTGATTGCATCAACGCCCCGGAGAGGGCGTCCAAGACCGATCGGCGATGCTCCTGATAGGTGAGGCCTATCGGTTGGACCTCCGGGTTGCGGTTGCGCTCAGCGGGTGTCGGGCGGCGACGCCTCGTGCGTGGCCGCCGCCAACTCCAGACAGGCGCGCGCCGCCGGGGTCAGCTCGGCGGTCCGGCTGACCAGCGCGACGTGCAGCGCGGCCCGCGGCTCCAGGTCGAGCACCAGCGCCCCGGTCCGCTCGGCCAGCTCCCGCCAGGCCTCGGTGACCACCGCGAACCCGACCCCGTCCAGCACCAGCGGGAGGATGGAGACCCGGTGCTCACTCTCCACCGCGATGCCGACCTCGATCCCCTGGTGGCGCAGGCTGTCCACGAACATCCGCATCCCGGTGCCGCGCTGGCCGACGATCAGCCGGTGCCCGCTCAGCGCCGCGCAGTTCACCGGCACGCCCGCCGGGAACGGCCCGTCCGGTGGCGTGACCAGCACGAACCGCTGCTCCCAGGTGCGGTGCGTGACCACGCCGCGCTCGGCCAGCGGCCCGGGCGTGGCCACCAGCCCCAGCTCGCAGGCGCCGGTGCGGACCAGTTCCACCACGTCGCGCGGGGTGAACGCGGCCCGGATCCGTACCACGACGTCGGGATACCGGACGGCGAACCGCTGGATCAGCGTGCTCAGCGGTTCGACGGCCTGCGAGGGCATCGCCGCGATGTCCAGGGCGCCCCCGCGCAGCGCCTGCACCGTGCCCACGCTGGCCCGTGCCAGCTCCAGGCTGCGCACCGCGGCCCGGGCCGGCTCGATCAGCGCGGTGCCGGCCTCGGTGAGGACCGCGCGGCGGCCGATCCGGTGGAACAGGTCGCTGCCCAGGTCGCGCTCCAGGGCCTGCATGGCCTGCGACAACGACGGCTGGGACACGTACAGCGCGGTGGCGGCCCGGCTGAAGCCGCCGGAATCCACGATCGCCAGGAAGTACTCCAGCTGCCGGACGTCCATCTCGCACCGCCCTCCACCCCGCTTTCGACCTCGCCGACGACGCCGGTCCCGGAGGTCTCGGCTGGTCTCGGCGTCCCGGTTCAGCACCGCAGATAGGGCGTTCCTATCAGAGACATCACCGACGTGTCTTGGACAGGCCGCCGGACGGGTTGCTGTGATCAGGGCATGAACGACGAGCTGCTACCGGGTTTCACCGCTCGGCGCGTGGACGCCGAGGGCGTCGGGGTGAACGTGCGTGTGGCCGGCGACGGGCCGCCGCTGTTGCTGCTGCACGGCTACCCGCAGACGCACGTGATCTGGCACCGGGTCGCACCGCTGCTGGCCTCGCGGTACACGGTGGTGCTCACCGACCTGCGGGGGTACGGCGACAGCGACAAGCCGGCGTCCACGGCGCCGGGACACGCCGCCTACAGTAAGCGCGCCATGGCGGCCGACCAGTATCTGGTGATGCGCGAGCTGGGCTTCGACCGCTTCGCCGTGGCTGGCCACGACCGGGGCGGCCGGGTCGCGCACCGCCTCGCGCTGGACTACGCGGACGCGGTCGCGGCGCTGGCGGTGCTGGACATCGTGCCGACCCGGCACACGTTCGCCACCGCCGACACGCACTTCGCTCTGGGGTACTACCACTGGTTCTTTCTGGCCGCCGGCAACGGCATCCCCGAGCACCTGATCGGCGCCGACCCCGGGTTCTGGGTCCGGACCCGGATGCAGGCCCGGCACCATGGCGGCACGCCGTTCCATCCCACGGCCATGGCCGAGTACGTGCGGTGCTTCTCCGATCCGGCGGCGATCCACGCCTCGTGCGAGGACTACCGGGCTGCGACGGGCATCGACCTGGAACACGACGAGGCGGACGCGGCTGCGGGTCGACTCGTGCAGTGTCCGGTGCTGGCGTTGTGGGGCGAGCACAGCTTCGTCGGCAGGAGTTACGACGTGCTGGACGTGTGGCGCGACTACGCGAAGGCGGTCATCGGCCAGGCGTTGCCGTGCGACCACTACGTGCCCGAGGAGGCGCCGGAGGCCACGGCGTCCGTGCTGGGGGAGTTCCTGGCCCGGCAGGGGTGGTCCTCATGACTGCCGCCGACAACCTCGGAACCGGCCCGGCGGCTGCCGCCGAGCGTGCGGTGTCCCGGCTGGCCGAATTGGTCGGGCACGAGACTCCGTCCGGGTACGCCGCGGGCTTGCACGCGTGCTACGACCTGCTCACCGCCTGGGCTCCGGCGGGTTTGGGCACGCCGCACCGCTTGGTGCGCGACGAGGTTCCGCACCTGTTCTGGCCCAAGCGGTCCGGCGCGCCCGGCGGTGTGCTGCTGTTGTGCCATGCCGACACCGTCTGGCCGCTGGGGACGCTGGCCGAACGGCCCTTCGCCCGCGAGAACGGCCGCCTGACCGGGCCTGGTGCCTTCGATATGAAGGCTGGTCTGGTGATCGGGTGGGAGGCGCTCGCTCTGGCCGCCGACAGCGGGGGCCTGGAGCATGTCAGTGTGCTGGTGACGGGGGATGAGGAGACCGGGTCGCCCACGTCTCGTGCGCTGGTCGAATCCGCTGCCGCGGACTGCTCGGCTGTGCTGGTGCTGGAGCCCGGCGAAGGTGACGCCGCCAAGGTCGCGCGCAAGGGCGTGGGCTTGTACCGGATCGCTGTGGGGGGCCGCGCCTCGCATGCCGGGCTTGAGCCGGAGGCCGGCGTCAACGCTCTGATCGAGCTGGCGAGTCAGGTGCTCGCTGTCGCCAGGCTTGGCGACAGCGGCGCCGGCACGACTGTTACTCCGACTGTCGCTTCCGCGGGCACTACTACCAATACGGTGCCCGAGGCGGCTGCCTTCAACGTCGATGTGCGCGCTTGGCAGCTGACCGAGCTGCAGCGCGTCGATTCTGCGCTGCACGCGCTTGTGCCTCGGCACCCCGAGGCTCGTTTGGAGGTGTCCGGCGGTATCAACCGGGCGCCGCTGGAGCAGGCCATGTCCGACGAGCTGCTGGACCTGGCACGGAAGGTATCCCGCGAGCGCGGTCTGCCGTCGCTGGGCGCGGCGCGGGTCGGCGGCGGCTCGGACGGCAACTTCACCGCCGGCCTGGGGATCCCGACGCTTGACGGCCTCGGCCCTCGCGGTGCCGGTGCTCATGCCCGCCACGAATGGGTCGCCGAGGAATCCCTGCTCGAACGCGCGGCTCTGGTCGCCGGGCTGATCGAAGCCCTGCGCTGACACCGGGTCCCGCAATACCCGCACTCACCGTTCCCATTCCCATCGCTCACTGACACGACCGGTATCGCTACCCCTCACTATCGGCGCACCGGTTGAGAAGAGGTTGACAAATAATGAACCGGCAGTTGAGCTATACCCCCCGCGGCATCGGCCGCCTTCGCCGCATTCGCCGCACGGGGCCCGTCGCCCTTGTCGTCGCAGGACTCTCCCTTTCTCTGGTCCTGGCCGGTTGCGGCGGTGGTTCCGCGAATCCGGCGGCCGGATCGGCTGTCCGTACCCAGACCGCGGCTCCCGTGGCCGTGCGCCAAGGCGGCAGCCTGGTCATCGGCGCCGAGCAGGAGCCGGACTGTGCGGACTGGCTGGGCACGTGCAGCGGCGCGGTGTGGGGCGAGTACATCATGAAGAACGAGACGATCCCGCAGGCGTTCACGGTCGCCAAGCAGGGCGCCGACTGGGTGCCGGTGGCTTCGCCGCTGATGGCCGGCGAGCCGACGATCACCGGGGACGCGCAGCCGAAGATCACCTACCGGCTGAATCCGAAGGCGGTCTGGTCCGACGGGCAGCCGATCACCTCCGCCGACCTGAAGTACACGGCGCTGCAGGTCCGCGACGGCCAGGACATCTTCGACAAGACCGGGTACAGCCTCATCACCTCCGTCGACACCCCGGATCCGCAGACCGCCGTGGTGACGCTCAGCAAGCCGTTCGGCAACTGGAAGATGCTGTTCAGCGGCGACTACGGGGTGCTGCCGTCGCACCTGCTGGCCGGCAAGGACCGGGACGCGGTGATGAAGAACGGGTACAGCTTCAGCGGCGGGCCGTGGAAGATCGAGCAGTGGGTGCGGGGGAGCAGCGTCACGCTGGTGCCCAATGACAAGTACTGGGGTCCCAAGCCGCATCTGGACAAGGTGACGTTCCAGTTCACCGCCGACACGGCCGCGGCCTTCCAGGCGTTCCGCTCCGGGCAGTTGGACGCGTTGTATCCGTCGCCGCAGCTGGACGTCATCGACCAGATCAAGTCCGGGCTGCCGAACGCGAACATCCAGACCGACGCGCAGTCGGGGAACCTGGAGGCGTTGTGGATGAACAACGCCCGGTTCCCGTTCGACTCCACCGCGGTGCGGCAGGCCGTGGCGTACGCCATCGACCGCCAGTCGCTGGTGACGCGGCTGTACGGGCCGCTGGGCTCCACGAGCCCGGCGCAGAGCTTCAACTCCCCGATGCTGTCGCGCTACGCCGGCACCGACTTCTCCACCTACCACCTGGACCTGACGAAGGTCACAGCCCTGATGACCGGCGCGGGCTGGGCGAAGAACGGCGACGGCGTCTGGGCCAAGGACGGCCGCCCGGCGGCGTTCACCATCACCTCGCTGTCCGGCAACAAGCGCCGCGAGCTGATCGAGCAGGTGCTCCAGGCCCAGCTGAAGCAGGCCGGATTCACCCTGACGATCAAGAACAGCACCGCCGCCGAGCTCTTCAGCAAGACCGCCCCGGCCGGCGACTTCGACCTCGGGCTCTGGACCATCGTGGACACCTTCCCGGCTCCGACCCTGGACGCCAGCTTCGCCTCCCAGAACATCCCGGGCCCCTCGAACGGCCAGGCCGGCATCGACTTCATCCGGTCGAACTACCCGCAACTGGACCAGCTACTGGGCGAGGTCGCGAACACCACCGACGAGACCGCCCGCCGCCAGGCCGCGCTGCAAGCGGACACGTTCATCGCCGCCAACGTCGTGTCGCTGCCGATCAGCGCGGTGCCGAACGTGCTGCTGTGGAACAAGCGCGTCGGCGGGCCGATCAGCATCAATCCCTTGGAGGGGCCTTGGTGGAACCTCGCGGAGTGGGGGCTGGTTTCGTGATGGCACTGAGGACAATGCTCCTGCCGCATGCCTCGCTGCCGCAGCAGCGCACGCGACCGGCGCCGCCGCAGCAGCACACGCAGACCTGGCCGCCGCACCAGAACGTGCGCCCGGTGCCGCAGCCGCAGCACGCGCAGCCAGCGCCGCTGCAGCACCCGCAGACCTGGCCGCAGCGCCAGTACATGCCGCATCCGCAATCGCGGCCAGCGCCGCAGCCGCCGCATCCGGGCCCGCAACCGCCGAGGCTCTCACAGAGGCTCCCCTCGCCGCCGCACTCGCAATCGCGGCCGCCATCCCCCCAAGCCTCGGAGGCGCCACCATGCTGACCTTCCTGGCCCGCCGCCTGGCCACCTCCGTGCCGGTCGTGATCATCGCCTCCTTCCTGCTCTTCTGGGCGGTGCGCGCCACCTTCGACCCGCTGGCCAAGCTGCGGCAGTCGCACGACCCGACCGCGTTGCCGCGCGAGACCGCCCGGCTGGGCCTGAATCGGCCGGTGCCGGTGCAGTACCTGCGGTGGATGAAGGCGTTCGTCACCGGCGACTGGGGCACCAGTACCCGCACCGGCGGCTCGGTCTCCACCATGATCGGGTCCGCGCTCGGCACGACCGCGCAGCTGGTGGTCTGGGGCGTGCTGTTCGCGGCGGTGCTGGCGTTGGCCGTCGGGCTGTACTCGGCCTCGCGGCAGTACTCCGTGGGCGACTACGGCTTCACCGCGCTGTCGTATCTGGGTATTGCGATGCCCGCGTTCTGGGTCGGCCTGATCCTCATCCAGGCCCTCGCGATCTGGCCGCAGCAGCAGTTCGGCATGGCCGACCCGCCGCTGTACTTCATCGGCCTGCACTCGCCCGGCTCCCACGGGGTGAACGTGGACTACCTGCGGCATCTGGTGCTGCCGGTGCTGACCATGACCGTCGGGCTGGTGGCCGGGTGGTCGCGGTTCAGCCGGGCGGCGCTGGTGGAGTCGCTGGGTTCGGACTACGTGCGGACCGCGCGGGCCAAGGGCGTGCCGCGTCGGCGGATCCTGATCCGGCACGCGCTGCGCAACTCCTTCGCCCCCTTCGTGACGGTGGTCGCCATGGATGCCGCGCTGCTGGTCGGCGGGCTGGTGGTCACCGAGCAGATCTACTCCATCCCCGGCATGGGCCGGCTGTTCCTGGACTCGATGATGGCCGGCGACGTGTTCACCCTCGTGCCCTGGATGCTGGTCATCGCGCTCGCCATGATCCTCTTCAATCTGTTGGCGGACGCCGCGTACGCCCTGTTGGACCCTCGGGTGAATCTGCGATGACCGAGATCGAGACCGACACCAAGCCCGATACCGAGAAGGCGCACAAGACCAGCAACAACGCGCACGAGCCGAGCCAGGCGCGAATCGCCCTGCGCCGCTTCGCGCGCCACAAGGTCGCGGTCGCCGGCCTGGTCGTCCTGGCGGCCCTGACCGTCGGCTGCTTCGGCGCCAGCCTCCTCGCTCCCTACCCGCACAACGCGCAGGACCTGCTCCTCGGCGCCGCCCCGCCGTCCGGCGCGCACCTGCTCGGCACCGACGAGCTGGGCCGGGACTACCTGTCCGGGGTCATGTACGCCGGGCAGGTGTCCCTGGCCATCGGCCTCGGCGTGGGCGTGCTGTCCACGGCGCTCGGCACGCTGCTCGGCGCGGTCGCCGGCTACTTCGGCGGCTGGGTCGACGAGGTGCTCATGCGTGTCACCGACCTGTTCCTCATCGTGCCCGCGATCGCGTTGCTGGCATTGGCTATCCAGGGCCTCGGCTCCTCCCCGCCGACCATCGTCCTGGTGCTCGCCGGCATCGGCTGGACCAGCATCGCCCGCGTGGTGCGCGCCCAGGTCCTCAGCCTGCGCGAGAAGGAGTACATCGACGCGGCCCGGGTCCTCGGCGTGCCGACCCGGCGCATCCTGTGGCGGCACCTGCTGCCCAACCTGACCGGCGTGATCGTGGTCAACGTCTCGCTGGCGGTGGCCGCCTCGGTGATCCTGGAGTCGACGCTGAGCTTCCTCGGCTTCGGCGTGCAGCCGCCCCGCTCCAGCTGGGGCACCATGCTCAGCCAGGCCTCCGGCATGGTCGGCACCTCCCACTCCTACCTGCTCTACGCGCCGGGCCTGGCGATCCTGGCCACGGTGCTGGCGGTGAACTTCGTCGGCGACGGGCTGCGCGACGCCCTGGACCCGCAAGGAAGGCAATAAGGCGATGACGACAGCCGCGACGAACAACTCCGGGGGCCCGGCCGCCTCAGCGATCCCGACCGGTGGCGCGGGTCCGGCGGACACGCCGCTGCTGGCGGTCCGCGACCTGACCGTCCGCTACCGCTCCGAGGCCGGCCCGGTGACCGCCGTGACCGGGCTCAGCTTCGACGTGGCCGCCGGCGAGACCCTCGGCATCGTCGGCGAGTCCGGGTCCGGCAAGTCCGCCGCCTCGATGGCGATCATGGGGCTGCTGCCGGCCGGCACCGAGGTGACCGGCTCGATCCGGCTGCGCGGCGAGGAACTGTTGACCCTGTCGGACACACAGATGCGCGACGTCCGCGGGCGCCGGATCGCGATCGTCTTCCAAGACGCGCTGTCCGCGCTGAACCCGATGATGACGGTCGGCGCCCAGCTGGCCGAGGCCGTCGCCGTCCACCACCGCGACCGGGGCCGCGTCGAGCTGCACGAGCGCGCCGCCGAGCTGCTCGACCTGGTCGGCATCCCCGACCCGCGGGCACGGCTGGACCAGTACCCGCACGAGTACTCCGGCGGCATGCGCCAGCGGGCCCTGATCGCGATGTCCATTGCCAACGATCCGGAGATCCTGATCGCCGACGAGCCGACCACGGCGCTCGACGTCACCGTGCAGGCGCAGGTCCTGGAGGTGATCGAGCGGGTCCAGGACCGCACCGACACCGCGGTCGTGCTGATCACGCACGACCTCGGCGTCGTCGCGGGCCTGGCCGACCGCGTCCTGGTGCTCTACTCCGGCACGAAGCTGGAGGACGGCCCGGTGGACGACCTCTTCCACGCCCCCGCACACCCCTACACCGAAGGCCTGCTCGCCGCCCTGCCGCGGGTGGACCGCAAGACGGCGCGCCTCGTGCCGATCCCGGGCCAGCCGCCGTCGCCACGCGACCGGCCGGTCGGCTGCCCGTTCGGGCCGCGCTGCGTGCACGTCCTGCCAGGGGTCTGCGACGTCCCCGACCTGCCGATGACGCGGGTTTCGCCCGGGCATGACAGCGCTTGTGCCCGCGTGCTGGAGCTGATGGGAGCGGCACGATGACCGCCGCCGAGGCCATGACGCAGTCGGCCGCCGCGACCGAGCCCCCGCAGGCGATCGACGTCCGCGACCTGGTCGCCGAATACCACCTCAAAGGCCGCGGCCGCATGGGCCGCAGGACCCGCACAGTGCAGGCGGTGGCCGGAGTGGACCTGACGGTGCCGCGCGGCCGCACGCTCGGCCTGGTCGGGGAGACCGGCTGCGGCAAGACCACGCTGGGCCGGGTGCTGGTGAACCTGGTCCGACCGGCCGGCGGCGAGGTCACGGTCGGCGGCATCGACGTCGCCGCGGCCCGGGGCACCGAGCTGCGGCGGCTGCGCCGGACGGTGCAGCTGGTGTTTCAGGACCCTTATTCCTCGCTGAATCCGAAGCTCAGCGTCCGGGCCCTGCTCACCGAGCCACTGACGGTGCACGGCCTGCACCCGGGACGGCGCGAGGAGCGCGTGGCCGAGTTGCTGGAGCTGGTCGGCCTGGACCCGACGCACGCCGGCCGGTTCCCGCACCAGTTCTCCGGCGGGCAGCGCCAGCGCATCGGCATCGCCCGGGCCCTGGCCGTGGAGCCGCGGATCCTGGTGCTGGACGAGCCGGTGTCCGCGCTGGACGTGTCCGTGCAGGCCGGCGTGATCAACCTGCTTGAGGACCTGCAAGCAGAACTCGGGCTGAGCTACCTGTTCATCGCCCACGACCTGTCGGTGGTCCGGCAGATCAGCCACGAGGTCGCGGTGATGTATCTGGGGCGGATCGTCGAGCGGGGCCCAGCCGAGGCGCTGTATGACCGCCCCGCGCACCCTTACACCAAGGCCCTGCTGTCGGCGGTGCCGGTGCCCGATCCGCGCATCCAGCGCACCCGCAAGCGGATCGTCTTGGACGGCGACGTGCCGAGCCCGCTCGCCCCGCCGTCCGGTTGCCGGTTCCGCACCCGCTGTTGGAAGGCCACTGATATCTGCGCCACCACCGCCCCGCCCCAGACTCTCGTTTCAACACAGCCCGCCACCGTCGGCGACAGCGAATCCGCACATCAAGTCGCCTGCCATCACCCTGAGCCGCCCACTCTGATCGGAGCCTGCCATGCCTGCCATGCCTGAACCCCACTGGCACGCCTACTTCCCGCACCAACGCCTGGTGAAGGTCCGCCGGGGCCGCGGCCTGCGGGACGTCAGCCTCCTGGTCACCGACGACACCGACGGCCTGGCCCTGGCGGTGTGGGACGCGGAAAGCGATCAGGTCACAGCGATTCCGGCCGCCCTCGCCGACGCCGGCGACGGCCTGGAGGCGGTCCTCGGCCGTGACGGTCTCTCGCTGCTGGCGATGCGCGACGACCACGGCTCGGAGGTCGGGCACGTCTGGCGCACCGACCTGGCCACCGGCGCGGCCGCCGACCTGACCCCGGGCCTGCCGCCGTATGTGCTGCGGGGCCTGGACGTGGCCCGCACCGGCGGACGCGTGGCGCTCACCGTGGTCACCGACGACGGCTTCGAACTCCACGTCGCCGCCGAGGGCGACGTGCCGCGGCGCCTGTACGCCTCGGCGAACGAGGCGTGGAACGGCGTGATCTCGGCCGACGGCCTGCTCGCGGCGGTGGACACCACCGACCACAACCCGGGGATCCGCCGCTTCGCGGTGACCGTCCTGGCCGTCGAGGGCGCGAAGACCGTGTCAGTGCTCAGCGACGGCCCCGACGGCCCAGTGCGCGCCGTCCGCTTCTCCCCGGTCCCCGGCGACAACCGGCTGCTGGTGAGCACCGAGCGCAGCGGCTTCGCCCGACCCTGCGTCTTCAACCCCGCCAACAGCGCCCGCATCGACGTAGACGCCCCGGACCTGGCCGGCGACCTGGTGGCACTGGACTGGTCCGACGACGCCGAGCGGCTGCTGCTGGTGCACGTCGACGCCGGGGTGCACCGGGTGCTGGAGTACGACCTGGCGACTGCCACGCTGCGTGCCGTGCCGCACCCCGACGGCGGCTTCTTCAGCCCGGACGTCGCAGCGGCGCACCTGAACATCTTCGCCTCGCACTACGGTCCCGGCCGGGAGATCAGGCTGCTGCACACGCGCTTCAACCAGCCGTTGCGACTGCTGCGCGTAGACGGCGACGAGACGCGCGAGCAGACCTGGGACCTCGGCGCGGCGCCGACACCAGTCCCCGCCGGGACGCCACTGCGCTCGGCCACCGTCACCTCGGCCGACGGCACCCCCGTCCAGGTCTGGTCGGCCCGACCGGAAGGCGCCACCGAGCCCGGACCGCTGGTGCTGTCCGTACACGGCGGCCCGAACATGGTCACGGTCGACGGCTACGTCCCCGAAGCGCAGGCATTCCTGGCCGAGGGCATCGGCTACGCGGCCCTGAACTACCGAGGCTCGGTCACCTTCGGCCGCGACTTCCGCGAAGGCTTCCGCCCCGACATCGGCGACCGCGAAACCGAGGACATCGCCGCCGCAGTGAACTGGCTGGTGGAGCAAGGCATCGCCGACCCGGCGCGCATCTTCATCACCGGCCACTCCTACGGCGGCTTCCTGTCCCTGCTGTCCCTAGGCCGCCTCCCCACCCTGTTCGCCGGCGCCCTGGCCTTCGTGGCACTCGCCGACTGGACCACGGCCTACCACGACATGAACCCGGCCATCCAAACCGCCTGGCGCACCTTCATCGGAGGCTCCCCCGAAGAGATCCCCGACCGCTACCGCCGAGCCTCCCCGATCACCTACATCGACCACGTCCGCGCCCCAGCCTGGATCCGCCAAGGCCGCTACGACACCCGCACCCCCGCAGCCCAGGCCCACGCCTACGCCCAAGCCCTCGAAGCCACCGGCGCCGACGTAGTCCTCGACTGGTTCGACGGCGGCCACGAAATCACCGGCCGCGCCCACACCATCGCCGACCACACCCGCACCCTGACCCTGATCCGCGCCGCCCTCGCCGGCCAGAAGTGGGCCACCGGGCCAGTCGAGCGCTGACGATCGGCGCCCACGGCCTCGCTCGCTGTGCGGGCACGACCCCGCACCGGTGCGGCCAGGCTGCCGGCCTCGGCGAGAACCGGTGCCTTGGCCGCTGCGGGTGGTGACGGGCAAGCGTGGCCGGCCACGCGGTGAGGGGGTCCGAAGGACCATGTGGGGTGTTGGTTCTGGGTCCCTCGCCGCGTCGGCGGGCTCTGCCAACCTGGCCGGGCCGGTGGTGTCCAGCCGAACGGAGAACGACCACAGCAGCAGCGATGCGGCTGGACACCACCGGACCGGGCTGGTTCCGTTTACGGCGACGACGCGGCGAGGGACCCAGAACCTCGGCGACCACAAGCAGCGACCGCCAGCAGACAGCGCAACGCAGGCAACAGCGTAAAGGGAGCCGACCAGTCCCGGACCGCCGCCAAACAGCAGCACGCGCGGGTCGCCCCCTCGCTGTAGAGCGCCCGCCGGAGGCCTTGAGGTGCCCACCACGCCCGACGATTGCCGCCTACGCAACGCATGCGCAGTGACTCGGACCGCCGCGCGGTCGTGGACACGTGAACCGCCACCCGCCAACGCACCGCGCTCAGGCTCGAACCATCGCGCGGTCGTGTCCGCGTAAACCGCCGCCCGCCAACGCACCACGCTCCGGCTCGAACCACCGCGCGGTCGTGCCCACGAAAACCGCCAGCCGCCAGCGCGAAATGAGTCGCCCAACCGAACTGCGTCCCCCAGCGAGGTCATCAAACCCTGCGCGAAGCCGTAAAAATCGCCTGTAAACCGCGGCCCAACCGCACCCCGGCCACCCCACCGGCCACCCCACTCAATACCGGAAACACACGCAAGAACGGGGCGGCAGTCCGCAGGCTCCTGCGACCCACCGCCCCGCCGACCCACCGCCCCCGCCCCAGCCCCACTCAAGGCACGAGCGACCACTCCTGGTTTACGCCCCCGTCGGCCGGGAACTGGATCACAGCGGCGCCGGGCACGGTGCTGCTGTTGGTGAGGTCGATCATCAACCCGTCGTACACGCTCTTCAGCCCGACGGCCCCCGGCCCCTCGTCCACCAGCGTCCAGCGGCCGTTGCTGCCGCCGTCGTCGCCGAACTGGATGAGCTGGGTGCCGGCGGCGGTGGTCGGTCCGGGGATGTTGACCAGCTTGCCGCTGTTGGCGTTGACGATCGTGTACGCGCCGCTCGCCTGCTTGACGAACGTCCACTTCTGGTCGGCCTGGCCGTTGTCAGAGTACTGAAGCAGGGTCGCGCCATCGGCCGTGGAGTCGTTGTTCACGTCCAGCCGGCCACCGGTTGCTAGGTTCTCGACGCGGTAGGCGACGTTCGCATCGGGCACCGGGACCAGCGTCCACTTCTGGTTCGCGCCGCCGTTGGCGGGCCACTGGATCACCGGCGCGCCGGAGCTCTTCGAGCCGCCGGAGACGTCGGCGAGCAGGCCGTCGGAGGGCGAGCTCAGCGTGTAGGAGCCGCTGCCGGTCGGGACCAGGCGCCACTGGGTGTCGGTGGCGTTGTCGTCGCCTGCCTGGACCAGTTGTGCGCCCTGGCTGCCAGAAGGAACGGCCAGCTGCTGCTGGCTGGTGCGGTTGAGAACCTTGTAGCTGCCGTCGCCGACCGGCACCAGCTGCCACTCCTGGTCCAGCGCATTATCAGCACTCTGCTGCACGACCGACGACCCCGACGTGGCCAGGTTCAGACCGCTGTTGGCGTTGACGATGTTGTACGACATCGCGGTGTAGCCGACCGACCCGGTCGGTGTGACCTTGAGCAGCGTCGCTCCGTGGGCGGGCAACGAAACGCTGTAGCCGGTGCCGAAGCTGCCGAGGTCGGCGTGCGACCAGTCGTCATGCACCGTGGCCGCAGAGCCGGTGAAGCCGATGTCCTGCCAGTTCACGGACGCGGTGGCGGCCGAGCCAGCCAGGTTGAACAGGGCGACGGTGTAGCTGCCGTCGCCGTTCGCCGCGTACCAGGCCTGCTGCTGCGTCGTGCGGTCCACCGCGCGCGCCGGATGCCCGGCCTGGTCCACCGCCAGCACCTCGGAGTTGGTCAACAGCCCGACATCCGTCGAGTCCAGGTTCGTCAGGTCCACACCGAGCGTCAGGTTCGAGTTCTCGATCGCCCACAGCGTCAGCTGCGTCTTGCGCTCGTCATACGTGAGCCCGTCGTTCGAGCCGTTGCCGACCTCGATCGAGTCCAGGTCGTTCCACCCGCCGGTGCCGCCGACGCCGATCCACGGGACGACGTCGGAGAAGCGGAGGGCCACGTTGTTCCAGTCGGTCAGCGGATAGGGCGAACCGTTGGCGCCGCAGTAGCACTCGACGTCGTCCTCGATGCGCCAGCCGTTCGAGTACTGCTGCCAGGACGCCGCGTCCGCCCTCGTCAGCTTGTTCGACAGCTCCAGGTGGATGGTGCGGCCGGTCTGGTTGAGCGCCTGGGACCAGTGCTGGACGTCGGCGACGCCCTGGGAATCCCCGTCATTCGGGCTGACGCCGTCGATCTTCAGGTAGTCGATGCCGAAGCCGGCGAGCTGGTTCGCCCAGGAGTTCAGGTACGCCTGCGCGGCCGCGGGGTTCTTCGCGTAGTCGATGTAGTACATCCGACCGCTGCCGAAGTTGTAGTTCGTCTCATAGCTGGTGGTGTTGGAGACGATGTCCCGCGCGTGGAACGAAGTCCCGGCGATCGGCGTGTTCTGGTTGTACGCGGCCACCGGAATCCCCGGCGTCAAGTACATCCCGAACTTCTCCCCGAGCGAGTGTATGTACGAACCCAGATTCGCCATCCCGTCCGGAAACTTGCTGCTGTCCGTGACCCACCGCCCGTAGGAGTCCACGGTGTTCTGCGGGTCGAGGTAGTAGAAGTCGTCCAGGTTGACGTACTGGTACCCAGCATCGACCAGCCCGCTGGTCGACATCGCCAGCGCCTGCGCCTTCATAGCGGCCTCGGTGGGGTGGTTGCGCAGGAACGACCAGCTGCTCCAGCCCATCAGCGGGCTGATCGCGGCTCCGTTAGCCTGCGCGTGAGCTCGGGTCTGGCGGCCGTCCACGACGAAGAACGCCAGGGCCAAAGCCAGGAACGCGGCCAAGAAACGGCGACGGTGGGGTAGTGCGGGCAAGGATGTTCTCACTGGGGCTCCCGAGGGTGGATAGGGATCGAAGCTCAGCCGGCGTACTGCACTGTGATCTCGTCAAGGTTGAGGTAGTTCGAGCTGCCGAGCGAGCTGTTGTAGATCACGGAT
Source organism: Catenulispora sp. GAS73 (assembly GCF_041262085.1). Classification (NCBI taxonomy): domain Bacteria; kingdom Bacillati; phylum Actinomycetota; class Actinomycetes; order Catenulisporales; family Catenulisporaceae; genus Catenulispora; species Catenulispora sp. GAS73. Next base: position 255,883 of record NZ_JBGCCM010000004.1, read on the forward strand.
ATCGTGTTCGACCCGGCGTTCAATGCGACGTTGGGCACCGTCACCGTGTTCCACGAGGACCACGACCCGGTCCCGGGCAGGCTCAGGTTGTTCACGACCCCCGACCCGTTCACGTAGATGTACCGTGACGCGTTACCGGCGGCAGCGGAGTAGCGCAGCGTGAGGGTGTACGGGCCGGCCTGACTGACGCTCGGGTGGAGGTCGACCCACTGGCCGTCATGGTTCCAGCCCGCGACGTATCCGCTACCGGTGTAGCCGGGATAGATCGCCTCGGTGCCCAGACCGTGCAGCGTCCCGCTCTCGGCCTGTACCTGAATGACCGGGTTGCCGCCGCCCCCGCCGCCGCCCCCGTGGACCGGGCTGAGGGTCACCGTCAGCAGCGTGGGGTTCTGGTCGACGACCGCGCCGGACTGGTCCACGCCGCCGGTCGGCGCCACGTCGTCGTACGGGAAGGCGTAGCCGCGGCCGTCGATGCTGGTGGCGTGGACGATCCGGGCGTAGTGGTTGGTCTGCGGGTACTGGTAGTAGTTCGCGGGGTTCTCCCCGGCGGGCTGGTCGGAGTCGATCAGCAGCGTGGTGCGGTTGATCGCGGCGCTGATCCGCGCGGTCAGCGCGCCCATCTCCACGCCGCTGGTGTTGAAGGGCCCTGAGTTGCAGCTGAAGATGTCGGCGCTGGAGGGCCGGCCGAACGAGCCGACGCCGGGGAAGTTCAGCACGCCGCCGGATACGTTTCCGGTCACGGTGCCCCACTGCGCCTGGGTGTCGATGGACAGCGTCTGGGAGCTGTACTTCGACCAGACCTGGTCCAGGTACCCGTCGAAGTAGCCGGCGAACAGCGAGGAGTTCTGTGCGATCCCGTTGTTCGGGCTCAGCGCGCGCAGGTTCGCCCCGCCCGAGGTGACGATGAGCTGGTTCCAGCCCTGTCCGTCGGCCGCGCTCTGAGCCTGCAACGCACTGCAGACGGTGTCCAGCGCGCCGGCGGGCAGGCCCGGAGCGGTCTGCGTGCCGGCCGCGCCGGTGGACGTCAGCCCGATCGGGATGGCCACGAAGTCGACCATGCTGATGTTCGCCCACAGATTCGTGCTGTTGAAGGTGAACTCGCAGAAGTCCCACATCACGTTGATGTTCGGGTCCGACGGATTGCTCACCGACGGGAAGACCAGCGCCGGTCCGGGGTTCACCAGGAACGTCAGAGGATTGTCGATGGAGAACCAGATTCGGCCGCCGGCCAGGTGCGGAATGGTGATCCGGGTGGTCGATCCGTTCGGGCCCAGCGGGATGGCGCAGTTCGCCCCGAGCGGCGTGAGGGTCGAGGGCGGGGACGGCGGGTAGTACGGGGTCCGTCCGTCGGACTGCAGGAGGAACCAGGCGTTGCCGTTGTCGATCGCGAGGCCCGTGACGTAGGCGTAGACCGTGTTGGAGCCCGTGTTGTTCTGCAGGTCGATGTTGAGCGTGCTGCCGGTGGCCGCCGAAGCGCGCGGGGCGAGGGCGGCGACCGAGGGCAGGACGGCTGTGGCGGCAGCGGCTGCGAACAGGTTTCTTCGGGAGATCATGGATCCAGTGCTCCTCACGTGGGGTGGTCGGCGTGTGGTCCGAGTGCCGTCGGCGCACGGGACCGGCGCTGTGATTTCTTGTGCGATTGCGGAGCAGGTGGGGCGGGTCCGCTGCGGTGGGAGCGACAGGGGGCCGGCGGGTCGTCGAATGCGGCGTAGTTCATCAAGCTGGACTAGACCAGTGGGTCTGTCAAGGGGTCTGTGCGCAGGTAAGCACCGGTCAGCGGTTGGTTGATTACTGAACCAGTGGTCAGAAAATCACCAGGACGTGCTCGTTTCACAGTGGCCGGACACACCCGCGCAACACGAAAACGGCATCAGGGCAGTTCATCGGGATGCAGACTCGGTGGTCGGATGTGTTCGATCACTGGTGATCTCTGTTTGATTCTCCTGCCATCGCGTTGATCCGTGTTCGACGGGGCTTGACACGGACTTCGCTGCTCGTCACAGTGAGTCCTCGTGGGAGCGGCGTGGCCAAGAGTTGCCCGAAGGATAGGAATCCCACATGGAACCGCGCAAAGAACCACGCAAAGAACCACATGCAGAACCGAGCGCTGAGTCCCCCAAATCCGACGTGAGTCGGCGCGCCTTCCTCGGTGCCGCTGGAGTGATCGGCGTCGGCGGAGTGCTGTACGGCTTCGGTCCGGGTTCGTCGCCGGCCGCGAACGCCGCGCCCCAGGACGCCGCCGTGCCGCAGGGTACTGCCGTACCCCAGTTCGCCGCCGCGTTGCAGGTGTATCCGGTGCCGTCGATCTACCCCGCGTCCACCGACTACCGGATCACCGTCAACGGCATCCCGGTCCCGGTCCAGAAGTTCACCGGCTACGACATCGCGCAGCTGGCGATGGGCTCGGGCAGCGCGCAGGTCGCCGTCACGAAGATCAACAACACGAACATCGGGTCGTGGAGCATCAGTCCCCAGAAACTCGGCATCTCCGCGAGCGTGAGCGGCTCGACCCTGAACTTCACCCTTCCCAGCGACGGCTACTACATCGTCAAGCTCGACGGCCGGCCCCAGCTGGTTCTGGCCTTCGACCCGCAGGAGACGAACCAGCCGCCGAGCGGCGGCGACGGCATCTTCAACGTGACGGCCTCGCCGTACAACGCGCAGCCGGGCACCGGTGGCTACTCGACGCAGGCGTTCAGCAGCGCTATCGCCGACGCCTCGTCCTGGGGCTCCGGCAACGGGGGTCAGGGCACTGTCTACGTGCCGCAAGGCGTCTACAACGTCGGCAACCTGGTGCTGCTGAGCAATACAGCGCTGTACCTGGAACCCGGTGCGGTGCTGCGGTACACCGGCGACGCCGCCTACTACACCGTGAACGGGCACAAGAGCTCGCAGAACCGGGACCTGACCTGGCTGGTGAGCACCGACTTCTACTCCTCCAACATCAGCCTCTACGGCCGCGGCATCATCGACGGCAACGGGATGGCATCGTTGGCCCCCAGCAACCTCGGGGTGAACCTGCTCGCGCCGGTGTGGGTCGACGGCTTCTCGTGCGACGGCGTCACGTTCCGGGAGTCCAGCAGCTGGAGCGTCATCCCGGTCCGGTCGTCGAACGTGACGTTCACCAACATCAAGCTCTTCAACCGGTTCGACATGGGCGAGAACGACGGCGTCGACGTGAACGAGTCCAGCGGCGTCAGCGTCACGCACGCGATCGGGATCGGCCTCGACGACAACTTCAGCACCAAGACGTGGGCGTCGAACACGGACATCACGGGCCAGGTGCCGGGCCAGCCGCAGCCGCTGGACAGCGTGACCTTCACCGACCTGGTGTGCTGGACGTACTGCTACGCGGTGAAGGTCGGGCAGGGCGTCGACCAGCCGCAGTCCAACATCACCTTCCAGCAGGTCGTCGTGTACGACGCGGCGGTCGCCGTCGGTATCGACCACAAGTACGGGACGGTGTCGGCCAGCGGCATCACCTTCAGCGACATCGATGTCGAGCGCCTGGACTTCAACAACGCCGGGAACCAGTGCTGGCTCGCCTTCATGACGGAGTCCTCGGGGGTCGGCCCCACGCAGGGCGTGAACGTCACCAACGTGAAGCTGCGGGCGGCCGACAAGACCGCCAGCCGGATCACCGGGCTGCCCGGCGGCACCATCAGCAACGTGACGTTGCAGAACATCGTCCCGTCCGGCAGCTCCAGCCCGGCCACGACCCTGGCCGCCGCGCACATCACCAACGTGTCCAACGCCAGCTCGATCACCATCACGCCGTGAGGGGGATCCAGCCCGCGGGCATCGTCGATCCGGCGCCCTCGCCGAGTCGGAATGCCCATCGAAGATGTCGCATTTGCCGCTGATGCGAACGCGGGTTGGATCTTAGATTTGGCGCATGTCGCTGATTTCCCCCCACGCGAAAGACCCACGAGAACGCCCGCAGTCGGTGCGCGCTAAAGGCGCCGGACTGATCGGCCGGAGAGGTGTTCTCGGCGGGATGGCCGCCCTTCCCGTCGTGTACGGCTTCGGGAAGGGCGGCTCCGCTGAGGCCGCCACTTCGGTGGGGTCGGGTGGCGGCCTGACTGCCGCTGCCGATCCTGCCATCGGTCCCGCCGTCGCACCCGCTGCCGATGACCTGGTTTCCGGCAGCGAGCGGCGCTACCACGCCCCGCTGCTCGCGCCCGGAACCCGTCTGGTCCTGCCAGCGGGGGTCAGGGCCGTGTCGGTGCTGGACTACTACCGGCGGCCGCACCTCGCGAGCACCGACTCCGCGTGGCCGCACGTCGTCGCCGCCGACGGCACGACGGTCGACGCCTCTGTCATCCCCGGTCGTGGCGCGGCCACGCGGGTCGCCGTGCTGTCCGGCTTCCCGTACGGCTGGTACGACGTCCTGCACGCCGACGGCCGTGCCGATCACGTCGCCTGGGACGCCGACAAGCTGCCGGTGCTGTGGATGTACGCCGAGTTCGGCGCCACCGACGAGGCTCCCTACCGCGACCGGTTCTACACGCTCGCGCTTCAGCCGTTCTCCCGCAATCCGTACTCCCCCAATCCGTACTCCCGCCGCTAGGAGCAGCAATGTCCCACCACTTCGACTACCCCCAGGACGAGACCGAGGACATCACCGACGCGTTCTGCTTCGCGGGCGCGGCGGGCCTGCTCGGTCCGCGTACGGTCTTCGGCGTGAACACCTCGCCGCTCCACGGCGAGCCCTGGAACCCCGCGGCGATGTACGAGCTCAAGGTCGACACCGACGGCGACTACGTCGAGGACATCACCTGGCGCGCCACGTTCCCGATCGGACCTGACGGCACGCAGCACGTGCGGGTCGAGCAGCTCACCGGGGCCGCCGCCACCGACCGCACCGCCGCCGGCCGGATCATCACGCCGCCGGACTGCCCGGTGGGGGAGGTCGTGGAGTGCCACCACGGCATCAAGCTCTTCGCCGGGCAGCGCCGCGACCCGTTCCACAACTTCATCCCCTTCCCGGTCGCCACGACCAAGGCCCTGGCGACCGGGACCTTCCCCGACTTCGACGCGCTGCGCCCGGCGCACGACGACTTCGCGAACACCAGCGTGCGCTCGTTCGTGCTCGAAGTGCCGGTCGAGGTCACGGGTCTGGGCCCGCTGAACTTCTGGGCCACCACCGCGTACTTCGACCAGGGGCACAACACCTGGGTTCAGCTCCAGCGCGCCGGGGCACCCAACATGACCACCTTCTTCGACTTCGCCGGCGGTTCGGCCCAGGTCAAGGACTACAACTCCACGGTTCCCGCGATCGACCTGCTGGGCCGCCCGGACAACCCCGCGACCGACCCCGCGTCCGGGATCTGGGGCCAGGTGCGCGACAACATCGCAGCGGTCGTCGAAGCCGGCGGCACGTACGACAAGGGCCCGCACGCCTTCCCGACCGCGCGGGCCTACGGCGCGTGGGCGGCGGACACGCTGCTGCCGAACGTCATCACGTACGTGCCGGGGACCTTCGCCTGCTGGAACCCGTGGCACGACACGAAGAACGGCAAGGGCGTGGCCGAGGACATCGCGTCGAACATCATCAAGATGGTGGTGAACCAGGACTTCTCATCAGGTCTTGAAGGCGGGCCGCTGCTCGACCACTTTCCGTATGTCTCGCCGCCGCCGGGAAGCTGATAGACGACCGGTCGTAAACTGGTCATGTGGGTAGGACCAGCGATGCCGAAGAGAAGATCCTCAACGCCGCACGGACCCTGATCGAGCTGAACGGGTACTCGGCGCTGGGTGTGGCGGAAATCTGCAAGGCCGCGGACGTGCCCAAGGGCAGCTTCTACTACTTCTTCGCATCCAAGGAGGCGCTGGCGCTCGCCGTTCTCGACGAGCACTGGCGCCTTCAGCGTGCGGACTGGGAGCGCGTGCTCGGCGGCGACGCGGCCCCGGCGCCAATGGATCGGCTCCGGCGATTGTTCGAGGAGACCGAGGCCGGGCTACGCGCGGGGCAGCGAAGCTGCGGGACGGTCTCCGGCTGCATGTTCGGGAACCTCACCCTGGAGCTGAGCAACCAGACCGAGCCGATACGCCGACGCCTCCAGGAGATCTTCGAGGTGCAGGTGGAGCTGGTGGAGAAGGTCGTCGCGGACGCTCAGGAACGCGGTGACGCGACTGTGGCCGACGCGCGCGAGGCGGCGCGGTCAGTGGTCGCGCAGTTGGAGGGCCAGGTGTTGTTCGCCAAGCTCTACAACGACACGCAGCATCTGGACACTCTGTGGGCGAACTGCCTAGCGCTTCTCGGTGCGCGTTCCAAGTCGTCCGACGCGGTCAACGTCTAAGCGCGGATCGCACCGGCCCGAAAGCCAATGCGACCCGCGCTCGTCGCGGTGCCGACGTCAGTCTCTGAGCGGGGCGTCGGTCGATCTCGTCAGCTCTGCCCACGCGTTCAGCTCGTCGCCGGCCCGCTTCAGCCCCTGTTCGACCAGCTGGCGAGCGTCGCTGCCCAGGACCAGGTGCACCGGGGCGTCGTCGCCGTCGACGAGCTTCAGCACGGCTGCGGCGGCCAGCGCCGGATCGCCGATCTGGTTGCCGTCCTTGGCCTGCCGGGCCGCGCGGATCGGGTCGAAGACGGCGTCGTAGTCGGCGATGGTCCGCGGGACCCGGGTCATCGACCGTCCGGCCCAGTCGGTGCGGAATCCGCCGAGCGCCAGGCAGGTGACGCGGATGCCGAAGCCTGCGACCTCCTGCGCCAGCGAGCCGGAGAAGCCCTCGATGGCGAACTTGCTCGCGCCGTAGAACGCCACGCCGGGCGGCGCGGTGCGTCCGGCCATCGACGAGATGGTGAAGATGTGGCCGCTGCGCCGGCGGCGCATTGCGGGCAGAACCGCCTTCACCACGGCTACCGTGCCATAGACGTTGACGTCGAACTGGCGCCGCAGGTCGGCCATCGAGGACTCCTCGACGGTGCCCTCGACGCCGTAGCCGGCGTTGCTTATCAGCACGTCGGTCGCGCCGATCCGGTCCTCGACGGTCCGCACGGCCGCCAGGACGCGCTCGTCGTCGGTGACGTCCAGCTCCATGCCGGTGGCACGGCCGGGGGAGAGCGCTTCGAAAGCGGGGATCTGACCCGGATCGCGGACGGTGCCGACCACCCGGTGCCCGGCCTGGAGGGCGGCGACCGCGAAGGCTCGCCCCAGGCCGCTGGAGACGCCGGTGATCAGGAAGGTCTTGCTCATGGTGCTCATCTCGCTCATGGTGAACCTCCGCCTCGGACCGGTTGTCAGCGTCCTGCGCTCTGTCCGCCGTCGACGTGCAGCACGTCGCCGGTGACGAACGGCGAACGCTCCAGGTACAGCACCGCCTCGACCACGTCGGAGATCTCGCCCATGCGCCCGAGCGGGTGCATCGCGGCGAGAGTCGGGTGGTACTCCGCCGGGTGCATCGGGGTGTTGACGATGCCCAGCGCGACGGCGTTGCTGCGGATGCCGCGGCCGGCGTACTCGATGGCCAGCGCCTTGGTCGCCGACTGCAAGCCGCCCTTGGTCAGCGAGGCCAGCACCGAGGTGACCGCCGAGTCGGCGTGGTCGACCAGGCTGGTGGTGATCTGCACGACGTGGCCGCCGCCGCCCTGGGCCAGCATCCGCTCGACGGCCAGCTGCGTGATGCGGAAGAAGCCGCCGAGGTTCACGCCGGTCGTGAGCTCGTAGTCGGCGAGCGTGAAGTCGGTGAACGGCTTCGCGACGAATACCCCGGCGTTGTTCACCAGCGTGTCGACCCGCCCGAACCGCTCGACGGCGGCGGCGACGACCCGCTCGGCGGTCGCCGGGTCGGCGATGTCGCCGCGTACCGTCAGCACGTCCGGGTCCTGCGACGACTCGATGCCGCGCGAGGTGGCCACGACCGCGTAGCCGTGCTTGCGGTAGCCCTCGACGAGTCCGGCGCCGATGCCCTGCGAGGCGCCGGTGATGACCGCGACCTTGCGGCCGTCCGTGTCGATGCTCATGGTCCATCTCCTTGATCAGATGACGGGGATCGGGTGACTGTCAGACGACTGTCAGGCGACTGTCACGGGCGGCTGACCGCCTGCCCTCGTCAGCAAAACTAGACGACCGGTCAACTAAAAGCCACTTCGGCGGCTCTCTAGCTGTCGCAAAGACGCATGCCATGACCTGCGGTGGGAGTCTGTGGCTTACACGAGGTTGGAAACTGGTCGTGGCGACGGGCCGGATTCCGGGCGGAATCTGGCCGCACGGACGCCCGCAGGGTGGCGTCGTGGCGAAGGAGCCGGGCGATGAGAGAGTTTCTGGTCGAGATCACGACCGCGATCCCGGAGGGGACCGAGCCGGCGGAGGTCGATCGGCGACGGGCCGCCGAGGCCGTTCGGGCTGCGGAGCTGGCCGAATCCGGGCACTTGTTCCGGCTGTGGCGTCCGGAGGGGGAGCTGCGCAGCATCGGAGTGTGGCGCGCCAGGGACGAGCAGGAGTTGCAGGAGAAGGTGCTCGGGACGTTGCCGTTGCGGCCGTGGATGTCGTTGACGGTGACGCCGCTGGTCTCGCACCCGAACGACCCCGGCAAGCAGGATGGTGTGTCCTGATACTCCGGGATGTCGCCATCTTGAAGGCGCCGGCCGGCGGCGTCGATACAGCGCCGGATTCCTCGCTGTGGCACACGGTGCGTGCGGCGGCGGCGCTGGCTGCTGCGGTCGGCGTCGGACGCTTCGTCTACACGCCGATTCTGCCGCTGATGCACGCTCAGGCCGGGCTCGGCACTTCGGCGGGAGCGGGTCTGGCCACGGCGAACTACGCCGGGTATCTCGCCGGGGCGCTGCTGTGTACCGCTGTACCGGCGGTGGCGCGATCGAGTGCGGCGCTGCGCTGGTCGTTGTTTGTTTTGGTCGCTTCGCTGGCGCTGATGCCTGTCGGCGAATCAGTGGTCTGGTGGTGGATCCTGCGGCTCGCAGCAGGGGCGACGAGCGCGGTCGTGTTCGTGATCGCGGTGCACGCGCTGCTGAACGGGCTGCACGGAGTGTACGGAGACCGTGCTTCGCTGGCTGGTTGGGGTTTCGGCGGCGTCGGGGCCGGGATTGCGCTGTCTGGTGTGGCGGTGCTGGTGGTGCGCGGCGCGGGCGACTGGCGTACCGCGTGGTGGGCTGCGGCGGCTTTGGCGCTCGTCCTCAGTGCGATTGCCTGGGAACTCGCGCCGGGTCAGGCTCCGAGTCAGCGGGTCCGGGTTTCGCAGAAACCCGAACGCGCCCCGCGGCGCCGACGTCTCCAGACAGCGCTGCTGGTCAGCTATAGCCTCGACGGCCTGGGCTACATCATCGCGGGCACCTTCCTGGTCGCCGCCATCAGCCAGTCCTCACCGGGCTGGGTCGGCACCGGGGCGTGGGTGCTGGTCGGGCTGGCGGCGGTGCCGTCGGCGGCGTGGTGGGCCGGGCTTGGCCGCCGCTTCAGCACTCCGAGCCTCCTGGCAGGCGCACTGCTTCTGCAGAGCTTCGGCATCGTGCTGCCCGCCGTTGTGCCGGGTGTGGTGTCCGCGCTGATCTCGGCCGTGCTGTTCGGCGCGACGTTCGTCGCGATCAGCCAACTCGCCCTCGGGATCGGGAACCAGCTCGGCTCCGCGCGCTCGGCGGCGTTGCTGACGACCGGGTATTCGGTGGGGCAGATCCTCGGGCCGCTGGCGGTCACCCCCGCGCTACACCACGGCTATCGGCAGGCGTTGGTGTGGGCGGCCGTGGTGGTCCTGGTCGCGGCCGTCGTCGCCGCGACGGTGTGGGCCGGCCTGTCGTGCGATCGCGACGACGCTGGTCGGACCTAGGATCGGGGTGTGGAATTGCGTCAGCTCCGGTACTTCTTGGCCGTCGCCGAGGAGCTCAACTTCCGCAGCGCCGCCGAGAGCCTGCGGATCGCCGGTCCCTCGCTCTCGCAGCAGATCAAGGCCCTGGAACGCGACCTGGGGGTGCGGCTGTTCGACCGCGACCGCCGCTCGGTCAAGCTGACGCCGGTCGGCGTGGCGCTGCTCGCGCAGGCCAGGAAGGTCGTGGAGGGCGCCGAGGAGCTGCACCGGACGGCGGCGCAGTTGTCCGGGGCGGCCCCGGTGCGGCTCGGCTATGTCAACTGGCTGCCGCCTGACCTCGAACGCCGGCTGTCCGCGGTCTCGCGCGTGCACGTCGACACCTGGGTCGCGCCCTCCCACGCGCAGGCGGCGCGCGTCGCCGACCACAGCCTGGACCTGGCGGTGTGCTGGATCCAGGGCGCAGACCTGGAGCGCCGCGGCCTGGACGCCCGGCTCCTCGGCATGGACCGGCTGTACGCGGTCGCCGCGGGGGAGGACGACACCCCGATTGCGGCGGCCGACACCTGCGTGCTCCTGGACCGGGACGAGACGTCCTGGGCGTCGTGGAACGTCTTCGCCCGCGAGCTGTGCCAGGCCACCGGTGCGAAGCCGGTCCGCATCGCCAACGGCGGCATCACCGGCAGCGCCTTCTTCGACCACGTACGCCGCATCCGCCGGCCGGTGCTCAACTCCCCGAAGGGCCAGACCACGCCGCCGGCCCCGGACCTGACGCGCCGCGAGGTCGTCGAGCCCAAGATCTACTGGACCTGGTCCCTGGTCTGGCGCCGCGACGACCAGCGGTCCGCGGTCCTGGCCGCTGTCGAGGCCCTCGCCGCCGGCGTGGACGATCAGGCGCTCCGCGCCCCGGACGCGTGGCTGCCCGCCGATGACCCCTACCGACTGCCGTGACCGGCGCGGCGAGTGCGGCGGATGCCATCGGCCGAGCAGCGTGCCTCCTCGACGAGCCGCTGCTCGGCCGCGCCGTCTCGGTAGTCGTCCGCGCTCAGGGGACCTTGACCCCGAGCAGGTCGACCTCCGCGATCGTCGGAGCGGTCGCGAGCATCGTCTGCGCCATCTCCCCGAGCGCTGCGGCGATCTGCCCTGCCAGGTGCGCCTTGCGTCCGTCCTCGTCGTCGAAGGTGTCGAAGACGCCGAAGACGGTGGGCGACTGGCGGAAGGCGAACCACGCCACCGTCGCCCGCTCCTCGTCGGCGAGCTGCCGCGCGCCCCGCAGCGCGCTCTCCACCTGGTCCGCGAACTCGGGCTTGGCCTCGATCCGGACCAGCAGACCGATCTTCATGGTGTTCCCTTCGTCCATCCGGTTCGGCCCGGTTCTCCCGGCGGCACCACGACCGTAAGTCGCCGATCCGTCTCGCCATCAGTGGCGGAAACGACATCATCGATAGGACTTCCGACATGGACATCGCGGTTCTGGTCTGCGAGGGCGCCTTCGACTCCGGCCTGGCGTCGGTTCTGGACGTGCTGGACACCGCCAACGCGATGGCCGAGCAGCTGAGCCAGGCCCCGCGCTGGCAGGTCACGACGGTCGGTTTCACCGAGCGGGTGCGGACGGCGGCCGGGCACGTCATCGAGTGTCAGTCCACTGATTTGGCCGAACGCGCCGATCTCCTGATCGTGCCGGCCATCAACCAGCGTGCTCCCGAGGTCCTCGTCGAGCTGGTCAGCGGCGAGGCCACGAAGTCCGAACGCGAGCTGGTCTTCGAGACCCGTGCCCGCGGCGCGGCCGTCGCCACGGCGTGTGCCGGGACGTTCCTGCTCGCCGAGGCGGGCGTTCTGGACGGTCTGCGCGCGACCACCACCTGGTGGCTCACGCCGTCCTTCCGCGCCCGCTATCCCCGGGTCCACCTCGACCAGAGCGCGATGGTCGTCCGCGACGGCGGCGTCACCACGGCCGGCGCCGCGTTCGGCCACCTGGACATGGCGCTGGCGATCGTCCGCGAGACCAGCCCGGCCGTGGCCGACCTGGTGACGCGCTACCTCGTGGTCGACGAGCGGCCGTCGCAGGCCCCGTACATCATCCCCAGCGCGCTCGCCCAGAGCGACCCGCTGGTAGCGGGCTTCGAACGCTGGATCCGCGACCACATCGCCGAGCCGCTCAGCATCCCGGCGGCGGCCCGCCACCTCGGCGTCAGCGAGCGGACGCTCCAGCGGGCCGTCATGCGCGTGATGGGAACCTCCCCGATCAGATTCGTCCAGGACCTGCGGGTCGAGCAGGCCACTCACCTGCTGCGCACCACGGACCTGTCGATGGAGGTGATCAGCCGCAAGGTCGGCTACGAGCAGGCGAACACCTTGCGCGTGCTGCTCCGCGAGCGGACCGGTAAGTCCACCGGCTCCCTGCGGACGGTGCAGCAGCCGTAGTCAGGGCACTGAGCGCGGCCGACCTGCACGTCGTTCGCGTCGGCGGCACATGATCCGTTCTGCTGTGCGCGGCCAACTTCATGGTGATCCTGGACTCGCAGGCCGTGATCCTCGCCGCGCCGACGATCGCCGAGTCGCTCAAGATGACGCAGAGCGCCGCGCAGTGGGTGATCAGTGCCAACCTGATCACCTTCGGCGGCCTGCTGCTGCTCGGAGGCCGGGACGGTCTCAGTGAACTGATAGTTCCCGACGAACTGATAGTTCCCGACAAGTTCCCCTGGCAAGCCTCCCGCCAGGGGTTCTTCGGGGCGTAGACTGGCGGGGAAGAGGACCCAAATCATCGCAGCCGACCGAGTTTCCGATCAGGTCTAGACCTCACGCCGGTCCCGTGACCCGCCTCGCTGCCTTCGCTTGTGAGGTACATCGCCATGGCTGCGATTCCCTATGACGGCGTGGAGCCGTTTCCCGGCCGCCCACCTACCACCACGACAGTCCTTCAGCGCCGGGTCCAGGTGGCCGTGACGGCCTTGCTCGTCGTCGCGCCGCTGGCCGGGCTCGTCGGCGCGGTGTGGCTGTTGTGGGGGAGAGGCGTCGGCGTGGTCGACCTGCTGCTGGCCGGCTTCTTCTACTTCCTGACCGGGTTCGGCGTCACCGTCGGATTCCACCGCCTGCTGACCCACCGGAGCTTCACCGCGGCGCCGGCCCTGCGGACCGGACTCGCGGTCGCGGGATCGATGAGCTTCCAGGGCTCGGTCATCAGCTGGGTCGCGACCCACCGCCGGCATCACGCCTTCACCGACCGGCCCGGCGACCCGCACTCGCCGTATCGATACGGCACCGGGCCTATCGGCCAACTGCACGGCCTCGTGCACGCGCACTTCGGCTGGCTGTTCGGCGACGACCCGACCGATGTCGACCACTTCGCCCCGGACCTGGTGGCCGAACCGGCCATGCGCCGCGTCGCCGGGCTGTTCCCGGCACTGTGCGTGGCATCCCTGGCCCTGCCCGCGCTGGCCGGCTGGATGATCGGCGACTTCGCCTGGACCGCGGGTCTCACGGCCCTGATCTGGGCGGGGTTGGCGCGCGTGTTCCTGCTCCAGCACGTGACCTGGAGCGTCAACTCCCTGTGCCACCTGCTCGGGACGCGGCCGTTCGCGACCCGCAAGCACGACCGGGCCACGAACCTGTGGCCGCTGGCGGTGCTGTCGATGGGGGAGAGCTGGCACAACACGCACCACTCCGACCCCTCCTGCGCGCGGCACGGCGTGGATCGCGGCCAGATCGACCTGTCCGCGGGGGTGATCCGGGTCTTCGAGAAGCTCGGCTGGGCCACGAACGTCCGCTGGCCCGACCCCCGGCGCCTGGCCGAACACCGGCTTCAGCCCGCCACGGCCACGGGCACCGTCACGGCCATCCCCACTTCCGCGCTTGCGCGCACCGAATCGCGAGCCTCTCGCGACTACGCCGGATAGCCGGCCGCCGGACAGCAGCAACAAATCGTCCGAAGTAGCCCCACCGCTCCGTCGGTGAAAACCCCGGTGGCGGGTCGCGCACTTGCGCGGCCCGCCACCCAGCCGTTTTACTTCACCACTACCTTCAGCGCGGCTACGATGTCCTGCCGCACTGACTCAGCGCGCTGGCCGGTATCTTCATCTCCAGAACACCGCGATGTCGCCCCGCATTCGCGCTGGTCGAGGGGGTCTCGGGGCGGAACGTCGGCACCGAATTCGAGCGGGGACGGTCCCCGGATCGTCGGCATGCCCGAATGCATGGAAGAAGGCGTCCGTGAGGCCTGGGACAGGTTCTGCGGGACCCGAACAAGGAGAAGTGATGACAGGTACAGAGGTCCTCGACACCGCCGTGGTCGGTGCCGGGCCTTACGGTCTCTCGGTGGCCGCGCACGCCAAGGCGCGGGGCTCCCGCACCCGGGTGTTCGGCACGCCGATGCGGGCTTGGGCCGAGCACATGCCGCTGGGCATGAAGCTCAAGTCCGAGCCCTGGGCCTCGCACCTGTCCGATCCCCGCGACCAGTACACGCTGAAGGCGTACTGCGACCTTGAGGGGCTGCCGTACGCGCACGGCCTGCCCACACCGATCGAGACGTTCGTCGACTACGGCCGCTGGTTCCGGCAGCAGACCGCGCCCGACCTGCACGAGACCGACGTGCTGCGGGTCGACCGGGAGGGCTCGGTGTTCGCGCTGGCGCTCGCCGACGGGTCCTCGGTGCGGGCCCGCTCGGTGGTGCTCGCCGCCGGCTTCCTGCCGTTCCCGCGGTTCCCCCAGGCGCTGGTCGGGATCGAGGCGCCGCAGGTGCTGCACAGCAGCGCGGTGAACGACTTGTCCGGGTTCTCCGGCAAGCGGATCACCGTGGTCGGTGCGGGGCAGGCGGCGATCGAGATCGCGGTGCTGCTGGACGACGCGGGCGCCGATGTCACGCTGGTCGCCCGGACCGGTGCGCTGGCGTGGAACAACCTTCCCAGCGACCGTCCCGCGACGGTGTGGGAGCACGTCCGGCGGCCGGAGAACGGCCTCGGGCCCGGCTACTACAACATCGTGCTGGGCAGCCTGCCGAAGCTCTTCCGGCGGATGCCCAGGGGATACCGCATGGAGGTCGTCCTCAGGACGCTCGGCCCCGAGGGCTCGTGGTGGATCCGCGACCGTTTTGAGAAGTCGTTCGACGCCGAGCACGTCCGCACCGGTACTGAGATCACCTCGGCCAAGCCCGAGGGCGATGCGCTCCGGCTGGAGCTGTCCGACGGCCGCGAACTCGTGGCCGACCACGTGATAGCCGCGACCGGGTTCGATGTGGACGTCCGGAGGTTCACGATGCTCGGCGATGAGCTGCGCGGCCAGGTTCGCGGGATGCGGGGCTCGTACGGCCCACCGGTCCTCGGCGCGGGCTTCAACTCCTCGGTGCCCGGGCTGTTCGTCGTCGGGCTGGCTTCGGCGGCGACGTTCGGTCCGTCCATGCGCTTCGTGTTCGGGTCCGCGTTCGCGGCCCGTACCGTGGCGCCGAGACTCCCGCGCTGACCTCGGCGCGGGACGAGGGCTGCCTTGACCTTCGATCTAAGATGGTTGCCATGTCACTGAAAGCGTCGGTTGGTGCGGATACCGCGACCGACGCGGTGCTTCTCAAACTCGATCGGAACGTCTTCCACCACGGCGGGCTCGGGGTGATCCGGAGCCTCGGGCGGCTGGGGATCCGGGTCCACGCCATGCGCGAGGACCGGTTCGCTCCGGCCGGGGCGTCCCGGTACGCCCGCCGGGCGGTGTCGCCGATGCCGGACCGGGCCCATCCCGACGACGTGATCGAACTCCTGGACCGGCTCGCCGACCGGCTGCCCGGCCCGGCGGTCCTGGTCACCACCGACGACGCGGGCGCGATCCTGTTGGCCGAGCACGGTGACAAGCTGCGCTCCCGGTACCTGTTCCCCGAACCTCCGGCCGACCTGCCGCGCCGGATGGCCGGGAAGGCGACGCTGGCCGAGATCTGCCGCGTCGCCGGGGTACCGCATCCGGCGACGACGGTTCCGGCGGACGCCGCCGAGGCCACGGCCTTCGCGGACGCCTGCGGATATCCCGTGGTGGCCAAGGTGAACCTGCCCTGGACCGCCGACCGGGCGGCCGGATTACCGAGCACGACCGTGGTCCGCAGCTCGGAGGAGATGCTCGCGGTGGTCGAGCGGGCCCGGCGGGCGACCGGCGACGGCCCGGACACCGGCCTGCTGCTCCAGGAGTACCTCGCGCCCGCGCCGGCCGGCCCGCCGCACGACTGGTTCTTCCACGGCTACTTCGACGCGGAATCACGGTGCCTGTTCGGCCACACCGGGATCAAAGAGCGCTCCTTCCCGGCGCACGCGGGGCTGACCAGCTACGGCCGGTGGGTGCTCAACGAGCGGCTGCGCGCGGACGCGATCGCCCTGCTGTCCGGGCTGGGCTACCGGGGCCCCGTCGATCTCGACTACCGCTGGGACCCGCGCGACGACAGCTACCGGCTCCTGGACCTCAATCCCCGGCTCGGCGCCCAGTTCCGGCTGTTCCAGGACTCGGCCGGCATCGACGTGGTCCGTGCGCTGCACTTGGACCTCACCGGACGCGGGGTGCCCTCCGGGGCGGCGCTGCCCGGCCGGACCCTGGTCGTCGAGAACTACGACCCGATCGCCGCCCTCGCCTATCGCCGGGAGGGGAGCCTCTCTCTGCGTTCCTGGCTGTCCGCCATGCGTTCCGCGGACGAGGCCGCCTGGTTCGCTCGCGACGACCTCGCGCCGTTCTTCCTGACCGGTGCGCGGACGGTGTGGCAGGTCGCGGAAAACCGCCTCCGCCGCAGGTAGTGCGGTACTACTGGGGTCCGCAGTTGCTACGGACGCTTTCGGGCCGCGGCGGCCTGTTGATACCAGGACTCGTACTCGTCGAGACAGCGGTCCAGATCGAACGCCTCGGCACGCCGGGCTGAGCCCTCCCCGAGCCGCGCCAGCCGTTCGGCGTCGCCGAGCAACTCGGCCAGCGCCTCGGCCAGCGCGGCGGCGTCGCCGGGGGCGACCAGCAGCCCGTTGTCCGGCCCGACCAGCTCCGGCAGCGCCCCGATCCGGCTGGCGACCAGCGGCCGGCCCAGCCCCAGCGCCTCCAGGGCGGTCAGTCCGAAGATCTCCGGCGTGGTCGACGGCACGGTCAGCAGCGCGGAGCCACCCAGGCACTCCGCGACCTGCGCCGGCGCCAGCCAGCCGCGGAACTCGACGGTACCGGCCGCCACCAGGTCGGCGGCGCGCTCCTCCAGGCGCGCCCGATCCGGGCCGTCGCCGACGACCACGAGCCGCGCCTTCGGCTGCGTCCGGGCCAGGATGCCGAAGGCTTCCAGCAGGACGTCCGCCCCCTTCAGGGGGCTGAGCCGGCCCACGTAGGCCGCCTGCCACACCTCCGAGACCGGCGCCGGAGTGAAGACCCGGTCCAGGGCGTGCGGGATCACCCGGATCGGCACCCGGCCGGCGTCGGCCCGGATCAGCTCGGCGACGAACCGGCTCGGGGCCGCGAAACCGTCGATCCGGCGCAGGCCGAGCAGCAGGTAGGCGGGCCGCATCAGGAGACGCAGATGCAGGTAGCGGGGCAGGGCGCCGGGCGGTATCCGGCCGGCGTTGTCGGCGACCTGCCAGCGCAGCAGCTTCCTGGTCCAGTCCTCGGGGCCGTGGACGGTGAGGATCCGCACCGCGCCGCGGGTGGCCGGGAACACGGCCGGGCTGAACCCGCCGACGGTGTGCAGATGGACCTGGTCCGGCCGGAAATCCCGCATGATCCGCCGCAGTTCGCGGTAGGCCCGGCGATGCCAGAGGAACCCGGCCAGCTTGCCGACCGGGCCGCCGGCCACCTCGGGGATCAGGTCGTCGGCGAAGACGGCGTGGTCGCCCGAGGGCGCGTCGAGGGCCACGACTCGGACGTGGTGGCCCCGGGCCGTCTGGCTGTCCCGGAGCATGCGGACGAACTTCTCCGCGCCGCCGGCTTCGAAACCCAGGTTGACGATGTGCAGAATTCTCACCAGAGCCGCGCAATCCTCGGACCGACAGGGGGGCGAACGGACAGGGTTCGAGAATCAGCGCGGTCACACCGAAGACGCCGAACCATGACACCATGAACGCTCGCGAGCGGAGTCCCCTATTATGGGCGCCCGCGACGACGGCGGCCTCCCGGTCGCTCCCGGTCACCGACCGGATCCGCCGAACGACGAAGTCCGGGCGAGGGGAGCGAAGGGCAGCCGGCCACCGGCCCCGAAATCATAATGGTGAACAGCAGGCGACGGCACTGGACCTTCATCGGGGCCGCTGCGGCCGCGGTCGTCATCGGCGCCGGTGTCGCGACCGCGGTCTCCGGCGGCGACCCCGGCCAGCCCACGGCGTTCGGCCACTCCGCGGGCGGGCCCTCGACCGCCACGGGCACGTCCGGCGCGACCCAGCCCGCGGGCGCGGGCACCGGCTCCGCGTCCGGAACCGTCCCCGGGGCGACGTCGACCGCGAGCACCGCCGACACCGCGCACCCGGCCAGCCTGAAGTGGGGCCTGGACTACAGCGACACGCTGACGTTCGACACCCCGGACCAGCTCAAGACCGCGCTTGACGACGCCAAGCGGCTGGGCATGGACTATGTCCGTGTCGACTTCGGCTGGGAGGACTACCAGGGTTCCGCGGACTACCCGCCGGACTTCTCGAAGTTCGACACCGTCGTCGCCGCGGCGAACGCCCGCGGTCTGAAGGTGCTGGCCACCATCGGCTTCCCGCCGCCGTGGGCGCGCCGGGACGCCTGCAAGGACACCTCCCTGTGCCCGCCGGCCGACAACGCGGTGTTCGCGAAGTTCGTGAAACAGGCGGTTGCGCGCTACTCGGCACGAGGCGTCCACTACTGGGAGGTGTGGAACGAGCCCAACATCGATGCCTGGGCTCCGCTGCCGAACCCGGCGGACTACACCAAGCTGCTGGTGACGATCTCCGCGGCGATCCGCGCCGCGGACCCGCACGCCTTCGTTCTGATGGGCGGCCTGGCAGCGGACCACCCGAGCCCCGGCGCGCCGTTCACCAGCCCGTACGACTTCATCACGGCGGTCGCTAAGGCCGGCGGCCTGAAGGCGGTCGACGGGATCGGCTACCACCCCTACCCGGCCGGCGATCCTGCGAACAGCAACACCTTCCTGGCCATCAGCAAATCGCCGACCAGCATCATCACCGCGCTGAACGAGGCCGGGGCCCCGAACATGCCGATCTGGATCACCGAGACCGGGGCGAACATCCCGGCCCTGATCTGGGGGCCGGCGAGCCAGGTCAAGCCGCAGGAGACCTCGCAGGTACAGCAGGTCAAGCGGGAGGTGGAGGTGCTGTCCTCCTATCCGAACGTGGTGTCGTTCTTCTGGTTCTCCTACCAGGACGACCCCGCCGACCACCTGGTCTTCGGACTGCGGCGGGGTGATGGCACCTACCGGCCCTCGTTCGCCGCTCTGCAGCAGATCATCGCTGACGGGAAGAAGACACAGTAGCCTCGGCCGAACGGTACGTCTCGATCAGGCTGGACGCGTGGTCCGGCCACGCGAACCGCTCCACCGCGTACTCCCGGGCGTACTTGCCCATCTGCCCGCGCAACTCGGAGTCCGCGGCGATCTCCCGCAGCCGGATGCGGAGCGTCTCCGCGTCCCGGTCCACCAACGACACGCGATCCCGATCCAGGCCGTAGGCCGCGTACCCGCTGTCATCGGTCGTCAGGACTGCGATTCCGGAACTCATCGCCTCCTGGACGGTGAGCGGGAACCCCTCAGAGGTCGACGGGAGGGCGAAGACGTCGCAGGCCCGGTAGGCAGCGGCCACGTCGGCGGGAGGCAGGGCCCCGAGGTAGATGGCGGACTCTGGTGCCCCGGCGAGTGCCTCGGCGGGCCCGCCGGCGAACACCAGGCGGTAGCTCGGATCCTCGGCCGCGAGTAGCAGGTCGAAACCCTTCTTGGGCACGAACCGCCCGACGAACAGCACCAGCACGCCCTCAGCAGGCAGACCCAGCCGCTCTCGTTCGGCGGCCTGTTCGGCGGCGTCCCGGACCGGCCGGAACAGCGCGGTGTCGACGCCGTTCGGCAGATGGCGCACCAGGTCCGACGGCGCGCCGAGGCCACGGGCGAACGCCGCGACGTCGGAGTTCATGGTGAAGACGGACCGCGCGTTGTGCATGAGCAACCGTCCGGCCGTCGCGTAGACGGTCTTCTGGACCAGTCCCACGGCGGCCGAATCGTGGTGGACCAGCGCCACGTGCTGCGTCGCGACCGTGGGGGTGCGGGTCAGCTTCGCTGCGGTGAGCGCGGCCCAGGACGTCATATAGAAGGCGTCGTGGATGTGCACGACATCGGCCCACCGCGCCCAGCGCATCGCACGGTGCAGCAGCTTCGGTCCCAGGATCGGGAACGGCACCCCGGCCTTGCGTTCCAGCCCGTTCCAGGCTCGGACTCGGACCACCCGGACGCCGTCCTCGTCGGTGACGCTGCTGCGGTCACCGCTGGTGAGTACCGTCACCTGCACTCCGGCTGCGGTCAGATACCGGGCCTCGGAGTGCACGACGTTTTCTATGCCCCCCAGATGCGGCGGGTAGTAATGGCAGACGAGCAGGACCTTGAGCGGTCCGGCGGCGTTGTCACTCATCGGTAGGTCTCCACTCCGGGGCTGAGGTAGATCTGAGCGGATTGCGGTCCTCGGGCTCCGGCTCGGGCCGGAAGAACGATTCGGGCACGACGATCGGCCGGATGATCTGGGTCTCCTCCTCCGGAGACGGCGGTGGCGGCGACGGCGGCGTGGTCCGGCCGGGCGGTCCGGCCCCGTCCCGCGGCATCGCCCGGGGCCGCACGCGCAGGTTGCCGGTCCGCGCCGGTTGCCAGCTCTGCCGTCCGTACGGCCGCGGCGCGGCGGAGCTGTCGTCGTCCCTGCCGTACTGCTCGAACCGGTCGCTCCGCCCCCGTACCTCGGGACGGTTCCACGGAAAGAACATCGGCTCGGTGATCGCGGTCGAGTCGCCGACACCGACCCACGGGCTCTGCCGGGGCCGGGGCCGTTCCCGCGGCACGCTGCGCGGCTCGGCCGCGCCGACACCCGCCGGGACCCGGTCCTCGTCGGGCTCCAGCGCCTCGTCGCCTTCGTAGTCCGCGTCCGGCGCCGCCAGCTTCGCCCCCGGCACGAACGCCACCGCGAACAGTCCCGAGGCCAGGTTCCCCAGCGCCCAGGACCAGCCGATCCAGTTCAGGCCGCGGTGCGCGAAACCGAGCGCCAGCGCCAGGGTGGCGGCCATGTACACGACGTTGCTGCCGAGCAGCGGCTTCATCCGCCCCGTGATCCGCAGCGCGCTGCTGGCCCAGGTGTGGAACGCGACCGCGAGCGCGCCGAGCGCGAGGATCGTCAGCAGCCCCTGCGCGTGGCCCGGATACTTCCCGCCGAACAGGCTCAGCAGCGGCTCGCGCACCAGGATCACGACCGCGACGCCGGGGATCATCACCGCGGTCATGATCTTCGCGGACCGCTTCATCAGGTTGCGGATCTGCGCGGGGTCGTGGGCGCCCTCCGAGAAGAGCGCGTTGCCGATGGCGTACGAGCCGGTCGACAGCAGGGCCGCGATCTGTGAGCCCAGGTAGTAGTAGGTGACGTCGTCCGGCCCCAGCCAGCGCAGGGTGATGATCGGCAGCGCGAGCTGCGGTATCAGGTTGAGCAGCGAGGAGAACTGGGTGGTCGCCGAGTAGCTCGCGGTCTCCCGGATCCGGGTGCCGCCGAGCCGGAAGGAGAACCGGAAGCCGACCTTCCGGTACATGTAGTAGAACGACGCGAGCGTGGCGACGACGTATCCGACTCCGGAGGCCGTGATGATGCCCATGGCGCCCATGCCGATCACGAACGCCGGAAGCGCCAGCTTGGCCAGGCTCTGGATGATGCCGTCGACCAGCGTGTTGTATTCGGCCATGCGCGCGGCCATGAAGACCGAGTCGGTCACCAGGTTGACCGTGGCGAAGACGCAGATGACGATCACTATCAGGGCGTAGACGGGCTTGTCCCGGATGAAGCCGAGATCCGGCGAGATCTTCTTCATGGCCAGGACATAGCCCGTGCCGACCACCAGACTCGCGGCCGCCACCAGCGCGAGCATCACCGACACTTGACGGTTGCGGGCCGCGCCGACGGCCTGGAACCGGATCATCGTGGCCGAGAAGCCCAAGGTGCTCAGGAAGGAGATGAGCGAGATCGCCGACAGCAGCGTGGTGGCCAGGCCGATCTGGGTCGAGCTGTAGATGTGGGCGACGAGCGCCCAGAATATGAAGCCGATGCCGGCGGTCAGGCCGGCGGAGGCCATGAGGAACAGCGAGTTGCGGAGCATCTTCGCGCCCGCGCCCGCGCCGTCGCTCGCCTTTTCGCCGTCGCCCGCGCCCTCGGCGTCGTCACCTTCGAGGCCCGAGCCGTCAGTGTCCGAATAGTCGGACCTCGCGGTGTCGGAGTCTGATGGGGCGGCCCCCCGCCTGCGGCGCCCTTTAGCCATGCCGCGCCTTACGGACCCGCAGGCCGAACAAGCAGACGGACAGCAACAGGAAGCACAAAACGGCCGTCGTGCCCTCCGACGGGTGTTCCCAGAAGTGGGTGAGCCGGTACCCGGTGGTCTCCGGGTGGAACAAGTTGTTGAGGCACAGGTAGACCCACACCAGGAACGCGTAACCGCCGACCGCGGCCAGCGCGGCCTCGGCCGCGTCGGGCCGGCCGGGGCGCCGGGTCCAGAACTTGCCGGTCCGGGCGCGCAGGACGCACGCGGCCCCGAACGACACCAGCAGGCAAAGTGCCCCGAACGTGTCGCGCCGCATCGGCAGCACGGCCGCGATCGGCTCGCTCAGCACGTGCGGCCGCAGCACCGCGATCAGGGCCACATAGCCCCAGCCCAGCAGCCCGGCGACCATCAGCGTCTCAGCGGCGGGCCGGTACATCGTCCTCATACGTCATCCCCGGTCGGCGGAACTCTTCTCCGGGCCGATCACCGAACGGTACGTCTCGATCAGCCTGGACGCGTGTTTCGGCCACGCGAACCGCTCCACCGCGTACTCCCGGCCGTACTTGCCCATCTGCCGGCGCAACTCGCTGTCCGCGGCGATCTCCCGCAGCCGGGCGCGGAGGGTCTCCGCGTCCCGATCGATCAACGATACGCGATCCCGATCCAGCTCATAGACCGAGTACCCGCTCAGATCGGTGGTCACGACGGCCATCCCTGAGCTCATCGCCTCCTGGACGGTCAGCGGGAACCCCTCGGCCGTCGAAGGCAGGGCGAGGATGTCGCAGGCCCGGTAGGCGGCGGCCATCTCGGCGGGGGCGAGCGAGCCGAGGTAGCTCACGGACTCCGGTGCCCCGGCCAGCGCTTCGGCGGGCCCGCCGGCGAACACCAGCCGGTAGCCCGGATCGTCGGCCGCGAGTAAGAGATCGAAACCCTTATAGGGCACGAATCGCCCGGCGAACAGCACCAGCACGCCCTCGGGTGGCAGTCCCAGCCGCTCTCGTTCGGCGGCCTGTTCGGCGGCGTCCCGGACCGGCCGGAACAGCTCGGTGTCGACGCCGTTCGGCAGATGGTGCATCCGTTCCGGCCGTGCACCGTAGGCGCGGGCGAAGGCCGCGACATCGGAGTTGATGGTGAACACCGACCTCGCGTCGCGCAGGAGCAGCCGTCCGGCGGTCGCGTAGACGGCCTGCTGTACCACGCGCACGGCGGGCTTGAAATCCACCAGCGCCATGTGTTGGGTGGTCACCATGGGAGTGCGGGTCAGCTTCGCTGCGGTGAGCGCGGCCCAGGACGTCAGATAGAAGGCATCGTGGATGTGCACGACATCGGCCCACCGCGCCCAGCGCGTCGCACTGCGCAGCAGCTTCGGCCCTAGGACCGGGAACGTCAAACCCGCCTTGCGCTCCAGCCCGTTCCAGGCCCGGACCCGGACTACCCGGACCCCGTCCTCGTCGCTGACGCTGCTGCGGTCGCCACTGGTGAGTACCGTCACCTCCACCCCGGCCTCGGTCAGATACCGGGCCTCGGAGTGCACCACGTTCTCGATGCCCCCCAGATGCGGCGGGTAGTAATGGCAGACGAGCAGGACCTTGAGCGGTCCGCCGACGCTGTCACTCATCGGTAGATCTCCACTCCGGGGCTGACGTAGATTCTGTCCTTCAAGTCTTCGAGCAGGCCGGTCGGGTACACGTAGAGCACTGCCGTGCCTCGATAGTCGATGGACGCCCGGTCCTGGTTCACTTCCGCGTGCCCGAGCAGGACGTAGCCTCCCGGCTCCAGCCGGAGCGGGTCGACCGTGGTGGCGACCGGGCCGATGTAGACGGTCTGGATCCGCTCCCAGACGTCCTGGCTGGTCTGGAGATTCATGGTCTGCCGCGCATCGGGCGGCAACTGGTCGTACACGCTCTGGAGCCAGGCGGCCGCGTCCATCTCCTGAGGGGTCGGGAAGTACGCGTCGTAATACTCGCCGGCGTCGGACAGCGCGAGTTGGGGCTGATAGCCGCCGGTCAGACGCGGCACCACGCCGGTGAGGTCGACGGCCATCACGGCGATCACCGCGGCGAGCACCGGCGTCCGGTACCGGCCGCACCAGCGGAGCGCCCAGAGCAGGCCGGCGGCCATGAACGGGCCGAAGAAGAAGATGCCCTGCTGGAGCGCTCGCAGGACGCTGTAGTCGACCGTGAGCTGCGGCACGAGCGTCAGCACGACCAGGACGCCGATCGACCCCACCGCCAGGGCGGCCTGGTCCCGGGTCGGGGTCAGCTCGGCCCCGAGCCGCCGGTAGCGCAGGCCCAGGAGGGTGACGGCCGTGCCGAGCAGCAGCAGGAGCTGGATCGCCGCGGCGATGCCGAAGCGGATCAGGCCGTTGACGGTCGCGACCGGCAGGCCGGCGCTCCGCAGGCTGGTGCCGACCGGGGTCAGCGGCATGTCCGGCATCGAGGTGAGCGGGGTCGGGTACTTGTCGATCACGGCCTGCGGGTACAGGTTGCCCTGGTCGCGGTCCTGCGTGGTCGCGGCGCGGGTCTCGGCGAGGTAGGCGGCCATGCGCTGCGCGTCGGTGACGTTGGAGGCGCCGACCAGGCTGTTGGAGGTGTCCGAGGAGCCGGCGTCGGACGTGCGGCCGATGACCTCCTTCCACGCGGAGGTCAGCGTGCTGGTCAGCTGTCCGCTGGTGTGGGTGACCGGGCCGGCCCAGCCCACGGCCAGCACGGCGGTGAGGGCGACCAGCCAGACCGTGAGGAACGCCGGGATGGCCTGCTTCGGTTGCGGGCCGCCCGGATTCCGGACGGCCGCGGAGAGGCGCCCGAGCCAGCCCTTGCCACTGCTGCCGCCTTCGCTGCCTTGGCTTTCTGCGGCGAGGGCGTCGGACGCGCCGGCCCTGCTGATTTCGCCGGCTCTGCTGGTGTCGCCGATCCCGTCGGCTTTGTCCAGACTGTCGCCGTAGTCCCAGTCGCCGTAGTCCCAGGTGTCAGCGGTCTGGCTCTCGGCGGGGTCCCCGGCATCCCCGGCGACCCCGCGGCTGCGCCACCGCGCGCCGATCCGGTCCAGCAGGCGCCAGACCGCGGTGACCACCACCCCGGATCCCAGAACCATCACCAGCACATAAGCCGTCGAATAGTGCGCGAGCACGATCCCGGTCAGCAGGGGGATCAACGCGTAGCGCCGCAGCCGGATGTCCCCCAGCCGGTCGGTCATCACCACGACCGCCGCGCCCAGCACGACGAACGCGATCTCCTGGCGGGCCATGTACGGCATGTCGGTGAAGAACGTCGGGAACGTCAGGAACAGCGCCGAGGAAAGCAGCGCCACCTGCCGGGAGGCCAGGTTGTGGACCGACCGGAACAGGGCGACCGGGGCCACGGCGAACATCACCGGGAAGACGATCTTCCAGACCCCGGCCGCGGAGATGGCGGTGAGCTTGGTCAGCGCGAGCGGGAGAAGGGTGATGCTCAGGCAGGCGTTGTACGGGGTCCGGTAGTCCGAGATCGCCCAGTGCCCGCTGGCGAGGCTGAGCCGGTAGACGTCGTACTCGACCTGGATGTCGTGACCCGTGATCAGCCAGCCGCGCAGCGACGTCAGCAGCAGCAGGGCGCCGGCGCCGAGGAAGACTCCGAGCTCCAGCATCTCGACCGCGTACCGCTCGTGCCGGATCAGCAGCAGAGCCAGCAACCCGGCGAGTGCCGTGTACGCCAGCATGCTGACCGCCGGGCCGAGCCCGTTGTTCAGCCGGGTGGCGCCGGCGACGGCCAGTACGACGCACAGCACGCCGTAGCCGGCCACGACCCGCAGGCCGGCCGGGCGCAGGCGCCGGATCCGGTCCCAGTCCACGGTGCACTGCGGGGACAGCGCGCCGATCAGCAGGTTGACCAGAGCGAACCCGGCCGCCAGCGGCACGGTCGAGAGCGGCCGGTAGTACCCGACCAGCGGTGCCCCGAAGTTCACCAGCAGCAGCACGGCGAAGTCGGTGACGACGGCGAAGCCGAAGGCGACCAGCAGCGCGGAGTCCAGCCGGGACACCACGCGCTGTGCCAGGCCCAGCCACAGCGCGGTCGGCGCGCCGAGGATCAGCCACAGGCCGGCCAGCGTGGCCAGTATGCCGGGGAGGTAGTAGTCGCCGAACGAGGCGATCACGCCGGCGAGGACGACGCTCGCGAGGAGGGCCGTCCTGCCGTTGGAGGTCTCGGTGTTCAGAATCCCACCTGCTCGTACACGTCCTCGATCGCCGCCACGACGTCGTCCCAGCGGCTGTCGGCCACCCGCGCCGTGCCCGCCGCCGCCGTGGCGGCGAGCGTCGAGCGGTCCCGGGCCAGGCTGTCGATCGCCGCGGCCAGGGCCCGCGGGGTCGGCTCGACCAGCACGCCCGCGCCCTCGATGGTCTCGATGTTGCCGGGCACCGCGGTGGCCAGTACCGGCAGTCCGGCGGCCATGGCCTCCAGCACCACCAACGCCATGCCCTCCCGGTCCGACGGGAGGACGAACAGCTCGGCGGCCGCGTACTCCTTGATGAGGTCGTCACCGTGCTTGCGGCCGGCGAACTCCACGCGGTCGTCCAGGCCGAGTCTGGTCGCCCGCGCCACCAGATCCGCGCGCAGTTCGCCGTCGCCGACGAGTCGCAGCCGGACCGGCTCGGTGACCAGTGCCAGCGCGTCGAGGAGCCGCGCGACGTTCTTCTGGGCGCCGAGGCGGCCGACGAACAGCAGCCGGAGCGGTTCGGGTCCGGAAGCGGCCGCCTGCTCCGGGTTCGGTGTGCGCGGCGGCAGGAAGTACTCCTCGGCCACGCCGTTGGGGACCACGTACACCTTCGCCGGGTCCACGCCGTAGCGCTCGGCCAAGAAGCCGCGCTGCGAATCGGTGAGCACGATGACACCGGCCGCGCCCCGGACGACTCGGCCGAACAGGTGCGTCTTGTAGTACGGCAGCAGCCGGCCGAGCGGTCCGGAGGCGTCGACTTCCATGTGGAAGTGCAGGATGTACTTCAGGCCGCGCATCCGGGCACTGAGCCACACCTGTTCCGGGACGACCGCCGTCGCACAGTGCAGATGGATGACGGTGCCGCGCGGGATCCGCAGCAGCGAACCGAACATGCCCGGGGCCAGCGAGGTGTGCGCGACGGTCAGCGCCCGGTGCCGGCGGACCTTGACGCCGCCCGCTTCGACGGCCCGGCGCGGCGCGCCGTCCGCCTTGTTGTCGGTGGTGACGACGCTGACGTCGTTCCGGTCCGCGAGCCGGGTGGCCAGGATCTGGACGACCCGCTCCACGCCGCCGAGCTGCGGCGGGTAGTTCGGCGTGACCTGGACGACGCGTCGACGCCTGCCAGGCGCGGAGCCGGTGGGGGCTATGTGCTCGGGGGAGCTCTGCTCGGTCATGACACCGCGATCTTGTAGTGGAGGGTTTCGGTGCTGCCGTTCAGGGTGGCCCAGACGAAGGTGGCCTGCGGGTTGACGGGCATGCTGATGACGGCGCTCAGCGCCTGGCCGTCCCACTTGAGGCCGGCGGTGCGGCTGTCGTCGACGCGGCCCTGGGCGTCGACCGTCCAGACCCGGACGCTGAAGGTCTCCGCGCCGGTGTCGACGGCGTGCACGCTCACCGGCACCGTCAGCACGGTGCCGTCGATCTGCGGCGGCGAGGAGAAGTACAGGGCCGTGTACGGCTTGGGCAGCTGCGTGAATGAATCCCGGAGCTGGGTGCGGACCGGCGGCAGCGCGAGCAGGATACCGACGGCTGCGACGCCCGCCGCGACGATCGTGAGCCGTCGGCGGTGCCGGTCGACGAAGGAGCGGACGGACCACGGCGGTGTGGGCCCGGCGTGGTCGGTGGCGGCGGCGACCGTGTCCACATCGTCGGCGTCGGCGGCGATGTCCGCGATGTCGGGGATGTCGGCGTACGCCTCGGTGATGTCGATGCGGTCGTCGGCATTGGGGGGCGCGGCGTAATCGGCGTCATCCGCGTCGGCGCCGGCGATGTCGGGGTAGGCGACGTCGGGGTAGGCGTCCGTGAAGTCGATACGGTCGGCGGGATTGGGGGGCGCGGCGTCGTCGGTGTCGTTGGTGTCATCGGTGTCGCCGGCGTTCGGGCCGGTCGGTTCCGCCGTCGGCGGCGGCAAGGTGATCCGACCCAACACCATCGTGTCGGCGGTCGGCTCCGACAGAGTGATCCGGCCCAAAAGCGTCGTATCGGCCATCGGGTCCGCGTAGGGGGCCGGTTCGTGGACGCTCGCCGTTATTCGATGTCCGGCTCCCAGCCCGCGGGAGCCGGCGATGTCTTGCCGTCCTGCACCCTCACCCACACCGGGACCAGACCCGGCAGCCCCGGCCGGGGACTTCGGGGACCGTGCCGGGAACAGCCGGGCGAACACCTCGCTCAGGCGGCTGTGCCGCTGCCCGTCGTCTGGCATCCCGGTGCTGCTCCTTCTCCTTCTGACACAGTCGCCGTACGCATCGCCGGGAGCCGGACGCCCTTGGCCCGGGCTCGGACGGGGACTTCCTGGTCCTGGTAGGGCCCGTCGGCCGCCGGGCCGTCGTGCCGGATCCGGTGGCCGATGAGGTGGGCCAGGTTGCGCAGGCCGTCGCGGACCGAGTTGAGCTTCACGTCGCCGCCGCGTACTCGGTACTCGATGTGCGTTTCGGTCACCTTATAGCCCGCGAGGACCGCCGCGTTCTTGATCTCCTGGGAGAACGCCATGCCCGGGGAGCGGACGTCCACGCCGGCCCAGACGTGCCGGTGGAAGACCCACATGCCGGACTGCGAGTCGCGGATGCCGTGCCGGAAGATGAGCCGGGAGACGAAGCTCAGGACGTGGTTGGCCCAGAAGTGGGAGTGCTTCATGGCACCCCGGTTGGCCGAGTGCAGGCGGTCGGTGGTCAGGAAGTCCGCGCCGGAGCTCTCCAGCGCGGCGAGCAGCTCCGGGAGATGGTCGAACGGGTAGGTCCGGTCGGCGTCGCCGGAGGCGATCACCTCGCCCTTGGCGGCGGCGAAGCCGGCCTTGTAGGCGTTGCCGTAGCCCTTCTCCGGCTGGAACACGACCTCGGCGCCGCAGGCCCGCGCCAGATCTCCGGTCCCGTCGCTGCAGTTGTTGTCGACCACCACGATCTCCGTGGACCAGCCGAGGTCAGCCAACTGCGAAACCGGTATCGAAGCTATTACGTCTTCGATGTTCTCGGCTTCGTTGTAAGCCGGTATCACAACCGACAGCGATCGCATTCGTGTCCCCCCAAGGGAAAGGTCTGACGGCGGTGCCTTCGAGCCTTGTAGCCGAAATCGGCTTGGGGCGGAAGGTATACAGCGGGCTACGCGTGGTGCAAGTACTCAGGGGGCACCGGATGACAAGAGTTCGGGGCCGGATCGCGGGCCGTCGAACTTGTCCGGGGCGCCGTGCCGTCGGTGGCGTACGGCTTCGAAATCATAGGGCATGCCGACCGGAAATACGGCGATGAACCCGGTAGGTGTAGAGCAATTTAAGAATATGTTTGGACGTGTGCACTTGGCCGATCCAGAGCCTGGGCAGCGCGTGCGGTCCCAGCGACTCGCGGGAGACGACGGCGGTGGCGTGCTCGTACCCGGCCGCGGCGACCGCCGAGCGGGCCGCGGCGTCCATCGACCCGTAGGCGTAGCAGTAGCCGTTCACCGGCTTCCCGACGATGTCGGACAGCTTCTCGCGGCTGTCCGCGACCTCCGTGCGCAGCACGTCCGGGCCCGCGTCGGCCAGTGCCACGTGCATCGAGCCGTGCGACCCGACTTCGAACCCGGCGTCAGCCCAACGCCGGATCCCCGCCTCGTCGACCAGCGGCCACGGGGTGCCCTCGTCCCACTCGTTCGCCCCGCCGATCCGGCCGGCCAGGATGTAGAACGTCCCGGAGAAACCGAAGCGCTGCAGGATGGGCAGCGCGTTCTCCACGACGTCGGTGTAGCCGTCGTCGAAGGTGAGGCCGATCAGACCGCGCGCCGATCCGGTGGCCCGGGCCGCCTGGAGTTCGGCCACGGAGACGCCGCGCAGCCCGCGTCGCTTGAGCGTCGCCATCTGCTCCTCGAACCGCTCCGGCGTCACGGCCAGGTGGTTCGGGTCGTGCGGGCGGACGCCCACCGAGTGGTACATCATGATCAACGGCAGGTGCGGCAGACGCCGACCTGCCGCGACCGGGTCGTGGGAGAGCGCTGCGGTCATGGAGTATCCGACACCAATGCAAGTCGAGACGGCCGGGCGACCAGTGCAGCATATGCCCAGGCGGGTCAGCTCTCGCCGCGTTGGGTCACAGTCTTGCTGCAACCTCGGCCCGGACCGTCCCGGCCTGGGCGTTTCGCACCGAATCATTCCGTTGTCATGCCGGCCACGCCGGCCTCCGAGGTCGCCGGGCTCGGAAATGACAGAAGTAATCCTGACAATTGTCAGGGCGTTGAATGACAATTGACATGGAGGCGACGGCGTTCCGAGACGCGGCGTTTCGAAGACCCGGTGTTTCGAAGACCCTGCGTTTCGAAGACCCCGACGTGCCAAAGGCATCGACCCTCACGCGTGTCGCGCCCGGCTGCCGGGCGGGGCGTTGGTAGCGTCCGAAGTGTCCTGCCGGGCCACCGGCGGGTTCCGACCCGATCCGGAGGGCCCCGGTGTGGCTGTGACGATCCGCAGGGCGGTGATCCCGGCGGCCGGGATCGGTTCCCGGATGCTGCCGTTGACCAAGGCGATCCCCAAGGAGATGCTGCCGGTCGGCGACCGGCCGGTCATCGAGCACACGGTGCGCGAGCTGGTGGCGTCCGGGATCACGGACATCACCATCGTGGTGTCCGGCGGCAAGTCGCTGATCCAGGACCATTTCCGCCCGAACCCGGCGCTGGTCGAACAGCTTCAGGCCGCGGGCAAGGACGCCTACGCCCAGGCCGTCGAGGACGTCGCCGAGCTGGCCCGCGAGGGCCACATCACCTACCAGGACCAGCACGGCCCCTACGGCAACGGCACTCCCGTGCTGAACGCCGCGCGAGGCCTCGGCGACGACGAGCCGATGCTCGTGCTGTGGCCCGACGACGTGTTCGTGGCCGAGGTCCCGCGCGCGCAGCAGCTCATAGCCGCCTACGAGGCGACCGGCTGCCCGATGCTGGCGCTGATGCCGATGGACCGCTCGCAGTCCCAGCGCTACGGCGTCCCGATCGTCCACGAGGACCTCGGCAACGGCCTGCTGAGGATCTCGGGCCTGCTGGAGAAGCCCAAGCCGGCGGACGCGCCCAGCGACTTCGCCGCGATCGGCGGCTACGTCGTCACCCCCGGCATCGTGGAGGAGCTGCACGAGGCCACCGCGCGTTGGGAGCAGCAGCGCACCGGCGAGGTGTACCTCACCGACGCGATCAACGCCTACGCCGAGACCCGCGCCGTGTACGGGCAGGTCATCGCAGGGCGCTGGTACGACACCGGCAACCCGGCGGACTATCTGGTGGCGCAGTTCGCGCACGCGCTGGCCGATCCGAAGTACGGACCGATCCTGCGGTCACTGGCCGCCGGGGAGGACGCGTCAGCCTGACACGTGCCTGATGCGTCGTTCCGCCAGGAGGTAGTCCAGCATCACGGCGACGTCTTCCGTGTCCGGTATGGAGTATTCGGCCAGGGTTTCGCCGTGGCCGACCTTCACGCCGACGTCCGGATCGGCGAGGCGCGCGAAGGCTTTCTCGTCGGTGACGTCGTCGCCGACGAACAGCGCCGCGGTGGCGTCGGCCTGACGGCGCAGCATGTCCAAGGCCTCGCCCTTGTCGGTCTCGACGACCGCCAGCTCGATCACCGCCTTGCCCTCGGTCACCTGTACGCCGTCCCACCGCGCCGGACCTGCCCGGACCGCGTCCAGGACGGAGGCGCCGACCGTCGGCTCGGCCCGGCGTACGTGGACCGCGATGCTGGCCGGTTTCAGCTCCAACAGCACGCCGGGGGAGCGGCCCACGAGCTGTTCGAGCTCGACCTCCAGTCGGCGGCGTAGTGCCTGCGCTCCATGGTCCAGCGCGTGGGCGAACCCGGCGTCGAACTCCGCGCCGTGGCTGCCGATCAGGTGCACGCCGGCGGGCAGTCCGGACAACGCGGCCAGGTCGCGCAGGGCCCGGCCGGAGATCACGCCGGCGGTCGTGTCGGGCAGCTCGGCCAGCGATCGCAGAGCCCGCACCGACTCCGGACGCGGTACCGCCTGCGCTGGGTCTGAGACGATCGGCGCGAGCGTCCCGTCGTAGTCGCAGACCACGAGCAGCCGCGGCACGCGCGCGATGCGGGCGACGGCCTGCCGCAAGCTGGTCGGCAGCGACTCGGCGGTCACTGGTGTACTGCCTCCCCACCGGCGTGCGTGGCCGAGTCGGGGTCCAGGAAATCGAGGAACGACCGGGCCCATCGACCCACGTCGTGGGTCATCACCTGCCGGTGCAGGGACCGCATCCTTGCCTTCTCCTCGGCCGGATCCATGGTCACGGCTCGCTCCAGAGCCTGCGCGACGCTGTCGAGGTCATGCGGGTTGACCAGCAGGGCCTCGGTCAGTTCGGCCGCAGCTCCGGCGAACTCGGACAGCACCAGCACTCCGTCGAGGTCGTGTCGGCTGGCGACGTACTCCTTGCAGACCAGGTTCATCCCGTCGCGCAGCGGTGTGACCACCATGACGTCGGCGGCGCAGTACAGCGCGACGAGCTCGTCGCGGTCCATCGGTTGGTGCAGGTAGTGCACGATCGGGCGGCCGACGCGGCCGAATTCGCCGTTGAGCCGTCCGACCTGTTCCTCGATGCTGCGTCGCATCGCCTTGTACTGACCCACACGTTCTCGGCTGGGAGTGGCGACCTGGATCATGGCCACCGATTCGGGATCCACGCGCCCCGAGACCAGGAGCTCGCGCAGGGCCCGCAGCCGTATGTCGATGCCCTTGGTGTAGTCCAGCCGGTCGACTCCCAGCAGCAGGCGGTGGGGAGCTCCCATGTCCGAGCGTATTTTCCGGGCGCGCTCGGCGGTCTGGGCCTTCCGCGACAGCTTGTGGAAGCCTGCGGCGTCGATGGAGATGGGGAACGCTCCGACCCGGACGTGGCGGCCGTCGAACGGCACCGATCCGGGACGGCTGCGGACCCTGACGGCCGCTCTCGTCGGTTCCAGGCCGAGCAGTTGCCGGGTCAGCCACAGGAAGTTCTGGGCTCCGCCGGGCATCTGGAATCCGACCACGTCGGCTCCGAGCAGCCCGCGCACCACTTCGGTACGCCAAGGCAGTTGCTTGAAGAGCTCGACCGGCGGAAACGGGATGTGCAGGAAGAAGCCGATGCTCAGATCGGGGCGCTTCTCGCGCAGCATGGCCGGGACGAGTTGGAGTTGGTAGTCCTGCACCCACACCGTCGCGCCCTTCGCCGCAGCTGCTGCGGCGGCGTCGGCGAATCGCTGGTTGACCGTGACATAGCTGTCCCACCAGGACCGTTCGAACACCGGCGGGACGATGACGTCGTGGTACAGCGGCCACAGCGTCGCATTGGAGAAGCCCTCGTAGTAGTCCCGGACCTCGTCGGAGGACAGCCTGACCGGATGCATCAGCAGGCCGTCGTCGTCGAAGGACGCCACGTCCAGATCCGCCCGGCCGGACCAGCCGATCCAGGCGCCGTTGCGGCGGCGCAGGAACGGCTCCAGCGCGCTGACCAGACCGCCGGGACTCGGACGCCACCGCTCGGTCCCGTCGTCGAGCTGCTCCAGATCGACCGGCAGCCGGTTGGCGACCACCAGGAAATCCGCGTCGCGCCCCGTCGTGGCTCCCACAGGGCGATTCTCCGCAACCGCCGCCTGCCGCGCATCCGCTGCACCCGGGATCGCGGTCTGCGGCCGTCGCCGATTCGGCCGTTCGGTGGCCGCTCCGGTCATGTCGGCGGCTCCCGGCGCAGTGGTGCGCGGCCGGGTGGTTGGTGGGGTGGGGTGGTGAACGGTATCCGGGTGATCGTTTTGGTGACCGGGGCGTCTTCGGCGACCTCGACGGGTTGGTCGTGGTGCAGGATCCGCAGGGTGGGTCCGTCCAGCAGCCGGTAGGTGACGGTGTCGGCGGTGATCTCGACCCGGATCCTGCTGGTGTGCAGGGAGAGGTTGACGGCCAGCCGGGTGATGCCTGAGGGCAGGCGGGGTTTGAAGCAGAGGGTGTCTTCGTGTTCGCGCATCCCGGCGAGTCCGGCGACCAGCGCGATCCAGGTTCCGGCGAGCGAGGCCATGTGGAGTCCGTCGCGGGTGTTGTGTTCCAGGTCGTCGAGGTCCATCAGGGCGGCTTCGGCGAGGTAGTCGGCGGCCAACTGGAGGTGTCCGACCTCGGCTGCCAACACCGCCTGCGTGCAGGCCGACAGGGAAGAGTCCCGCACGGTGAGGGCTTCGTAGTAGTCGAAGTTGCGGGCTTTCTGCTCGTCGGTGAAGGCCGCCGGGCGTCGATGCATGGCCATGACCAGGTCGGCTTGTTTGACGACTTGTTTGCGGTACAGGTCGAAGTAGGGGAAGTGCAGCAGCAGTGGATACTGCTCCGGGCTCGTGCCGGCGAAGTCCCAGTATTCGTGGGTGGTGAAGCCGTCGGCCTGCGGGTGGACGCCGAGCGCGTCGTCATAGGGCACATACACGGCCGCGGCCGCGTCACGCCAGGATGCTGCTTCCTCGGCGTCGACGCCGTGTTCCAGGGCCCGGTCGGGGTAGCGTTCGGCGACCATGGCGGCGCAGGTCAGGTTGTGTTGCGCCATCAGGTTCGTATACACGTTGTTGTCGGCGATGGCCGAGTACTCGTCCGGTCCGGTGACTCCGTCGATGCGGAACCGGCCCTGCGGATCGTGATGCCCCAGCGACCGCCACAGCCGGGCGGTGTGGATCAGCAACTCCAGGCCGGTGGTCTTCTCGAACTCGACATCGCCGGTAGCGGTGATGTAGCGGATCACGGCATCAGCGATATCAGCATTGACATGAAACGCGGCCGTGCCGGCCGGCCAATACCCGGAGCATTCGGCCCCGGTGATGGTGCGCCAGGGGAACGCGGCACCTTTCAAACCGAGCTGCCCGGCGCGCTCCAGGGCCTGTGGGAGGGTGCCGCAGCGCCAGCGCAGGGCGTCGGCGGCGGCGTGCGGGACGGTGTATGTCAGCACCGGCAGGACGAAGCTCTCGGTGTCCCAGAAGGCGTGGCCGTCGTATCCGGTCCCGGTCAGTCCCTTGGCCGGGATGGCCCGGCCCTCGGCTCTGACGCCGGCCTGCAACACGTGGAACAACCCGAACCGCACCGCCTGCTGGATCTCGGCGTCGCCCTCCACCTCGACATCGGCGCGGGCCCAGAAATCATCCAGGTAGGCGCGCTGCTCGGCTGCCAGGCCTTCCCAGCCGGTGCGGGACGCGGCCGCCAGCGCGGCTTCCACCTGCGCTCTCACCGCCGGCTCGGAACGCTGCTGGGACCAGCCGTAGGTGACGTATTTGATCAGCCGCAGCCGCTCACCGGGCTTCAGAATGGCCGTGACGGTGTATCGGGCCAGGTCCTCGAAGCACTCCACGGTCTCGTTGAGCGACGGCGGCGCCTGCACCTGGTGGTCCATCGCGGCGGCGACCCGAAGCCCGGACACGGCGGTGCGATGCACCAACACCGCACCAGCGGGGCGGCTGCTGTGCTCCTCGGGCCGCAGCGGCGCCTCCAACACCGCCGCCACCCGGGGATCATCAGCGGCCTGGGGAAGCTCTTCGTTGGCGACCAGCTCGGACTGGATGACCACCCACAGCTCGGAATCGACGGCCTCCACCTCATAGGCGATCGCCGCGACCGAACGCTGCACCAGCGACACCAGGCGGGTCGAACGCACCTTCACCTGCTTGCCGGCCGGCGACTCCCACTCCACCTGACGCTCCAGCAGACCGGTGCGGAAATCCAGAACCCGCTCATGCCCCAGGCAGCGTCCATAGCGCAGGTCGAACGGCGAGTCCTCGACCGTGAGCCGGATCACCTTGCCGTTGGTGACGTTGATGACCGTCTGGCCCGCCTCCGGATCCCCATACCCGGCCTCGGCGTACGGCAGCGGCCGGGACTCATAGACGCCGTTGAGATAGGAGCCGGGCAGACCATGCGGCTCGCCCTCATCGAGGTTGCCGCGCCAGCCGATATGGCCGTTGCCCAACGCGAACACCGACTCGCTCTGGCCCAGCACCTCCAGGCCCAGCTCTGTCTCCCGCAGACTCCACGGCTCCACCGCATACGACGGATGCTGAATCATGACTGGTCTGCCTTGCCGAGGAGGTCGGCCAGGTCGGTGACGACCGTGTCGGCACCGGCCGCGTGCAGGGCGTCGGCCTGTCCGACCCGGTCGACGCCGACCACGAACCCGAACTTGCCGGCCCGCCCGGCCTGCACGCCGGCGATGGCGTCCTCGAACACCGCTGCCTGATCCGGGTCCACGCCCAACGCCTTGGCCGCAGCCAGGTAGGTGTCCGGAGCTGGCTTACCAGGCAGATGCTCCTTTGCGATGGTCACTCCATCGACCCGCACCTCGAACATGTCGGCGATCCCCGCCGCCTTGAGCGCGCTTTCGCAGTTGGCACTGGAGGACACCACGGCCCGATGCAACCCCGCCGCACGCACAGCCTTCAGATACCGGACCGACCCTGCGTAGACGTGCACACCATCGGAGTCCAACAGCCGCAGGACGATCTCGTTCTTGGCGTTGCCCAGGCCGTTGACCGTCTCGGTACCCGGAGGGTCATCGGGGGCGCCGTCCGGCAGGTCGATGTGCCGCGAGGCCAGAAACGACCTGGTCCCGTCGGCCCGGGTCTTGCCGTCGACGTAGGTGTCGTAGTCCCCTACCGGATCGAAGGGCACGAAAGGCCCGGGACGGGAGCGCAGGAAGGCGTCGAACATCTCCTTCCACGCGGCAGCATGCACCGTCGCCGTCTCGGTGAGCACACCGTCCAGGTCGAACAGACACGCTCGGATCCGCTCCGGAAGACCGGTCGTCGTGGATGCAGGTCCATCGTCCACTCCATCGTCCATGTGATCTATTCGCCCACAACCGGGGCGTCTTGACTCGGCGAGGCCGCCGCGCCTGCTCCATGAGCGGGACGTGGCCGGCGCCGGCGGGGCAATTCGATGATCGTGCCGGTTCGGATCCCGCCCGGCGGGCATCTTTCGTTCATCGTCGTCGCCGCCAGGGGAGGGTTGGAGCAGATGCCGCGGTTCACGGCCCGGGCGGCGTCGCTGCTGCGTTATCGCAACGACCCTGTCGTGATGTGGACGATCCGCGCGACCGCCGCCGCGGTGCTGTCCTATGCGGTCGCGGTGCGGCTCAGCTCCGAGCCGGCCCCGCTGACGGCTCCGCTGACCGCGCTGCTGGTCGTGCAGGTCACCCTGTACGCGACGCTCACCACCGGCGTCCGGCGGGTGATCTCCGTGGTCGCCGGGGTGCTGATCGCGGTCGGCTTCAGCGCCGTGGTCGGCCTGTCCTGGTGGAGCCTGGGCCTGATCATCCTGGCCGCGCTCACCGTCGGGCAGTTCATCCGGGTCGGCGAGTTCGTCAACGAGGTCGCGATCAGCGCCATGCTGGTCCTGGGCGTGACCCAGCTGGCCTCCCAGGCGTGGGACCGGGTCCTGGAGACCCTGATCGGGGCCGGCGTCGGACTGCTGTTCAACGTCGTGCTCGCCCCGCCGGTCTGGGTGGACCCGGCCGCCGAGTCGATCGTCGGCCTGGCCCGCCGCACCCGGAACCTGCTGCTGGGCCTCGGCGAGGAACTGGACGGCCCGGTCCCGGTCGAGCGAGCCGCGGGCCGCCTGTACGAGGCGCGCCGCCTGGACCAGGCCGTCGCCGACGTAGACGCCGCCCTGCGCCAAGCCGAGGACAGCCTCCGCCTCAACCCGAGGATCAGCGAGGGCCTCCTCGCCCGCCTGGTACTCCGCACCGGCCTGGACACCCTGGAGATCTGCGTGGTCGTGGTGCGGGTCCTAGCCCGCTCGATGACCGACCTGGCCAAACGCCGCAAAGAAGACGAGCCCCTCTTCCCCGCCGACACAGCCCAGGCGCTCCAGGAACTACTCGCCGACGTCGGCGCGGCGATGGTCAGCTACGCGGTGCTGGTGACGACGCCCGTGAGCGACAACGCCGAGCAGGCAGAGAACCGCCTGGCGGCCGAGCTGTCAGCCGCCTGGGACCACCGCGAGACCGTCGCCGACATGCTGCTCCGCGGCGTCCAGCAACACCCGTACGCCTGGCAGCTGCACGGCTCCCTGCTGGCCGAGATCGACCGCATCCTGGACGAGATGGACCTGGAACACCGCACAAGCCGGCTGATGGAGGAACTCGACCGGGCTGCGGCGGCCCGCCACGAGCGGTCGGCGCGGCTGGCGGGGCTCAAGAGGCTTGCGCGGGTGGGGCGGGGCTGGCGGCCGGCTCGGCGCGAGGGCTGACCTTGCTGCGGCGGCGCGTCACAAGCGCTCGGCGCGGCCGGGCGGGCTTATGCGGCTTGCGCGGGGCTGGCGGCCGGCTCGGCGGGAGGGCTGAGCCGGCCCGCCATGAGCGGTCGGCGCGGCCTTCTGGGCGCAGGCGGCGCGGGCGGGTCGGGGCTGGCGGCCGGCTCGGCGCGAGGGCTGACCTTGCTGAGTCCGCCTGCCATGAGCGGTCGGCGCGGCCGGCCGGGCTTATGCGGCTTGCTCGGGCGGGTCGGGGCGCGCGGCTCGGCGGGAGGGCTGAACCGGCTGCGGCGGCCCGCCACAAGCGGTGGTTGGTGCGGTTGACCCGGCTCAGGCGGCTCTCGCGGGTGGGGCGGGTGGGGCGGTTCGGTCGGCCGGCTCGGCGGGAGGACCGAGCTGGCTGCGGCGGCGCGTCACGAGTGGTCGGCGCGGCGGGCCGGGCTTATGCGGCTTGCGCGGGGCTGGCGGCCGGCTCGGCGCAAAGCCTGAAGCTGACCGTCGATCAGTCCTCGTCGTAGTCGGACTCGCGCCAAGCGGTCCCACCGTGTCCGTGCTGGTGGTCGGCATCGAGCCCGGCGGCGATCCCGTCGTCGCCCCGGCTGAGCTTGAGTAGGGCTGCGGCGATGCGCGTGGCGAGCATGCCGGAGACCTCCGCGGGCATCAAGAGCGGTCCGCCGTCGACTACCTCCGCGATCGGGGCGTCAGTGGCGGGCCCGAAGTCCGCGGGAACCACGACGACCTGGCGCGCCCCGAGCTGCCGGCAACGTTTGACTCCCTCGGCGACGTCGGGCTCGCCGCCGCGGAGAGCCACCTCCACCCACGGCAGGTCGTCCCGCGTCTTGACCAGGTGCGCGATGCGGAACAGCTCGGCGTCGTCGAACGGATTGGCTGCCTTGGCCGTCAGCAACACTGCCAGGTCCGGCGTGTCGGCAGGGTCGACGACCCGCGCCACCGCCACTCGCAGCCAGCCGGTCAGAAGCGTCGCGTTCCCGAACGGCTCGGCCAGCATCACGCGACCGGCCATCGGGCCGCGCGTCAGCCACGTCAGGGTCCGAGCGGTGTCGGCCACCAGCTGCGGATCGCGCCCCAACGTCATCGGCACCACGCACACCGGCAGATCAGTACCGTCAAGCGCCTGCCGTACCGCGTTCTCCAGCAGCTCGCCCGCCGACGAGGCCCGCAGCAACGGTCCCTGCTCGGCCAAAGGCTCCACCGCGACCTCGGCGCCACCCTCATGACCGCCGACCATGACCACGGCAGCCCGCGCCGCATCCGGCTCCGGGACGGTCACCGCCGCGCCCCGCGATCCGCGCGGGCAGTAGCGTCACCCTCGTCGTTGCGCTGAGTTGCCACAGGTCATTTCTAGCGCACGTCCAGCCATCGCACCCGGTCGGCGACACGAACGGGTCAATTCGCACCTCCATTCCCCGCCGGGATGAGATTCGCGGCGGCAATATGGAGAAAATCAGAGGACGTATTCCCCGGTGACATAAAAGGCCGCGCGCGTCCTCGGCTATTCCGGGCGGCCGCCTCGCCTAAACGGTGATGACGACCTTGCCGCTGGCGTGATGTCCCAGCACGCGGGTGATAGCACCGGCGGCCTCGTCGAGTGGAAAAGTTTGTTCGATGACTGCTTTGGCTTCGCCGCTTTCGAGAAGCCGGGCAAGCTCGTTCAGGTTCTCGTGGTTCACCGCGAGCGTGACGAACTTGACGTCGGTGGAGCCCTTGCCCATCAGCGCCGCCCGCGCCATCCGCGGCAGGCCGGCCAGCAGCCCTCCGGTGATCCCGAGGCTGTTCGGAATGAACACTCCCTTGGGTGCCAGCAGCCGTGCGACGGCCTTCGGCGGATGGTTCGCCACGTTGTCGAGGATGACGTCATACCGCGACTCGCTCTTGGTGAAGTCCTGCTCCGCGTAGTCGATCACGTGGTCCGCGCCGAGCGACCGGACCAACTCGGCGTTGCGGGCGCTGCACACTCCCGTCACCTCGGCGCCGAGTGACTTGGCGATCTGGACCGCCATCGTCCCGACGCCGCCCGAGGCTCCGTTGACGAGCACCCGCGTACCGGGCCCGACGTGGCCCGCGTCGCGCATCGCGAGCAGCGAGGTCAGCCCGGTCATGACGGACGCGGCGGCCTCCTCGAAGCTGAGTCCGGCCGGCTTCTTCACGAGCTGGGACGCCGGCACGACGGTGTACTGCGCGAACGTCCCAGTCTTCGACCTGTTGGCGCTGCCCCACAGCGACCCGAACACCTCGTCGCCGGGCTGGAGATCGGCGACTTCCCGCCCCACCGCCGCCACGGTGCCGGCGACGTCGCTGCCCCGGACCGGCTGCTTCGGCCGCCGCAGCCCGGCCTGCGCACGGAGGATGTAGGGCACCCCTGCGACGGTGGCCGAGTCCGGGGTGTTGACGCTCGTGGCTCGGACGCGGACGAGGACGTCGCTGTCGCCGGGCACGGGTCGGGCGGCGCTCTCGTCGAGCTGGAGAACGCGCTCAGGCGCTCCGTATCCGCGCTGAACGATGGCCTTCATCGTGGATGGATCGGTGGTCATGGGCCTGCCCCTTTTCGGCCTTACACTGTAAGGGTGTAACTTACGCTGTAAGGTTAGGCCTTACAGCGTAAGGGCGTCAAGGGGAGGTCTGCTCACAGGTCTCCTTGAACGACAGGAGTCGGCTTCGGGAGGATGGCCCCATGAAGATCGCCGGACCGAGCAAGACAGCTGCCGAACGCCGCACTCCGCTGACCAGGGATCGGGTGGTGGCGGCCGGCATCGGTCTGGCCGACCGGGACGGCATCGAGTCGATCAGCATGCGCAGGGTCGCGCAGGAACTCGGCGTCGAGGCGATGTCCCTCTACACCCACGTCCGCACCAAGGACGACCTGCTCGACGGCATGGTCGACGCGGTGATCGGCGAGATCCCGACGACTGCGGCCGACAGCGCCGACAGCGCCGACTGGAAGTCGTCGCTGCGCCAGATGTCACTCGCCGCACGCGCCGTCGTCCTGGCCCACCCCTGGGCCCCGCAGCCGATCGAGACCCGAACCGCACCGGGCCCCGCCGCTCTGCGATACATCAACGCCGTCCTCGGCGTTCTCCGCGAAGGTGGCTTCACCGTCGCCCAGGCCCATCACGCCCTGCACATCCTCGGCAGCCGCCTGCTCGGATTCACGCAGATGCTCTTCGACGACTCCGGAGACGGCGACCCCGAGGCCGCCGCCGCCATCGCCGACCAGCTCGCCCCCACGTTCCCGCACGTCGCCGAAATGGCGCTCGCGGTCGCCCACACCGGCGTCCTCGGGCCCTGCGACGACGACGCAGAGTTCGCGTTCGCGCTCGACTTCCTCCTCGACGGCCTGGAGCGGCTGCTCCAGCGCGGCTGACTCAGGCCAGGAATCCGCCGTCGACGGCCAGGTGCGCGCCGTTGATGTACGAAGCGTCGTCGGAGAGCAGGAACGACACCGCAGTCGCGATCTCCTCGCCGGTCCCCACGCGCCGCATCGGAATGCCGTGCTCGACGACTTCCCGCGTCCCCTCGGCGTTGCCCTGCGTCATCTCGGTGTCGATGACACCGGGCTGGAGCTCGTTCACGCGCACCCCGCGGCCGCCGAACTCGATCGCGGCGCTGCGCGTGAGGCCGCGGATTCCGTGTTTGGCGCTGGAGTACTCCGGTGTCGGGCCGCCGCGGTCGGCGAACACGCTGGAGACGTTGACGATCGCGCCGCCGCCGGCCTCCAGGATCGCCGGGATCTCGTATTTGAGCCCGTAGAACAGGCTGCTGAGGTCGATGTCGATGGTGCGCCGCCACTGCTCGGGAGTCATCTCGGGCAGGGGGACGAAGGTGCCGGAGACCCCGGCGTTGTTCACCGCGCAGTGCAGCGCGCCGAACTGCTCGACGGTCCGCGCGACCGCACGCTCGACCTCCTCCGGTCGGCTGACGTCCCCCGGGACGGCCAGGGCCTTCCCTCCCGCAGCGGCGATCTCGGCCACGGTCTCAGCGAGCTTGTTCTCCCGCCGCCCGACGACGGTGACTGCCGCGCCCCGCTTGGCGAGCAGGACCGCGGTGGCGCGGCCCATGCCGGACCCTGCGCCGGTGACGAGCGCGACCTTGCCGGCGAATTCGTTCTCTTGCATGACCTGCTCCCTCTTACCAGTTACCAGCGGCGGATCTAGCGGGCTGTCGGCAGCTCGACCGGGTAGTCGGCCCCGGTGTCGGCGGAAGCGGAGACGGCCTGCCAAGCGCCCGCCTCGGCGATCTGGCTGCGGGAGTAGTCCAGCGCCATCCCGACCGCCCCGGCGCCGAGCAGAAGGTGGCTCGGCAGATTGTCGGCGTGCACGATCCGCACCAGGATCTCCGCGGCCCGGTCGGGGTCGCCCTGCACGACGGCGCCGCCGCTGCGCAGCCGCTCACCCATGGCGCCGACGGTCTGCCGGTAGTCCTCGGGGATGTCCTCGATCCGCATCGACGAGCCGGCCCAGTCGGTGGCGAACCCGCCCGGCTCGACCACGACGTACCGGATCCCGAACGGCGCGGTCTCGGTCGCGAGGACGCGCGTGAACCCGTCGACGGCGAACTTCGCCGCCTGGTAGGAGCCGAGGCCGGGGGTGTGGCCGACGCGCCCGCCGACCGAGGAGAACTGGATCACGACGCCCGCGCCCTGCTTCTTCAGCAGCGGCAGCGCGGCGCGCGAGACGTTGTAGACGCCCCAGAAGTTGGTGTCGAACTGCCGCCGGAAGTCGGCCTCG
Source organism: Catenulispora sp. GAS73 (assembly GCF_041262085.1). Classification (NCBI taxonomy): domain Bacteria; kingdom Bacillati; phylum Actinomycetota; class Actinomycetes; order Catenulisporales; family Catenulisporaceae; genus Catenulispora; species Catenulispora sp. GAS73. Next base: position 299,210 of record NZ_JBGCCM010000004.1, read on the forward strand.
TCGGTGGTCTCGACCGGGGAGACGTTGGCGTAGCCGGCGTTGTTGACCACCACGTCGATCCGCCCGTACTTCGCGGCCCCGGCGGCCAGCGCGGCCTCGGCCGCGGCGGCGTCGGTCACGTCCAGCGCCACCGGGAGCACCCGTTCGCCGTACTCGGCGGCCAGGTCGGCGAGTTGTTCGGGCCGCCGCGCGGTGGCCACGACGTTGTCGCCGGCCTTCAGCGCCGCGACGGCCAGGGAGCGGCCGAAGCCGCGGGAGGAGCCGGTGATGAACCAGGTTTCAGGGTGTGTGCTCATGGCTCTAGTGCAACACGGTTTCACTATTACCGCAACTCAGTTGCGGTAGATTCCAGGAAGGCGGTACCTACTGCAACTAGGTTTCGATAGCGTGGTACCCTGAACGGGTGACCGGAGTTGACTTCGAACGTGCCCGAACCCCCGAAGCCAAGCGCGCTCGGCAGCAGGCCATCCTGGCGGCGGCTGCCCGGCTCGCCACGGCCGACGGCGTCCGCGAGGTGACCGCCAGCGCTGTCGCCGACGAGGTCGGCATGCACAAGTCGGCGATGCTGCGCTACTTCGAGACCCGCGAGGACATCTTCCTGCAGCTGGCGGCCGACGCCTGGGGCGAGTGGTCGACGGCCGTGCGCGCCGAACTCGAAGCCCTCGCCGCCCGGCCTGCCGCTGCTGCCGGACGTCACGAACAGGACGAGGCCGCGCACGCCGCCGCTGCCGTCCTCGCGCACTCCCTGGTGTCCCGTCCGCTGTTCTGCGACCTGCTCGCGCACACGCCGCTGAACCTGGAACGCAACGTCTCATTCGAGAAGGTCAAAGCGTTCAAGATCCGAGCCGTCGCCGCCGTGGCCGACGTCGCCGCCGCCCTCTGCACGGCCACCCCGCTGCGCCTGGACCAGGCCCGCAGCGTCGTCGCCACCACCACCTCCATGGCCGGAGCGATGTGGCAGATGGCCGCACCGGGCACGAATCTGCGCGCTTTCTACGAATCCGAACCCGAACTCGCCCACGCGATCGTCGACGTCGAACCGTCCCTCACCGACATCATCAGCGCCCTGATCACCGGCTACGCCGCACGCTAGACCCGGCCGACACCGAACCGAGGCTCAGTCGTTCGCGATGGACGGGCCCGCCGGGGGAGCGGTGTCGAGCGTGGTCAGCAGCCCCTGCAGCCGGTTGGCCTCGGCGGCGAGGCGGGCGGCGTCCAGCAGGATCGTCGCCGGCGTGCCGTCCTGCGCCGCGCGCCATGTCGTCAGAGCGCCTTCCAAGTCCGTCGAGCTGACCGTCTCCCCGTCGCGGACCTGCCCGGCGGTGGCCAGTAGCGCGTAGCGCACCGTGCGGGCGAACGCTGAGGCGGCCGGCCGCGTCGGCTCGTCGTCAGAGGGCAGGTGCGTCTGCAGGACGACCGCCGCCTCGAACAACCGGGCCAGGGCGTGATGCGCGCGCGTGAGCCCTTCGCGGCTGGGTCCCCGGTCGCGCACCGGCTCCTGCGCGGCGGCCAGCGCCGCCGACTCCAGTGCGAGGTAGGCGTCGCGCGAGTCGAGCAGGGCTTCGCGGGCCCGTCTGCGGCTGCCCGGCCCGGGCTCCGCGACCGCGTCGATCGCCGACGCGGCGTACGTCCCGGTGGTCTCGATCAGGTCGGCCAGCCGGCCGGCGAGCGTGACGGTCTGCCAGGACGGCCACAGCGCGTAGGAGGTGAAGATGATCAGCCCGCCGAGCAGCGTCAGCGCGACGCGCTCGCGCACGGTGCTGGCCAGCGCGAGCCCGTCCATGGAGAGCAGGAAGACGATGTAGGCGGTGATCAGGGTGCTGGCGACCAGGTAGCCGGACTGCATCACCAGGTACAGCGCTCCGGTGCAGGCGACCGCCAGCACCGCCGCCACCCAGGGGTCGGGGTGGAAGAGCAACACGACAGTCGAGGCGATGGCGACGCCTACCAGCGTGCCGACGAAGCGTGCGACGCCTCGGCCGAAGGTCTGGGAGAAGTCCGGGCGCATCACCATGACGACGGTCAGCGCGGCCCAGTAGCCGTGCTGCACGTTCAGCAGCTTGCAGATCCCGTCGGTCACCGCCACCACCACGGCCACGCGCAGCGCGTGCCGCAGGATCGGCGAGTCGCGGCGCAGTTCGCGCCGTACGGTGCGCCATGCCTGGTCCAGACGCTGGCGCGTTCCCGGCCGACGCAGGAAGCCGTGATGTCCGGCGCCGCCGTCCTCCCCGCTCTCGCCTTCGTCGGTCTGCCGCAGGACCGCGTCGATCTGCGTGAGCAGGTCGATCAGCTTCTCGGCCGCGTTCTGCGCCGCTTCTCCCGCGATGCTGTCCCGTGCCGCCTCCTCCATCGCCGTGAGCAGCGCGGTCGAAGGCGGCACGACCGATCCGGTGCGGATCGAGCCGGCGGCGGTGTCCAGCACGTTGGCTGCGGCCAGGAGCAGGGCGCGGATCTGCGCGCGTTCGGTGGCGGGGATCCGGCCGGGCGGTTTGGCGAGCACGGCCAGCACGGCGCGGACTTCGTCCATCAGCACACGGATACCCGAGAGTTCGGTCGGTCGGCGGCGCGCCTGGCGCGGCGTGAGCGTCGCGGCGGCCCGTGCCTGGGCCAGCGCGTTGGGGTCGAAGACCGCGTCCCGGTCCCGGCTCAGACGGCGCGCGTAGTCGGCCACCGAGACGCAGGCGTCGGCCAGCGCGCCGCGCTGCGCGTTCCACGAGCGGTCGGGCCAGGCCAGCGCCAGGACCACTTGAACCGCCCCGCCCGCGCCGATGAGCAGCGCGAACTGGACGGCATCAGCGAAGTCGCGCGGCGGCCGCACGATCGTGAGCATGACCGGCACGGTCATCGACGCGGCGATGCCGGGTGCGGCACCCAGCGCCCAGAACATCGCCGCCCCGAACGCCCACAGCGCGAGCACGAGCACGAACAGTGCGGGCCAGGGCGCCACCGCGTTGCCCACGAACGCGCTGGCGAACAGGCCGAGCGCGGTCGAGGCGATCAGCCCCGGTCCGCGCCGGTAGCCGGGCAGGACGCTGGTCATCCCGGTCAGCTGCGCGCCGAGCGCGGGCAGCACCGCGTGGGACGGACCGAGCAGGGCCAGCGCGCCGAACACGGCGATCGCCACGCCGCAGCCGGAGCGCAGCGCGGCCCAGGGGTCGTTGAACGCCCGCTCGACGCGCATGCCGGAGCGGGAGGCGGTCTTGATCGAGCGGTACCAGGCCGCGCCGAGGCCGCTCACACCTGCGATCCCGGAATCCGCCTGCGTCGACCGTGCCACATCCACCAGTGTCCCGGGACGCGGCGGGTTCGGGCGAGTCGGGGTGATTGGTGTCCGGCGCTTTGGGTACAGCGCGGTGTCTGGGCGACGAAGCGCGATGGCGCGCGGCGGAGTGCGGCGGAGCAGAGAGGAGCAGGTGATGGACGTGGAGCGGCGTTACGTTCTGGGTCCCCTCATCGGAGAGGGGGCGACGGCGTGCGTTTACGAGGCCGAGGACACCGTGCTGCGGCGCGAGGTGGCCGTGAAGGTCTTCCGCTACACGGACATCGGGGACACCCGTTCGGAGCGGGTCGACGAGGAAACCAGGATCCTGGCGTCCCTGACCCATCCGCATCTGCTGCCGGTCTACGACTCGGGCCTCGGCGCCGACGACCACCGTTTCATCGTGATGCCGCTCGTTCGCGGCACCACGCTGGCCAGGCTCGCGGCCCGGGGCCCGGTCGAGCCGCGGGAGGTGAAACGGATCGGGGTGGCGCTGGCCGACGCCCTGTCGCACATCCACGCAGGCGGCATCGTGCACCGCGACGTCAAGCCCAGCAACGTGCTGCTCGCCGACGACGGGACGCCCTACCTCGCGGACTTCGGCTACGCGCACGCCGCCGACAGTCCGGCGCTCACGAGCACCGACTGCGTCGTCGGCACCGCCGGCTACCTCGCGCCCGAGCAGGCGCAGGGGCTTTCGGTGACGCCCGCGACGGACGTCTACGCGCTGGGGCTGGTGCTGCTGGAGGCGCTGACCGGCGAGCGCGCGTATCAGGGCACGCCGATGGAGCGGGCGACGGCCAACGCGCTGCGGCCGCCGCGGATCCCCGCGCGGCTCGGGCCGGGGTGGATGCGGGTGCTGCGGACGCTCACGGCGAAGGACCCGGCTGTTCGGCCGAAGGCGGGTGAGGTCAGTGCCCTGATGGCGGACGCTGAGGACGAGCTGCCCGCGGTCATGGCGAGCGACCACACGATGCGGCTTCCCGTCGTCGATGCCTGGGCTTCCGGCGTCGGCTCCGGCTCTGTCTCCGGCGGTTCGGAGCCTGTCGTCTCAGCCGCGACGACTCGCCGGCGTCTGGCTGCCGTCGGCGTGGCGGCGTGTGCTGCTGTCGCTGTCGTCGGCCTGGGCGCCGCCCGGTTGACGCCCGGTGCCTCGGGCCACATCCGCATCCCGGGGCCGATGATTCCCGGTGCCGGAGCGGCCGGCTCGTCGCCGACCACCGCACCGACTCCGGGAACCGCTGCGGTCCATCCCGGTAGTACTCCGGTTCGGCCTTCCGGGGCGGGCATCGTGGCGCGTGCGTCGTCGGAATCGGCACCGACGCCGGCGTCCGTGTCAGTGTCAGCGCCCACGTCAACGTCAACGTCAGCGCCACCGTCGAAAAGGAAGTCACCACATGGGAAACACCATTGAGATTGTCATAGGCATGGCGGTGAAGGGCGACGAGGGCTTCGTCGGCGAGGTGGAGCGGATCGACCTGGACCCCACGGGTACCTTTGCTGTGCAGGTGGCTCTGCGGCCACGGCACGAGGGCGGGATCGCGCGCCTGATACCGATGACGGCGCTGGAGGTGGCACCGGCCGAGGTGGGGCCGGACGGCCTGCGGCTGCGCTGCACGCTCGAAGAATTCGAGCAGTTCCCCCCGGTCGACGTGCAAGGCAGCCGTTGACAGGTGATTCATGTCATGTCGACCGTTTCATCCGCTGCGCGCCGGTTACGAGGACGCCTCACGTGATCGAGATATCCGCAGAAAGGAACCGCCATGAGCGTCGGAAACAAGGCCAAGCACGCTGCCAAGGACGCCAAGGGAAAGATCAAGGAAGCCGCCGGCAAGGCCGCCGGGAACGAGCGCATGCAGGCCGAGGGCCAGGCCGACCAGGACGAAGCCCGGGCCGAGCACGCGGCCGACAAGGCCAAGGACACCGCGAAGAACGTCGGCCAGGGGGTCAAGGGCAAGGCCAAGGAAGTGGCCGGGGCGGTCACCGACGACGACGGCATGGAGGCCAAGGGCAAGGTCGAGCAGCTGAGCGCGCGGGCCAAGCAGCATCTCAACAAGTAACGGGCTGAGCTGGATCGGCCGGCTCCGGGCGTTCGCCTGGGGCCGGCCGGCTCGGGTCTGTCGGACTACCAGAGCGGAGCCAGCTGATCGGCTGCCCGCAATTCGGCCGCCGGCAATTTGGCCGCCAGCAGATCGTCCGCCGCGCAAATCAGCCCTCAGCAAAGCAAGTCAGCCCTCAGCAAATCCGCGGCAGCGGATCCCCCACCAGCACATCGATGATCCGATGCCCCCCGAACCCCGTCCGCCCGAGCACCCGCCCCGGCGGCTCGGCGCGCACCTCGCCGACCAGCGCCGCATCCGCGCCCCCTTCGGTGCGGCGCATCGCCTCCAGCGCCGCGTCCGCGGCCTCCGGGGCGACGAAGGCCACGAGCTTGCCCTCGTTCGCGACGTACAACGGGTCGATGCCCAGGATCTCGCACGCCCCCGTGACCTCGGGGCGCACCGGCACGCGATCCTCCGCGATCAGGACGCCGACCTCGGCGGCCACCGCGATCTCGTTCAGGACCGTCGCCACGCCGCCGCGCGTGGCGTCGCGCAGGCAGCGGATGTCCGGGCCGCAGGCGTCCAGCATCGCCCGGGCCACCGGCCACAGGCTGCGGGTGTCGCTGCGTACTTCGGCCTCCAGGTCCAGGCCACCGCGTGCGAGCATGATGGCTACGCCATGATCGCCGATCGAGCCCGAGACCAGGACCTTGTCGCCGGGCCGGACGCGCGCCGGGTCCAGGCGTGCGTCCTCGTGCAGCACGCCGATTCCGGTGGTCGTGAGGTACATGCCGTCGCACTTGCCGCGTTCGACCACCTTGGTGTCGCCGGTCGCCACCCGCACGCCGGCCTGCGTGGCCGCGGCGGCGATCGCGCTGACCTGCTCCTGAAGCACCTCGGCCGGCAGCCCCTCCTCCAGGATCATCGCCAGCGCCAGCTCCAGGGGCCGCGCGCCGCTGACCGCGAGGTCGTTGACCGTGCCGTTGACGGCCAGGTCGCCGATGGTGCCGCCGGGGAAGCTCAGCGGCCGGACCACGAACGCGTCCGTGGTGAAAGCCAGCCGTGCGCCGTCGATCGCCAGCGGTGCCGCGTCGCTGAGCGAGGCCGGCGCGCTCACCCCGAGCAGCGGCACGACCAGGCCCTCGATCAGCGCCCGGCTGGCCTTGCCGCCCGCGCCGTGCGCCATGGTGATCCGGTCGTCGCGGAAGCGCTGCGGCCGGCGCCGCATGGCCTCGATCCGCTCGCCGACTTCCTCCTCGGTGAGGACCTTCGCCATCGCTACTCCCGTCGAAGAACCGTGAACCACGTATGCGGGTATCTCAGAGAACTTGCAGATCGAGGCGTTCGCGCGAGTACTGCCCGAAGTTGTAGTAGGCCGCGCACGCGCCTTCGGAGGAGACCATGCAGGTGCCGATCGGCGTCTCCGGCGTGCACGCCGTCCCGAACACCTTGCACTCCCACGGCTTGAGCACCCCCTTGAGCACCTCGCCGCACTGACAAGCCTTCGGGTCCGCGACGCGCACCCCGGGCAACGCGTACCGCTGCTCGGCGTCGAAGCGCGCGTAGGCCGGGGTGAAGCGCAGCGCCGACTGCGGGATCGAGCCGAGCCCGCGCCACTCGAAGAACGGCCGCAGCTCGAAGACCCGGCTCAACGCCTGGAGCGCCAACTCGTTGCCGTCCCAGCGGACCACGCGGCCGTACTGGTTCTCGACCTCGCTGCGGCCCTCGGCGAGCTGCTTCATGATCATGTGCACGGACTGCAGCACGTCCAGCGGTTCGAACCCCGCGCACACCACCGGCTTGCCGTGCTCGCGCGCGATGAACTCGTAGGGCCGGCAGCCGATGACCGTCGAGACGTGCCCGGGGCCGATGAAGGCGTCCAGCCGCAGGTCGGGCGAGTCCAGGATGGCCTTGATCGCCGGGATGATCGTGACGTGGCTGCACATCACCGAGAAGTTCTCGACGCCCTCCTGCTCGGCGCGCAGCACGGTCAGCGCGGTCGACGGCGCCGTGGTCTCGAAGCCGATGGCGTAGAACACGACCTGCCGGTCCGGGTTCTCCCGCGCGATGCGCAGCGCGTCCAGCGGCGAGTACACCATGCGGATGTCGGTGCCGCGGGCGTTGGCCTCCAGGAACGAGCCGCGGCCGCCGGGGACGCGCATCATGTCGCCGAAGCAGGTGAGGATCACGCCGGGCTGTTCGGCGATCGCGATGCCGTCGTCCACGCGGCCCATCGGGATCACGCAGACCGGGCAGCCGGGGCCGTGCACGAGTTCGATGTTCTCCGGCAGCAAGTCGTGGACGCCGTAGCGGTAGATGGCGTGCGTGTGGCCGCCGCACACCTCCATGAACTTGTAGTGCCGTCCCGGCTCGGTGAGGGCGGCGATCTGCGCGGACAGCGCCCGGGCCAGATCGGGGTCGCGGTATTCGTCGACGAAGCGCATCGCGCCACTCCTGTCTTGTCAGACTTCGGACACGGGCTCGGCGGGTTCGGCAGGTTCGGCGAATTCTGCGGGCGCGGCCGGCAGCAGCTCGATGGCGACCCCGGCGTGCACCAGCACGCGGTCGCCGACGTCGACCGGGCCGACGAACTCCAACGCGACGCTCTCCTCGCGGCCGTCTTTGTCGCGGCAGCGCGCGTCGCTCCCGGCGACGGAGACGACAGTCAGCGGCACCGCGACATCGCCGCAGGTGATGCACTCGCCGTCGGTGGAGCACGCCGTGAGATCGGCAGCACCGTCGTCGACCCGCCCCGCGCTCACACCGGATCCGATTCCGCCACGGCCTGCAACTCCTCGTCGAAGGCCTGGCCCATCATCTCCAGCACGGCCAGCGCCTCGGCCGCCTCCCGCTCGTCCACCTTGGACATCGCGAAGCCGACATGGATCAGCACCCAGTCGCCGGGGGCCAGCGCGCCCCGGTCCAGCAGCCCGATGTTGATCTTCCGCTTGACGCCGACCACGTCGATCACGGCCAGCTGCTCATCGGTGTCCGGCAGGATCTCGGCGACCTGCCCGGGGATGGCCAGGCACACGGCTCAACGGTCCTTTCGGAACTCGACCCACTGCAGCACCAGCTCGTCGCCGCCCTCGGTGGCGACGTCCGTGCTGTGGCAGTCCGGGCAGGTCGGCGCGGCCTCGGCGGCCTCGAACGAGGCCGGGCACGCCGCGCACGTGGCGCGCACCGGCGAGATCTGCACCTCGGTCTGCGCCTCGGCCGCGACCCCGCCGTCGGCCACCAGCTGGAAGGACTGCTCGAACGCGGCGGGGGAGATCCGGTGCAGGGTCCCGACCAGCACGCCGATCCGGGCTACCGGCCGTCCCTCGGCGCGGCGTTCCACGGCCTCCAGAACGCCGGTGCAGTAACCGATCTCGTGCATGTCACATGCTCCGCATCTTCAGGTAGCGCATGACGTCCGGGAGCGAGCGCACCGCCAGAACCGAGGCGGCCACGCCGATCGCGGTCAGAGCTGTCGCGCTCAGCACACCGAGTAGCTTCATGTCACACACCTTTCGCGGTGCTCGGCTGTTGTACCGGTTTGGCGGAGATAAGCACCCGGATGGCAGACAGCGCGGTGTCCACGGCCGCGGCGACCTCCGGGCTCAGCCCGATGCCCTCGTCGACGTCGCGCGGTTCGCAGCCGACCACGTGCGTACGCGGCGGCAGCCGGCCGCCGAGCGTGCCGAGGCTGGCCAGGACCGAGACCGGGTTCATGCCGTGCGCGTCGAACTCGCCGTCGCCGAGGTCGGCCTCGCCGACTTCCAGGACGGTGACGTCCCCGGGCGCGCCGCCGTGCGGCAGCGCGTCGACGAGCACCAGGGCGTCGTAGCCGTCGAGGAGGTCGAAGGCCAGGTGCATGCCGCGGATGCCGTAGTCGACCACGGTCACGCCCTCGGGCAGCGGCTCAGCGGCCAGCCGCCGGGCGGCCTCGGAGCCGAAGCCGTCGTCGCCGAGGAAGACGTTGCCGATACCGGCCACCAGGACGCGCGGGCTCATCGCAGGGGTTCCAGTTCGTCGGGGGCGAAGTAGTGGTAGCGGCCGTACCAGGCGTGCAGGTCGTTGCCGGGGTCGGCGTCGAGGGTGACCGCGACGTGTGTGCCGCCGTCGACGTCGTGCAGGACGGCGGTCACGGTGGCGTTCTGTCCTTCGAGGAACATGTCCTGGGCGTCGGCGCGGCGCATGGGGCGCAGGCGCACGCTGCTGCCTTTGCGCACGGTGACGCCGGCGACGAGGACGGTGTCGTGCTCGGGGGCTACCGAGGCGTCGGCGGCCGGGTCCCACCAGGGGGTGTCGGTGCTGATGGTGGCGTCCGCGGAGTCGCGCACCGTCCCGTGCAGTCCGGCGAGCGCCTCGTCGGACATGGTGTCGCAGCGGTCGATGATCTCGGCGGCCCGCGGATCGGTGCCCCGGGCCTGGGCCTTCTCGTCGTCGGTCAGGGTCCGCACGCGCAGCGCCAGCATCTCGTCGATCTCCGTGGCGTCGAAGAAGTCCCCGGCGCTCTCCGGCGCGACGCTGGGCCGGTCGGACAGGATGATCGGCGACACCAGCGCCATGTCGTCCGGGCCGCCTTCGGCCCCGAGCAGCACCGGCCACCAGCGGTACTGCTCACACGCCGCCGAAGCGTCGGCGGCCCACGGCGGGGCATCGGTCGGCGACAGGAACCGGCCGCCATGGGCGCGGACCACGAGGTGAGCCCCGGCGAAGGAGGCGCGCGCGGCGATATCCCGGGCGGCGGTGCGGGGGGCCTGGCCTGCCTGGCCTGCCTCGGCGGCCGAGGCGGGGTCCCAGCGCCCCAGGTTCTCTACCTCGATGTCGACCGCCACGAGCGGCTGCTCCGCGTCGATGCTCCGCACCGTGACGCGCACCTGCGCGCTCAGCGGCTCGCGCGTGCGCACCAGACGTCCGGCGAGTCGGCCGGCGTCGTACAGCAGCTCGGTCTCCTCCCCGCCCGCGATCGCGATGGGGAACACCGCGTCGTCCGTGATACCGGCGATCGGCACCTCGCGGACGATCGCCTCGTGCCAGGGCACCCACTGCGCGTCGTGGATGTGCAGGGCATGGACCGGTTCGAACCCTGATCCGGTCGCCCGCTCGACGGCCCGGAACTGCGGGTGCAGGAAGCGCAATGTCAGGTCGATCCCGAACTCCGCCCCGGGCTGCACCTCCGGCGCGACCAGCAGCGAGGTCCGCGCGCCCGATTCCTCGCCGACCCCCGCCTCGACCGCGCCGACCGGCCCGAGCATCCCGAACTGCCAGCGGAGCTGGTTCTTCGCCGACGTCGACCGGTACGGATACAGGATGTAGCCCTCGAACAGGATCGCGTCGGCCACGCGGCGCGCGTCGGCCAGGCGCGGTTCGTCCCGGGGCGGGGCGGCCGTGGGGGTGTGGCCGGTCATCGCGAAGCCTCCAGTTCCTCGGCCGGCAGCAGCTCGGCGAACACCCGGTCCCAGCCGATCAAGCCACGCTCGGTCCGGTACCTGCCGAGCCGCCGCAACGTCTCGCGGTCCAGGCGGATCCAGCCGCTGTTCGGGAAATGGGCGTCCATCAGCTCGCGCCACACGCGGATCGGCATGCGGTGTCCGGCCTCCAGATGCCAGGGGATCTGCTCCACGCCGAAGCCGGACTCGCCGCGCGTGAAGACCGTGCCGCTGAACTGCAGGCTCAGCGGGACGTCGCCGTCGCCGAGCGCCTGGAGGTACTTGGCCGCGGCCACCTCGAAGTCGTACGTGCACGGCAGAGGCAGATCGACATCGACCGCCTCCGTGAACCCCGGCACCATCACAGAGGTCTGCGTCCACAACAGGGGCTTGAGAGTCTCGCCCCACCGGGACGCGACACCGAACAGGTCCGCCAGGTCGGTCTTCTCCACCGGCTCGTAGGCGCGGCGCTGCGGCTCGATCCGGACCTGGCAGCGGAGCGCGATCGCGTGAATGCGTGCGCCGGTGGCCTTGGTGATGCGCAGGCGCACGGCCAGGTTCGGCGCGGCGGCGTACGGCTCGGGCTTGATGTCCAGGACAGTGAAAGCGAGTTCGGACACTGCTACCACACCGCCTTGCGTTCGACAGTCTTGCCCTCGACATCAGCGAAGAATTCCGCGACACGGGCATGAGCCTCGGGACCGCCGTCGAACCCGCGCCACAGCGTCCGCATCTGCCCCACCAGCGCGTAGCACACGTCGATCGGGACGACGAAGCGCTCGAAGCCGCCGTCCTGCGCCCGGATCAGCACCGCCTCCACATCCGGCGCGGCCCCGGCGAACGCCTCCGACACCTCGACCGAGAGGTCCGCCTCCGTGACGCCGGCCGGCCCGGGATAGCAGACGACGGCGCGGTCCTGCCGCGAGTTGCGGAAGACGAACGCCAGGCCGACCGGCACTTCGAGGCTGTCCCACTCGGTACGCGACAACGCAGGGAGCGCGGCGTAGCGCTCGGGCACGGTGCGGTAGGCCAGCGCGGCGTCTGGATACTCGAACAGCAGCGAGCACGGACGGCACGCGCACAGGAGCGCGCGGCTGTCCAGGTTCACGACGTGGCGATGCTCGGGCGGCACCGGCGTCGCGCACAACTCGCAGCGTTCGGGGACTGTCGGCGCCGCATTAGCCGCATTACTGGTCTGCTCTGGCGCGGATCCAGCCGCACGGATACGGCGCAGCACGGCCAGCGGCTCGGCAGTGGCGCGGCTCATGTGCGAACCGTCGCGCGGTTCGGCATCAATGTTTCGAGCGGGATGAAGGCCGGTGCGCCGGACCGAGCAGCTTCGGCTTCGACGTGGACGTCGGCGTCCGGCGCCGCCTCCTCGACAGCCGCGCGCACCAGGTCGACAACCGCCGCCGACCCGCAACCCGACGCGGCGACGCTCACCCGGACCGCCCCGTCGTCCGACACCATCACCGCGGCCTCGGCGCTGTGCCGTTCGAGCCGCAGCGACGCGAGCGCGCGCTCCACTCGCTCCTGAACGCTGTACGGATGCAACCCATGCACCAGCAGCAGGCTGCCTACCAGCCGATCATCCGCGAGCCGTGCGAGCAGGTCGTCGGTCAGCGAGCCGGCGTCGTCGGCGAGGCTGAGCACCCGCTCCAACACCTCGCCGTAGAGGTCCGTGAGCAGACGCACCAGTTCCCGCGCGTCCTCCCGGGCCACCGGACTTTCCGGCGCGCCACCCTCCAGCACCCGCTCCAACCGCTCGCCGACCTCGACCAGCCGGTCCGGCGCCGCACCCGCCGCGCCGTCCTCCCGCGCCGTCACTCCGGCGACGCCATCGTCGGCGTGTGCAGCTTCTGCAGCGTCTTCCCGCCGCCGAGGTACATGTGCACCCCGCACGGCAGACACGGGTCGAAGCTGCGCACGGTGCGCATGATGTCGATGCCCTTGAACGCGTCCCCCTTGTTCTCCTCGAACAACGGCTGGTCCTGCACCGCGTCCTCATACGGTCCGGGCGTCCCGTAGGAGTCACGCGGGCTGGCGTTCCACGGCGTCGGCGGGTAGGGGTGGTAGTTCGCGATCTTCCCGTCCCGGATGACCATGTGGTGCGACAGCACGCCGCGCACCGCCTCGGTGAAGCCGCAGCTGATCGCCTCGTCCGGCACCTCGAACTTCTCCCAGGTCTTGGTGCGTCCGGCGCGGATCTCCTCCAGCGCCTTCTCGGCGAAGTGCAGCGCGCAGGCGGCCGCGTAGGCCTGGAAGTACGTGCGGGCCCGGTTGCGTTCGAGAGTGTTGCTCCACTTCGGGATCTTCCACTCGAACGTGACCGGCGGCTTGAGCGCGGTCTTGGGCAGCTCGATCAGGACGCTGTGACCGGTGGCCTTGACGTACCCGATGTCGACGAGCCCGGACAGCGCCGTGGACCACAGCCGCGCGATCGGCCCGCCGCCGGTGTCCAGCGCCAGGTAGTCCTTGCCGTCGTACCAGCGCGGCGACATCACCCAGCTGTACTTGTCCTCCAGGTCCCGCTTGGCCGGCCGCGGGTTCGTGTGCTGGTTCCACGGATGCCGCGGATCCACCGGGTTGCCCAGCGGGTCGTGGGTGACGAAGACCTCCTGGTCCTTCCAGTCCTCGTAGTACGAGCTGCCCAGCAGGATCCGGATACCGAGGTTGATGTCCACCAGGTCGTTGGTGACCAGCTTGCCGTCGACCACGACGCCCGGCGTGACGAACATCTTGCGACCCCAGTCGCTCATGTCCGCGTAGGAGAAGTTGCAGTACTCCGGGTCCTGGAACGAGCCCCAGCAGCCCAGCAGCGTCCGGCGCAGGCCGACGTTCTCGTACCCGGGCAGCGCCTGGTAGAAGAAGTCGAACAGGTCGTCGTGCATCGGCACGACCGCCTTCATGAACTCCACGTAGCGCATCAGGCGGGACATGTAGTCCGTCATGAGCTGGATGGTCGCGACCGTGCCCACGCCGCCGGCGTACAGCGTCGAGGGGTGGACGTGCCGGCCCTCCATCAGGCAGAACATCTCCCGCGTCGACCGGCTGACCTGCAGCGCCTCGCGGTAGAACTCGCCGCTGAACGGGTTCAGGGCGCGCATGATGTCCGCGATGGTCTTGTAGCCGTGCGCGTCGGCGTGCGGCGCCGGGGTGTTCTCCGCCTTGGCCAGGACCGAGGGGTTGGTCTCCTTGACCATCCGCTCGCAGTAGTCCACGCCGACCAGGTTCTCCTGGAAGATGTTGTGGTCGAACATGTACTCCGCGGCCTCGCCGAGGTTCACGATCCACTCGCCGAGGTGCGGCGGCTTCACGCCGTAGGCCATGTTCTGCGCGTAGCAGGAGCAGGTGGCGTGGTTGTCGCCGCAGATGCCGCAGATGCGGCTGGTGATGAAGTGCGCGTCGCGCGGGTCCTTGCCCTTCATGAACAGGCTGTAGCCGCGGAAGATCGACGAGGTGCTGTGGCATTCCGGCACCGTCATGTTCTTGAAGTCGATCTTCGTGTAGATGCCCAGGCTCCCGACGATCCGGGTGATGGGGTCCCAGGCCATTTCCACGAGGCCGTCGGCGGAGGCTTTGGCGCGCTTGTTCGTGGTGGCGGTCATGCGGTTCGTCCCCTCGGGGGTGGTCCGGGTCTTCGGGATGGAGTCGGGATCTTCGGGATCTTCGTGATCTTCGGGATGGAGTCGTTGCGGAACTCTTGCCGACCGCCTACCAGGTGCGCTTCGCGCCGGTGGTCAGCTTCTCGCCGGTGTGCCGCCACTTCGGCTCGTGGTCGGCGCTGTCCTCGGTGAAGTGGCGCAGCTTGCGGATCACCTTCCCGTAGGCGCCGGAGGCCAGGGTGGACACGGTCGCGCCGGGCGGCTCGTCCATGAACGGCATGAACTTGTCGGGGAAGCCGGGCATCGTGCAGCCGATGCAGATCCCGCCGACGTTCGGGCAGCCGCCGACGCCGTTGATCCAGCCGCGCTTGGGCACGTTGCAGTGCACGACCGGCCCCCAGCAGCCCAGCTTCACCAGGCAGGTCGGGGTGCCGTACTCGCTGGCGAACTGGCCCTGCTCGTAGTAGCCGCCGCGGTCGCAGCCCTCGTGCACGGTCGCGCCGAACAGCCACTGCGGACGCAGCTTGTCGTCCAGCGGGATCATCGGCGCCTGGCCGGTGGCCTGGTACAGCAGGTAGGTGATGGTCTCGCTCAGGTTGTCCGGCTGGATCGGGCAGCCCGGCACGCACACGATCGGGATGTCCGCCTTGGACTTCCAGTCCCAGCCCAGGAAGTCCGGGACGCCCATCGCCCCGGTCGGGTTGCCGGACATCGCGTGGATGCCGCCGTAGGTCGCGCACGTCCCGACCGCGAGCACCACGGTCGCCTTCGGGGCCAGCCGGGTCACCCATTCGGCGGTGGTGATCGGCTGTCCGGTCCGCGGGTCGGTGCCGAACGCGGCCCAGTAGCCCTCGTCCTTGATCGCCTCGTTCGGGATCGAGCCCTCGACCACCAGCACGAACGGCTCCAACTCGCCGCGGTCGGCCTTCCAGAACCACTCCAGGAAGTCGTCCGCGCCGCCGGTCGGGCCGCACTCGTAGTCGATCAGCGGCCAGTGCACGGCCACCTTCGGCAGCCCGGGAAGCGCCCCGAGCGCGATCTCCTCGATGCTCGGCTGGGTGGCCGCCGTCAGGGCGACCGAGTCCCCGTCGCAGCTGAGTCCGGCGTTGATCCAGAGCACGTGGACCAGGGTGTCCTCGGCGAGGACTGCTTCGGCTGTCGGCATGATCGCCTCCGGTTCGCAAAGACGGTCCGTGCCCGGCACGGACCGACGCGAGGTCCAAGCTACGAAGGTTCGGGGTGGTTCGCCCGCTATTGATAGACCATGAGGATCACCGCCGGCGGGGTCGGAAAACCGGAAATGACGCGGATCCGCGTCCGGGTCGAAGGGGTCGTGCAGGGCGTCGGGTTCCGGCCGTTCGTGTACGGCGTGGCCTCCCGCCTGGGCCTGACCGGGTTCGTCGGCAACGACGGCCGGGGCGTGGTGATCGAGGCGGAGGGCGCGGCCGCGGCGCTGGACTGTTTGGTGGACGCGCTGTCCACGCAGGCACCGCCGCTGGCTCGGGTCGAGCGCGTGGAGGTCGAGCGCGTGACCGTCGAGTCGGCCGCCGTCACCGGCCAGGCCGGGTTCACGATCTCCGCCAGCGACCCGTCCGGGTCACGGACCGTGCTGGTGGCCCCGGACACCGCCACCTGCGCCGACTGCCTGTCCGAGATGGCCGATCCCGCAGACCGCCGCCACGCCTACGCGTTCACCAACTGCACCAACTGCGGACCCCGCTACACCATCGTCCGCGAGCTGCCCTATGACCGGCGGGGGACGACGATGGCGGCGTTCACGCTGTGCGAGCCGTGCGAGCGCGAGTATCAGGACCCGCTGGACCGGCGCTTCCACGCGCAGCCCGTCTGCTGCCCCGACTGCGGCCCGCGACTTCGGCTGCTCTCCGCCGACGGCGCACCGCTGACCGGCGAGCCCGTGACCCGCGCCGCCGATCTGCTGACGCGGGGGGCGATCGTCGCGATCAAAGGGCTGGGCGGCTACCACCTCGCGGTCGCCGCCTCGAACGAGCACGCCGTCAGCACCCTGCGGAGCCGCAAGCACCGCGAGGAACGGCCGCTGGCGCTCATGGTGTCCGACGTCGAGGCCGCCCGGCGACTGTGCGTGATCGACGACGTCGAGGAGGCGCTGCTGCTCGACATCGCCAGGCCGATCGTGCTGTTGGAACGCCGTCCCGACGCCCGCATCGCCGCCTCCGTGGCACCCGGCCAACGTGGCCTCGGCGTGCTGCTGCCCTACTCGCCGCTGCACCACCTGCTCGCCGCGGCCCACCCCGAGCCACTGGTGATGACCAGCGGAAATGTGTCCAGCGAGCCCATCGCGTACCGCGACGACGACGCGCTGAACCGCCTCGCGGGCATCGCTGACGCGTTCCTGGTCCACGATCGCGCCATCCACACCCGCGTCGACGACTCCGTGCTGCGCGCCAGCCGGGGAGGACCGCTGCCGATCAGGCGCTCCCGGGGGTTCGCACCGGCGCCGCTGACGCTGCCCTGGGAGTTCCCGCGCCATGTCCTGGCCTGCGGTCCGGAGCTGAAGAACACTTTCTGCCTGGCGCGCGACCGGCACGCTTTCGTTTCGCATCACATCGGCGACCTGGAGAACCACGAGACGCTTCAGTCGTTCACCGAAGGGATCGAACACTTCCGGCGGCTTTTCTCCGTCGCACCGGAAATCGTGGTCCACGATCTGCACCCTGAGTACCTGTCGACCAAGTACGCGCTCGAATGCGACGTCGAGCTGTTGGGCGTCCAGCACCACCACGCCCACATCGCCTCGTGCCTGGCGGACAACGAGGTCGCCGGCCCGGTCATCGGGGTCGCCTTCGACGGGCTCGGCATGGGTACGGACGGCACGTTGTGGGGCGGCGAGTTCCTGGTCGCGGACCTGGCCGGGTTCACGCGCGCCGCGCATCTGGCGCCGGTGGCGATGCCGGGCGGCGCGCGCGCCGTGCGCGAGCCTTGGCGGATGGCCGCCGCGTATCTCGATGCTGCCTTCGGGCTGCAATGGCCCGACACGCCGACCCTGAAAGCGTTCCGTGCCCGGCACGACACCCGGCTCGACCAGGTGCTGAGCATGGCGCGCGCCGGTGTGAACTCGCCTCTGACATCGAGCGCGGGACGGCTGTTCGATGCGGTCGCGGCGCTGGCCGGGGTGCGGGACTCGGTTTCGTACGAGGGCCAGGCGGCGATCGAGTTCGAGCAACTCGCCGACCGCTCCGAGACCGGTCGTTACGTTGCCCGGATCGAGTCGGCGAGCGGTGTGCTGGTCCACGGTTCGGACCTGGTCGCCGCCGCGTTGGCCGACCTCGACGCCGGGGTCGCGGTGCCGGTCGTCGCGGCGCGGTTCCACAACGGTCTGGCGGCGGTGGTCGTCGAGGTCTGCGAACGGCTGCGGGGCGACACCGGGCTGGCCACGGTCGCGTTGTCCGGTGGCGTGTTCCAGAACGTGCTGCTGGTCGAGCGGTGTGTCGCGGGGCTGGAGACCGCCGGGTTCAGGGTTCTGACCCATCGCCGGGTTCCGCCGAACGATGGCGGGATCAGCCTCGGCCAGGCTGCGGTGTGCGGGGCTCGGGACCGGCTGGGCTGCGCGTGATCTGTGACTATGGGTGAGCCAGCTCGGCCTGCACCAGCTCCCACAGCACGTGGTACAGCGTGGTCTGGATTTCCTGGATTCGGTGGACCGAGGCGGAGGGGACCGCGAACAGGTGGTCGACCAGGCCCGGTTCGGCCATCCGGCCGCCGTCGTAGCCGGCGAAGCCGACGGTCGTCATCCCGCTCTTGCGGGCGGCGGCCAGCGCGGCCAGCACGTTGGCCGAGCCGCCGCTGGTGGAGACCGCGACAACGACGTCGCCGGGGCGGCCGACGGCCTGGAGCTGGCGGGCGAAGACCACGTCGAAGCCGATGTCGTTGGACAGTGCCGTGAGCACGGCGGTGTCGTTGGTCAGGCACAGTGCGGGCCGGGCCGTCGCGCTGGGGCCCGGGTCGAGGAAGGTGTGGACGACGTCCTGCGCGTCGGAGCTGCTGCCGCCGTTGCCGAACGCCAGGAGCGTGGCGCCGTCGGCGAAGCCGCGTGCCAGCGCCTTCGCGCAGGCCGCGAGGTTCTGCGCCTCCGCCACTCCGATCGCGCGTCGGAGGTCGACGATCTCGGCGATCTTCGCTCGGGCCGAGGCGGCGACCTCGGCGGTCAGGTCGGGGACGGACGCTTCGCCGGCGTAGAGGAAGGGGTAGAGCCCTGTGATGCCGTCGCTGGCTGGTTCGGGGTTTTGTGCGGGATCGGCGGCGTGCGGCTGCTCCAGGAAGGCGTGCGTCAGCTCCCACAGCAGGTGGTAGAGGGTGACGTGTCCTTCCTTGACTACGCGGGGGTCGTTGGATTGCACGGTGAGGCAGTGGTCTGCCAGTGCGTGCTTGGCGATCGCTCCGCCGGGTTCGCCGCTCTCGGTGCTTCCACCCACCAACGCGACCGTGGTCATGCCGAGCTCGCGCGCGGCAACCAGCGCGCGAGCCATCGCAGGGCACTCGCCGTCCCCTGAGATCCCCAAAGCGATGTCAGCCGGCCGCCCGAGCACCCGCAGCTGGTGTGCGAAGACCTCTTCGAGGCCCACGGAGCTGGCCAGCCCGGTCACCGTCGCCGAGTCCGCTGCCAGCGAGAACGCCGGCAGCGCGCGCTTGCCCACGATCACCGGGTGCACGAACTCGACCGAGACGTGCTGGGCGTCGGTGGCCGCGGTGCCGGTACCGAACACGAGCAGCCGACCGCCGCCCCGGAAGGCTCGCGCCATGGCCAGGCACGTCTCGGCGACGGCGTCGGCCGAGCCGGAGAGCCCGGCGATCGGCTCGGCGCGACGCGCGAAGGCTTCGGAGATGAACTTATCTGTCTTATCCGGCGAATCGGTCACCATGAACATCGACCATAGCGGGATCGACCTGCTTGTCTCAGGACGCGGGGACCGGCTTGCCGAGCATGCTGCACACTGCTGCGTCCGTGAGCTTCTGGTAGGCCGCGGTGGTCTTCGGGTTGGCGACGCCGAAGATCGTGGTCGTGATGATCGAGACGGTGTGCTTCCCGGTCGCGTCGGTGTACGTCTGGCTGAAGTAGCCGGGGGCCTGGCCGTCGTGGCCCCAGACGGTGCCGCAGGGGAAGACGACTTTGCGCAGGCCCAGGCCGTAGCCGTCGCCGTCGGGCTCGGCCGGGTCTTCGGGGACGGTGGTGCGCATTTCCTGGAGCTCGGCCTTCGGCAGCAGCCGGCCGGACATCAGGGCGCTGTCGAACCGGGCCCAGTCCTCGGCTGTGGACACGATGCCGCCCGCCGCCCACAGATCGCTGGGGTTGATCGCGGTGACGTCGACGAAGTCGCCGCGGGCCGGCCCGGCGAAGGAGGTCCCGGCCGGTACGGTTGGCGGCAGGTACGGGGCCAGGTCGGCGGCGTCGGGCTCGTAGCCGTGCGCCAGGCCGGGGTCGTTGTGGTGTGCGCTGGCGAGGTAGGTGTCGTGCAGGCCCAACGGCCGCGCTATGTCGTCCTGGAGCAGGTCGGGCAGGCTGCGGCCGGTGGCCTTCTGGAGGATCAGGCCGAGCGCTATGTAGTTGGTGTTGCTGTAGGAGAACTGCGCGCCAGGTGCGAACAGCGCGGGGTGCGCGACCCCGGCGGCCAGCAACTCCTGTGGGGTCCAGTCATGCGGGTTCTGGCCGATGAACGAGGCCAGGACGGCGGGGTCGTCCAGGTAGTTGTACAGGCCGCTGGTGTGGTTCAGCAGCATCCTGACGGTGATGGCCGAGCCGTTCGGCACCTGCCCCGGCAGCCACTTCTCCACCGGGTCGGTCAATGCGATGCGGTGCTGCGCGACCTGCTGGAGGACGAGGGTCGCGACCATGGTCTTGGTGTTGGAGCCCATGCGGACCCTGTCGTCGGCGTCGAGTCGGCCGTCGGCGCGCGTGAAGGGCGCCTGCCGGGCGATCTCCACCGGCCGCGCTCCGGTGCCGCCGAGGCGCACGACGATTCCGGGCGCGCCGTCGTCCACGACCTGCTGGGCCAGTTTCGTGAGCTGCTTTGTGCCGGCCGGGGTGGGGGTTGCCGCGCCGAATGCGGCGGTCCCGGTCGTGGCGGTCGTCACGGTTGCGGCGGCGGCCAGGATGAGGACCGAGGCGGCGCGGCGACGGTGCTTGACGGTCCGCAAGTACTCGGACATGGCGATGGATCCCTTCGAGAAGACGAGTTCTCAGACAGGTCCAGCGTGTCGTTCACGGGCCCGCGAAACAGTGGGGCCAGACACCCTCCTGCGGGTGTACCTACGTACCGAATTCCTCGCCGCCCCGACACGCGCAGGCTTCTGCGACATACGGGATTTGCCAAGGCAGGATTGCGGTGTGTCGGACGAGAAAACCTGGTGGCGGCCTCGGAGCACCCGGCTGCGCAGCCGGGTGCTGGTGTCGATGGTGGCGGTGACGGCGTGCGGCGTTCTGCTGTTCACGCTCCCGCTGGCTTGGGCGCTGGCGGAGGTCTACCGGTCCGGTGCGGTGGTGATGCTCCAACGCGACGCCGTCTGGGTCGCCGCGGAGGTCGGCGCGCGGCCGGCCTCCGGCGCCGGGGCCCTGGCGGGTCTCGACGAGCTCTCCCACGACGTCGACGTCGCCCTCTACGCGCCGGACGGCCACCGGATCGCCGGGGAGGGGCCTGCGGTCTCGCGGGTCGCCGCGATGGTCCGCCGGGGCGGGTTCCATCAGGGTGTTGAGGCTGGTCATCTAGTGGTCGCAGCGCCGGTCACGCGCGGCGGCCGGGTCGAGGCGGCGGTGCGGGTGTGGATGCCGTGGCACGTCGTGACCGACCGCTGGCGGCGGGCCTGCCTGCTGCTGGCGGGGCTGGGTTCGGTGGTGGTCACGTTGTCGGCGCTGCTGGCCTGGCACCTGGCGCGCCGGGTGGCGATTCCGTTGGAGCGCCTGACCACGGTCGCCCGCGCCCTCGGCGACGGCGACTTCACCATCCAGGCTCCTCGCACCGGGATCCGCGAGGCCGACGTCGCCGGCCAGGCGCTCGCGGCGACGGCGCGCAGGCTCGGCGAGGTGCTGGAGCGCGAGCGGCGGTTCACCACCGCGGTGTCGCACCAGCTGCGCACTCCGCTGACGGCCCTGGTGCTCGGCCTGGAGTCGGCGCAGACGGTGGGGGAGGACGTCCGGCGCGAGGCGGTCGCGACGGCGTTGCGGCGTGCCGAGCACCTGGCCGAGACGGTGGAGGAGCTGCTGCGCCTGGCCCGCGAGACCCACGGAGGCGACGTCGCCGTAGACGCGGCCCACGTAGCCGAACGCGTGGCGGAGCGCTACCGCGCCGCCGCGGCGGAGGCCGGACGGCCGCTGGTGGTGCGGTGTGAGCGGGGGCTTGAGCCGGTGCGCGTCGCGGAGGCGGCGATCGCGCAGATCATGGGCGCCCTGCTGGACAACGCACTCGTCCACGGCCGCGGCGAGATCCGGGTCAGCGTCGTGGATGTCGGCGCCGGCGTGGCGGTGGAGGTCGGCGACGACGGGCCGGGTTTGTGCGGCGGCGATGACGCTGCGCAGGCTTCGCGCGCCGGTGACTATGACATTCCTGGCTCGCGCGGCGGCGGTCACGACGCGCCGGCCTCGCGCGCAGGCGCCGACGAGGGCTCGCCTGCCTCTACTGATAGCTCTCCCACCGCTAACGCTCCTGCCGTTAAAACTCCCGCCGCTAAAACTCTCGCTGCTCACTCTCCCGCCGTGCGCCGCGGGATCGGCCTGCCACTGGCCCGCTCGCTGGCCGAAGCCGAAGGCGGGCGCCTGGTCGTGCGTCGCGCCGGCCCCCGACCGGTGTTCAGCCTCCTGCTGCCGCTTCACCGAGCCACCCCCGACATGACCAGCGTGGCTTCCTCTGCGGGCTTACCCGCCGACGGGAACTCGTAGCGGTACCCGCGCCCGCGCACAGTCGTGATGATCGGCTCCGCGTCCGGGTCCGGCGTGGCGTCGGAGAGCTTCCGGCGCAGGGCCGAGACGTGCACATCGAGCGTCTTCGTGGACCCGAACCAGTGCTCGTCCCACACCTGCGCCATCAGCTCCGTCCGGCTCACCACCGCCCCGGCCTGCTCGGCGAGGATCAGCAAGAGGTCGAACTCCTTCGGGCGCAGCGTCACTTCGTGGCCTGCGACGTGGACGCGCCGGGCGCGGGTGTCGATCCGGACCCGGCCGAGCTGGATGACCGGCAGCCCGGACGTCGCCTGGCGCCGTCGCAGGTGCGCGCGGATCCGGGCCAGGAGCTCGGTGAAGCGGAACGGCTTGGTCAGGTAGTCGTCGGCACCCGCGTCCAGCGCGACGACCACCTCGAACTCCTGAGTCCGCGCGGTCAGCACGACGATGACGCTCTCCACCGGCAGCGTGGCCCGCAGGCGGCGGCACAGCGCCACGCCGTCGACGTCCGGCAGGCCCAGGTCGAGCAGCACCAGGTCCGGCTGGCGGTCGCGGACGTGGGCGATCGCCCCGGCCCCGTCAGTGACCAGGTCCGCGTGGTAGCCGTGGCCGGTGAGCGCCTGGAGCAACTCCTCGGCGATGTCCACGTCGTCCTCGACCACCAGCAGATCAGCGCTCGTCATCGTCATACCGTCTATTACACCGCCAAGCGCCACAATTCCACGCGCGCGCAGAGTTAGGGATCTTTAACCTTCCGCTGAGAATCCCCTCGCAACCCCCTCCGTACCGTGGAGAAAAAGCCCCATCAAAGCCCCCTGAAACCCCCGGGAGACCCCATGAACACGCAGACCACAACCCCGACCGGCCCGCTCGCCGGCCTGCTGGTCCTGGACCTCTCGCACGCACTGGCCGGCCCCCACGCCGCGATGATGCTCGGCGACCTCGGCGCCCGCGTCATCAAGGTCGAGCCACCCGGCGGCGACGAGACCCGCGGCTGGGGACCCCCCTTCGCCCGCCCGCCCGACCCGGCCGCGTCACCGGAGTCGACCTACTTCCTGTCCTGCAACCGCAACAAGGAATCCATCACCGCCGACCTGAAGACCGACCACGGCCGAGACCTCGTCGAGCGCCTGATCCGACGCGCGGACGTGCTGGTCGAGAACTTCCGCCCCGGCGTCCTGGACCGCCTGCACCTCGGTCCCGAGCGACTGCGCGAGCTGAACCCAACCCTGATCGTGCTGTCCATCAGCGGCTTCGGCCACGACGGCCCCCAAGGCGGCCGCCCCGGCTACGACCAGATCGCCCAAGGCGAAGCCGGCCTGATGAGCCTGACCGGCGAACCCGGCACCCCGACCAAGACCGGCGTGCCGATCGCAGACCTCCTAGCGGGCATCTTCGGCGTCTGCGCCACCCTCGCCGCCCTCATCGACCGCCAGAAGACAGGCAGCGGCCGCACCGTACGCACCTCCCTGCTGTCCGCGATCGTCGGCATCCACAGCTTCCAAGGCACCCGCTGGACCGTAGCCGGCCAGACCCCCGAAGCAACCGGCAACCAGCACCCCGCGATCGCCCCCTACGGCCTCTTCCACTGCGCCGACGCCGACATCCAAATCGCCGCCGGCAGCCAGCCCCTATGGCGAGCCCTGGCAACCACCGTAGGCATCAACCCCGACGACCCCCACTACGCCACCAACGCCGACCGAGTCCGCCACCGCACCCAACTCCAAGCCGCCCTACAAACCCGCCTAGCCCAACAAAAAGCCGACCACTGGCTAGACCGCCTCTCAAAAGCCGGCATCCCCGCCGGCCGCATCCGCACCCTCGCCGAGGTCTACACCTGGGACCAGACCCGCCACCAAAACCTGACCACCACCGTCAACCACCCCACCCTCGGCCCCATCACCCTCCCCGCCCCACCCTGGCACTTCGACAACCAGCCCCCCACCCACCACACACCCCCACCAACCCTGGGCCAGCACAACACCCCCATCCGAGCCTGGCTCAGCACCCTCGACGAACACCTCGCGCCCCAACCCGCAGCCCCCACCGCCGAGCATCCGGCTGCCACCCACTCGCCCGCCGACGCCGCCGCGCACGCGCAGCCAACTGCACCGCCCCCGTCGGCCACTGCGCCCCCAACCGCAGCGCCGCCCCCGCCAGCCACCGCGCATCCGGCTGCCAGCGCCATAGCGCACGCGCCGACAACCGCCACGCCGCTCTCGCCGGCTGCCGCACCCCCGACCATCGCACATCCCGCAACCAGCGCTGCAACCCACGCACAGACAGCTGCCGCGCCGCTCTCGCCAGCTGCCGTACCCCCGACCGCCGCACATCCGGCAGCCAGCGCTGAAACCCACGCGCAGACACCTGCCACGCCGCTCTCGCCAGCCGCTGCGCACCTAACTGCTGAACAGCCGACCAGCGCGCACCCGGCTGCGGCACACCCGACTGTCAGCGCCGTAGCGCACGCGCCCACAACCGCCGCGCCGCTCTCGCCGGCTGCCGCACACCTGGCAGCCAGCGTTGCAACCTACGCGCAGGCACCTGCTGCCCCGCTTCTGTCGGCTGCCGCGCACCCAACCGCTGAACAGCCGACCACCGCGCATCCGGCTGCCGCACACCTCGTTGCCGAACATCTGGCCGCAGCGCACGCGCTCACTGCCGCGGCGGCGCCTCAGCCAGCACCCGGGCGCCCGGACGCCGCACACCTGTCCGCCGCACAGCCCTCTGCCGAATACTTGGCCGCCGCGTACCTACCCGCTGCATATCCGACAGCTGCGCATCCCGGCGCTGCTACCCGCACGCGGGCACTTGCCGCATCGCTTCTGCCAGTGGCCGCACAACTGCACGCCGACGCTTCTGCGCGCACACAGACACCTGCCATGCCGCTCCTGCCAGCCTCCGCGCACCAGACTGCGGAACAGCCAGCCGTTGCCGCGCAGCTGGTCGCCGCATCTCCGGCAGTTGAGCACTCGGACACCAGCGTCGCAGGGCACGCTCGGGCCTCTATCGACCCGCCCCTGCCAGCTGCTGCACACTCGGATGCCGCGCATTTGGCCATCGTGAGCCTCGCCGCCGAACAGCTGGCCGCTGCGCACTCGGCCGTTGCGCACCCGCCAGCCGAACAGCCGGTCGCACACCCGGCGGCTGAACAGCCAGCCGTCGCGCGCTCGGCCGCTGGGCACTTGGCCGCCGCGCACCCGCCGGCCGAACAACCAGCCGTCGCGCACTCGCCCGCACCAGGCCTGCCCGCCCCAGACCTGCCCGCACCACACCCAGCGAGCGCGGCCCCATGACCGCCCAGCCCGTATCCGCCCCCTGCGGTCCGCCGAGCCGCGCGTCGAAGGCGGTGGATCCGTACATCCTCGCGCTGCTGGCCTGTGTCGCCCTGGCCGCGGCCTTCCCCGCCACCGGGGCGGCGCGCTACGCGGTGACCCACGCCGCTGATACCGCCGTCGCCCTGCTGTTCTTCCTCTACGGCGCCCGCCTGTCCGCTCAGGAGACGTTCGCCGGGCTGCGCCACTGGCGGCTGCAGACCGCCATCGCCGGCAGCACCTTCGTGCTGTTCCCCGTGCTCGGGCTCGTCCTGTCCCCGGTGCTGAGTGGCCTGGTCGGAGCGCGGCTGGCGACCGGGGTGCTGTTCCTGTGCCTGTTGCCGTCCACGATCCAGTCCTCGATCGCGTTCACCTCGGTCGCACGCGGCAACGTGCCCGCGGCCGTGTGTGCCGGCACCTGTTCCAGCCTGCTCGGCATGGTCCTCACCCCGTTGCTTGCCGCCGGGCTGCTCGGCACTGCGGTGCGGTTCGACGCCGCGCGGCTGGGCGACCTCGCCGGCAGCATTCTGTTGCCGTTTGTCGCCGGGCAGGCCGTTCGCCGCTGGATTGGTGCCGCCCTTGCCAGCTGGCGGCGGCTGCTCGGCTACATCGATCGGGGCTCGATCCTGCTCGTCGTCTACACCGCGTTCAGTCAGGGGGCCGCCGACGGGCTGTGGAACAGCCTCACCCCCGCGCGCCTGCTCACGTTGCTGGCCGTCGACGTCGGCCTGCTGGCCGTGGTGCTGGGCGCGACGTCAGCGGTGGGGCGGCTGCACGTCTTCGAACCCGCGGACCGGATCACCCTGGTCTTTGCGGGCTCGAAGAAGAGCCTCGTCAACGGCATGCCGATGGCGGCGGTGCTGTTCGGGTCGGACGCCGGCTCCGTCGTCCTCCCGATCATGATCTTCCATCAGACGCAGCTGCTCGTCTGCTCCGTCATCGCCAGACACTGGTCGCACGCCCCGCCACCGCCACCGCCACCGCCACCGCGACCGGCGCCGGCACCAACACCGGCGCCGGTCGCGGAGCCGGACCCGGACCCGGCGCCCACTAAGCGTCCCGCTTACGAAACAACGCCGCCCCACCGATAATCGCGATCGCCGCGTAACCGGTGAACACCGCGAACCCAGCCCACGCCGACAGCATCGGCACCGCGTCCCCGCCGAGCTTGTGAGTGCCCCAGATCTGGCTCCCGGCCAGGAACGGGATCCACTTGTCCACATGCACCGCCCAGTCGTGCGGCAGGAACTGCGTCATGATGAAGGTCACGAACAGCAGCGCGATCGCCGCGGTGATGGCCCCGGCGGTGTGCCGCAGCAAGGCGGCCAGCCCGAAAGCGAGCAGGCTGCTCACCGCCAGGTAGAGCCCGCCGCCGATCACCGCCTGCAGTACGTGCGGGGCGCCGAGGGTGGTCGACAGGTGCACGTGGACCGGGGCCGAGGGCACCGGTAGGTCCGGGGAGCCCGGCTTGACCGGTCCGAAGTCCTGAAGTGTGACGTCGTTGAAGAACGTCTGGCCGATGAAGAATGAGGTGAAGCTGCAGAACAGCCCGGTGACCAGCGCCACGAGTGTGAAGACGGTCAGCTTGGCGCCGAACACCACGCCGCGGCGGGGCATCGCCGACAGCGAGGTGCGGATCATGCCGGTGGTGTACTCGCCGGACAGGGTCATCGCGCCGATCACGACGATCACCAGCTGGCCGAACACGATCCCGAACATCGAGTTGCGTACCGGGTCGAAGTTCGGCAGGTCGCCTTGGCCCAGGTGGCCGGACTGGCCCCAGGCGAACAGGGTGCTGATGCCGATGGTGACGATGGCGGTCGCCAGCAGGGTGTAGGTGGTGGAGCGGACCGAGCGGATCTTGGTCCATTCCGAGCGCAGGGCGCCGGGGAAGCCGGCGCGGCCCTTGGCGGGCGGCAGGCCGACGGCGGTCAGAGTGGTCATCCGTCAGGCCTCGGCCTTCTGCTCGGCGCCGGATTCGGCGCGTTGAGCGGCGGGGACGGCGGCGTGGTACTCGACGCTGTCCTTGGTGAGTTCCATGAACGCCTCCTCCAGGGAGGCCTGGACCGAGGTCAGCTCGTGCAGCCGGATCCCGTTGTCGAAGGCCAGGTCGCCGACCCGCTCCAGCGGCAGGTTCGCCACGTGCAGGGTGCCGCCGTCGGCGGTGACCCGGCCGCCGGCCGCCGAGACGAGTTCGGCGAGCTTGTCGGCGTGCGGGCTGCGCACCTTGACCTGCTGCTCGGAGTTGCGCTCGATGAACTCCGCGACGGTGCAGTCGGCGATCAGCCGGCCGCGCCCGATCACCAGCAGGTGGTCGGCGGTGTGCTCCATCTCGGACATCAGGTGGCTGGAGACGAACACGGTCCGTCCGCCGGCGGCGAGCGCCTTCATCAGGTTCCTGATCCACAGGATGCCCTCCGGGTCCAGTCCGTTGACCGGCTCGTCGAACATCAGCACCCGCGGGTCACCGAGCAGCGCCGCAGCGATGCCCAGGCGTTGCCCCATGCCCAGGGAGAACCCCTTGGACCGCTTGCGCGCCACCTCCGTCAGACCGACCATCTCCAGCACCTCCCCGACCCGCCGCGCGGGCAGGTCGTTGGTCTGGGCCAGGCACAGCAGATGGTTGTAGGCGGAGCGGCCGCCGTGGATGGCCTTGGCATCCAGCAGCGCCCCGACCTCCCGCATCGGATGATCCACGGCGCTGAACGGCTTGCCGTTCACCGTCACCGTCCCGGACGTCGGCGCGTCCAGTCCCAGGATCATCCGCATGGTGGTCGACTTCCCCGCCCCGTTCGGCCCCAGGAAACCGGTCACCTGACCGGGCCGGACGCTGAAGGACAGATCGTCGACGGCGAGTTTGTCGCCGTATCGCTTGGTGAGGCCCGTAGCCTCGATCATGACAGTCGCCTCCCGTTCGGCGGGCGGACCACGGCGTCGCGCCGGGCCCGGGGCTGACCGTAGCGCCGTCGAGCGGCGGCGAGCGTCCGACTGGGAGGGGAGAGGGTCGTACTCCGTGAGGATGAGGGGCGTCATCCTCCGATGTACCGCTGACGGCTCACCGCCGCTGCCGTCCGGCGTCGGTGGCTACTCTGAGCGGGTGCTCCACATCGAGATCGACGGCCGAACGCCCGACGCCGACCTCCTGACCGCCGCGCTGGTCAGCCAATACGGCCACTTCACCGCGATGCAGGTCCGCGATCACCGCGTCCGCGGCCTCGACCTGCATCTGGCCCGGTTGGCGGCGGCGACCGCCGAGCTCTTCGGCGTCGATCTGGACACCGACCTCGTCCGGCGCCGGGTGCGGCACGCCCTCACCGAGGAGTACGCCGACAGCGACGTGCGCATCCAGGTCCTGCGGCTGAACCCCACCGATCCGACGATTGTGGTCATCGCCCGACCGCCGGTCGACCCGCCGCGCGTCCCGTGGAGCCTGCGCAGCGTGCGCTACCAGCGGCCGTTGGCCCACATCAAGCAGGTCGGCGGCAGCTTCGGCCAGATCTACCACGGCCGTGCCGCCGAGGACGACGGCTACGCCGACGCGCTCCTGACCGCCGATGACGGCACTGTTTCCGAAACCTCCATCGCCAACATCGGGTTCTTCGACGGTACGGCGATCACCTGGCCGGACGCCCCGGCGCTCGACGGCATCACCAAGCAACTCCTGGAGCGCCACGGCCCGCGCGCGGGGCTGCCTTCGAAGACGGCGCGAGTGACGCTCGACGACGTCGCGACCTACCGCGCGGCGTTCGTGACGAACTCGCAGGGCGTCGCGCCGGTCTCGGCGATCGACGGGACGCCGCTGGCCGTCGACGACGACCTCATGACGACGCTCTACCAGGTCTACGAATCAGCGCCCTGGGACATCGTCTGACATCGCCGAAGCAGACCCGACCCGACATGACCCGACCCGACATAACCCGACCCGACGTGACCTGGCCCGAACCACCTACGCCCGATGCCCCCGCCGCCGCAAAACCCGCGGCGCGCCGACGTGCCGCGCGAACCCCAGCGCGCGCCGGGCGTCGTCCAAGCAGGTCCACCGCGGGTCGATCGGCGGGCTCTCGGCGAGGCCGACCACCTGCTTCAAACTCGCCTGGATCCGCCATCGGTTCCCGCAGCGACAGGCCACATCGACATGCGTCCCCGTCGCGGCGATCAGCCAGTCGGTGACCCGATGGCAGCGCGGACACTCGATCAGGCCCTGCATCTCCCGGCCGTCGCCGGACGGTGCGGATCTGACGTGCGCCCGATCCGCCACGCGCAACAGCGTCGTCGATTCCCACCCGACGGACACGGTGCCTCCCTCGTCGGCTCCACTCGTGCGTGTCGAGGACGACTCGACGTTCGCACAGCGGCGGGCTGCTGTCCACCGTACGGTCGTGGATCGTTGGTGGATGGTTATGGTGGACGGTTCGGGCGGACGGCTCGGCGCGGCCTTGCGGTCCGGCGGCGCGTGCCGACTAGGATCAGAACTCTGATCAGACACTCGCATCGCTCGGCGACGGGGAGAGGCGGTCCGCGGTGGAACCGACGACGTTTCTGGTGGCCGCCGGATTCAAGGCGCTGAGCGCGGCGGGCGGCGCGGTCGCCAAGCGGGTCGGCGAGGGCGTCGGCAAACCCGCCGGAGAGGCGATGGTCGACTGGATCAGCGCGCACAACGCGACGGCCGCCAAGCTGCTGAAGCGTAAGAAAGCCCTCAGCGACTCCGACGCCCGGGACCTCGCGCTGCTGGTGCTGCGCCAGGTCGACTCCGCCCCGGACTTCGCCGGCCTGCTGCGCGACTGGCTGGCGAACCTCATCGACGCCGAGCTCATCGGCCCGGAGTTCCAGCCGCGCCGCGCCGAGCCCGAGTACCCGCCGGACCCCCGGATCTTCGCCGACCGCGAGGCCGAGCGGGCCGCGATCGTCAACGCCGCCCACGCCGGGGGTGACATCGCCACGCTGTTCTACCTCGCGGGGCAGCCGAACATCGGCAAGACCGAGCTGGTCCGGCACTGGGTGCACCATCCGGAGACGCAGCACTTCGCGGACGGCATCTACTACGTCGACCTCAAGGCCCTGAGAGCCGGCGGCCCCGCGGACCCCGGCGCGGTCGCCGCGCGGCTCCTCTTCCAGATCGGGCTGGTGCCCTCGCTGATCCCGCTGGAGCCGGGCCGCGCCGTCGAGTGGTGGCGGCGGCTCACTCGGGGCCGCAGCCTGTGCGTGGTCTTCGACCACGTCACGCAGCCCGGCGAGGTCGAGCCGCTGCTTCCGGCCTCGGCGACGAGCATGGCGGTCGTGGTCGCCGACCAGAAGATCGCCGAGCTGCTCGGCGCCCGGACCGTGCACCACGAGCTGCGCGGCTTCGGGCCGGAGGCCGCGGCCGAGTACTTCCAGCAGGTCCTGGCGCCCGGCCAGCTCGATGACGACGACGCCCTGGAACAGGTGGTGCGCGCCTGCGCCGGCATCCCCGCGGTGCTGTGGATCGCCGCCGGGATCCTGGTGAGCGAACCCGGGAGCACCATGAGCGGCCTCGCCCGCCGCCTGGCCGACGGTGCAGCGGAGATCGACGAACTGCGCTCCGTCGGCGCGGGCGCGATGCGAGTATTCGACGAGTCCTACGCGCGCCTTTCCCCGGACGCCCAGCAGGCCTACCGCACGCTCGGCCTGCTGCCGGACCAGGGATCGGCGTTCGGAGCCGCCTGGCTCGGGGAAGTCTCCGGACTGGGACCCACGACGCGGCGCGCGCTCCTGGAACTCAGGGCTCGGTACCTGGTCGACGCGGCTCTGACCGGCCCGGACCTGTCGGCCAACCACGTGATCCGGATGCACGCACGGGAACTCCTCCAGCAGGCCGGGGAGTATTCGACCGCCGGGCACGAGGAGGCGCGCGTGGCCCTTCGTGACTGGTACGCGACCACGCTTCAGTACGCTGACACGGCCACTTCCCGCAACGATCCCCTCCGCTTGGCCAGAGTGCCCCTGGACGCCGCCGCGAATCCGTTCGCCTCGTCGGCGCAGGCCCTGACGTGGGTCGGGCAGCACGAGGACCGGCTGGTCGGCCTCATGAACGAGGCGTTCCTCGAAGAGGAGTACAACCTCGTGGTCCGGATGGCCGAGGCCATGCAGACCTACTTCGTCAACCGCCGCCCCGGCATGGCGTTCTTCGATGTGTACCAGCTCGCGACCACCGCCGCTCAGCGCCTCGGCGACAAGCGATACGAGGCCAGGATGCGGTGCCTGCTCTCGCGCCCGCTCCGCGAAGCCGGTCGGCTCGACGAAGCTCAGGAACAAGTGGACGCCGCCGCTGCGCTCGTCGCAGGACCCGCCGACACCTCCAGCGACGCGAAGCTGAAGGCCTCGGTGACGGAGTTCGTCGGACTCGTCGCGTTGGACAAGGGCGAGTCGGAGGCGGCCTACGACCTGTTCGGACAAGCACGGCGCGGACACGAGCAGATCGGCAACGACCGCGGCGTCGTGCTCATGTCGCAGCTGATGGGCCGAGCGCTCACCCGATCCGGAAAGTCCGGTCAAGCCGTCCCGATCCTGCAAGAGGCCCTGCGGCGGGTCGGCGCGAAGGACGACCGCCTGCACGGTCGGCTCTGGCTCGACCTCGCTGAGGCGCAGCTCGACGTCGGCGACGGCGCGGGCGCCGCACAGACAGCCGAGAACGCCATGCCCTTCCTCCGAGATCAGCTCATGTCGCAGGACATGGAGACGGCGAAGATGCTGCACGCACGGGGACTGTCGCTGTCCGGCGACTGACCGAGATCCGCAGCTCCGGCCCGAGGGGCCGACGCGCCTGGAACACGATCGCGTGGGCCGCGGCCGCGATGACGCGCGGGTCGAAGCCGGGTGGCAGGCGGTCGGTGACGGCTTCGAACGTCCCCTGGCCGCGCACCGTGAGGACTACGCGGCCGGGATGCACGACCGCTCGCACGTAGGCGGCAGGGTAGTCGGCCAGGTCGATCTCCGCCTCGAAGGCGGCTCCGGCCTCGCTGCCGGCCGTGGTGTCAGCATGCTGAATCAGCACCGTCGCCGCACGGACCAGCCGAGGGTTCGGGTCGAAGACGTCCGCCAGCAGCCGGGCCTTCCCCGAGCCGGCGTCCGGCGGCGACCACGGCGCGGGCCATCGGAGAATCGCCACCTCGTCCGCGTCGATCTCGGCTTGGAAGTACCAGGACGTCGGCGCCGAGTCCGGACGCGACGGCACAGGCACCGCCGCCGACATCCGGCTCCGCTCCGGTGCGGGCAGGTCCATCAGGCGGTAGGCGACCGTCGTGATCCGATCGAGCGACCGGCCCTGGTGGTCGAACGAGCGTGCGGCCAAAGCCTCGGCCTGCTCGGCCACCGGACCCGCGCTTCGGCCGGCGGCCTCGATCAGCGCCTCGACCTGCGGCCAGACCGGCTTCTCGGCGGCGAACCCGGCGGTCGTCCCGGTCAGCGCGGCCATCGGCGTGTCGGGGGCGATCTCCTCCCAGCTGAAGCAGGCCAATGCGGTCGGTCGGCCCAGTGCCGCCGCGTAGAGCGTCACCGATCCGTGGTCGCCGATCACCGCGTCGGCGGCGACGACAGCGGCCCGCCACTCGTCGTCCGGTGACAGCAGCATCAGCCCGCGGTCCAGGGCCGGCCGCAGCCAGCGCCGGACCTGCTGTTCGGAGTGCCAGGCCCGCACCGCCGGGTGCAGGACCAGGGCCACGCGGTAGTCGTCCCAGGGCAGATCGGCGGTGAGCCGCTCGACCAGGTCGGGATGCCGCGCGAACAGTGATGCCGGACCCCAGGTCGAGCTCACGACGAGCAGGCGTTCAGGTCCCAGGCCGAAGGCGGCGCGGTACTGCGCGCGGCGATGCCTGCTGGCCAGAAGCCGGTCCCAGCACGGGTCGCCGATGATCTCGGCGCGCGGCAACGCCGGCGGGCACTGCTCGGCCAACCGGCGCGCGTCGTCCGGATGCGGCAGGCCGATCGCGGCCGGAACGACGCGGCCGTCGTGCAGCAGTTGGTCCGGCGCCATGCCCAGCACCGGCGCCGTGCCGTCGGGTGTCAGACGTCTGCTGTGGCCGACGCCGTGCGGGACCACGAAGACCGGGGCGGACAGGCGGTGCAGCGGACCGTTCGCGCTGGCGGCGAGGGCCAGGTCCCACGGCTCGTCGGCGGCGCGGTCGAAGGGGAGGGCGGTCACGCCGGAGGCCGCGAGCTGGTCGGGCACCTGGGTGCCGAAGGCGGACCCCGCGTCGTAGGCGAAGGTCACACTGACCCGGCGGTCGCCGTCGAGGACCGCGAGCAGATCCAGAACCCGGCGCGTGGCCGGCACGGTGCGCGCCACGGCCAGGACTCGCCGGTCCACGGTCAGGGTCGGACGCGGCACGGCCTCAAACGCCGGCCTCATGTCCGGTGTCCGGTGTCCGGTGTCCGGTGTCCGGTGTCCGGTGTCCGGTGTCCGAAAGATCATGCATTCTACCCTAGTCGCCCTGCGGACGCGGCGCGTACCTCGTCGCGCCCCGATTCGCGCTGGCGCCGCCATCGGTCACGCCAATCGCTTGCGCCATCAGGGTATTGGGATGCATGTTCTCCGTATGCCCGTCAGGATCCTGTCAAGGCGGGCACTGTCATGCAGCCGTGGATCGCGCGGAATCATCGGCGCTTCGGTGACGACCCGGCCAGGAAACAGCAGGGAGATTCATGTTCCGCATGGTTCCATCAGGGCGTCGCGCGCCACGGCGAGGTGGTTTCGTCGCGGTGCTGTCCGCCGCCGCGTTGGCGGTGGGCATGTCGGCGCCCGCCGCGACCGCCGGCGCGGCCCCGAAGACCACCGGGGATTCCGCCGCCGGCACTCCGACCTACCAGTCCGTCTGCGGCGTCCCGAAGCCGGGGACGTTCTCGTGCTTCGCGTTGCGCCGCACCGACGTCAAGCAGTCCACCCACGCGCAGACCGGCACCGCAGCCCCGGCCGGCTACGGCCCGGCCGATCTGCGAAGCGCGTATTCCCTGCCGTCCGACGGCGGATCAGGCCAGACCATAGCCATCGTGGACGCCTACGACGACCCGACCGCCGAGGCCGATCTGGCCACCTACCGCCAGCAGTTCGGCCTGCCCGCCTGCACCAGCGCCGGCGGCTGCTTCCGCAAGGTCGACCAGACCGGCGGCACCCAGTACCCGCCGCCGAACGGCGGCTGGGCCGGGGAGATATCCCTGGACCTCGACATGGTCTCCGCCATCGCGCCGAACGCCCACATCCTGCTCGTGGAGGCCACCGACCCCAGCAGCACCAACCTCGGTGTGTCCGTGGACGAGGCAGTGGCACTCGGCGCCAAGTTCGTCTCGAACTCCTACGGCTCGGAATACACCTCCGTCCCCGGCTCCGGGGAGGACCCGTCCGACCCGAGCCAACTGGACCCGTACTACGACCATCCCGGCGTCGCCGTCATCGCCTCCTCCGGCGACTCCAGCTACGGCGTGGCGTACCCCGCAGCCTCGCCCTACGTCACCTCCGTCGGCGGCACGAACCTGACCCGCGCCCCGGGCACGACTCGCGGCTGGCAGGAGTCGGCGTGGTCCGGCGCCGGATCCGGCTGCTCGCTCTACGAGCCCAAGCCGGCCTTCCAGCACGACGCCGGCTGCGCGCAGCGGGCGGTTGCCGACGTCTCCGCCGTCGCGGACCCGAGCACCGGCGTGGCCGTCTACCAGAGCGGCGTCTGGAGCGTCTTCGGCGGCACCAGCGTGGCCACTCCGATCATCGCCGGCGTCTACGCCGACGCGGGCACTCCGGCCGCCGGAACCAACCCCAACTCCTATCCGTACACCGCGGGTACGGGCCTCAACGACGTCGCCATCGGCACCAACGGCGGTTGCACGGTCGCCTATCTGTGCAACGCCACGTCCGGCTACGACGGTCCGACCGGCCTGGGCTCCCCTGATGGGCTCCAGGCGTTCCGCACCGGCCCGCACGGCACACTGACCGGCACCGTCAAGGACCGCCGCGCAGACCGACCGATCGTCGGCGCCGAGGTGAGCGACGGGACCGACGTGACTCGCACCGACTCTCAGGGCCATTACTCGCTCGCTCTGCCCGCCGGACGTCGCGACCTCACCGTCACCGCGTACGGATACAAGACCGGCAGCGCCACCTTGAACGTCGAGGCGGGAACCACCGCTACGAAGAACGTCGCGCTGACGCAGGTTCCCAGCGAGACCGTCTCAGGGACTGTCACCGACGGTTCCGGCCAGGGCTGGCCGCTGTACGCGGAGGTCAGCGTCAACGGCGACCCCAATCCCGTCTGGACGGATCCGCGAACTGGCCGCTACACGCTGACCTTGCCCCAGAACAGCGACTACACCCTTAACTTCGCACCGGCGACGCCTGGCTATGACGCGGTCACCAAGACCGTGCATGTCGCCCGATCTCCGCAGTCGGTGAACGTGGCAGCGACCGCCGACCCTTGGCAGGCCACCGCGCCCGGCTACAAGCTCACCCTGACCGGATCCACCGAGACCTTCGACTCCACCACGTCCGCACCCGCCGGCTGGAGCGTGGTAACCGCCGCCGGCACTCCCGCCGGCTGGCAGTTCGACGATCCCGGCCAGCAAGGCAACCAGACCGGCGGCAGCGGCGGATTCGCGGTCGCCGACACCAACCAGAATTTCTTGAGCAGCTTCAACACCGCGCTGGTCACCCCGGTCTACGACTTCAGCCACGACACGCGTCCGGAAATCGCGTTCGACACCATGTGGTGGGACAACCCGTACTACCAACAGATCGACGTGCAGGCCAGCGCCGACGGCGGTGCCACGTGGAGCACCGTGTGGACTCCGGACTCTGAGATCAATGCCGGCGAGTACATCGTCACCAACACCCACATCGACGTTCCGCTCACCGCCTATGCCGGCAAGTCGTCGGTGCAGCTGCGCTTCCAGTACATCACCACGCGCTATGGCAAGTACTGGGGGATCGACGACGTCTTCGTCGGCCAGCGCGACTTCACGCCGATCGCCGGCGGTGTGGTCGTCGGGACGGCGCGCGATGCCAACTCCGGGCAGGGGGCCGTCGACGCTGCTGTCGCCGACCAGGACGATCCGTCGGTGCGGACGCAGACCGTCGCCAACCCGAACGATCCTTACCTTCCGGCTGGGTCGTTCTCGTTGTTCGTCCCAGGGCTGGGAAAGCATGTGCTGACTGCTGCGAAGGTCAACTATGTCAGCGCTGCGCAGACCGTGAACGTGCGCGCGAACAGTGCCGTCGCGGCGAACTACTGGCTCAAGGCCGGGCAGTTGGAGGTCCGTCCCGGTTCGATTTCGGCGTCGGTGGAGCCGGGTGGGCACACGCGCAGAACGCTGACGGTCACCAATACGGGGAGTGCGCCGGCGACGCTGTTGATTGGGCAGCAGGCTGACACTGCCTCAGCGTCGGCTATCGCACCGAATACGGCTCAGAGTGCTCCGCTCCAGCGCATTCTGGGGAGCTATGCGATGGGGCACATTGCGGGAGCACCTCAAGCTCAAGCTCAGGCTCCTGGCACCAACCACACGGCGCCGTCCCAGCCCGACGCGTGGCAGAACGCACAGTCGTTCCCCGGCGTCGTGATGGACGACGTTGCAGATGCCTACAACGGTCAGGTCTACGCGGGCTTCGGAGACGCCGGGCTGTCCTTCGGCGACGACACCAGTGGCAACCTCTATGCTCTCAACCCGACAGCCAACACTTGGACTCAGCTCGCCTCGGCCGCTGATGGCCGCCAAGCGCCCGGGCACGGCGTCATCGGCGGCAAGCTCTACGTCTCCGGCGGCTGGACCGCCACGGGGACCGTGGATACGAAGCTGGAGATCTACGACATCGCCGGCAACACCTGGACCACCGGCGCGTCGGAGCCCACGCCGTACGCCGGAGCTGGCAGTGCCGTCCTCGACGGCAAGCTCTATCTCGTCGGCGGCTGTGCGAGCACTACGTGCGGAACCACGGACGTCTCCGCCTACGACCCGGCGAC
Organism: Catenulispora sp. GAS73; assembly: GCF_041262085.1. Classification (NCBI taxonomy): domain Bacteria; kingdom Bacillati; phylum Actinomycetota; class Actinomycetes; order Catenulisporales; family Catenulisporaceae; genus Catenulispora; species Catenulispora sp. GAS73. The sequence goes on from NZ_JBGCCM010000004.1 coordinate 336,710, forward strand.
CAACACCTGGAGCCATACCGCTCCGTACCCCGAAGCGATCGCCTGGACCTCCTGCGCCGCCATCAGCGGCAGGCTCTACTGCGCCGGCGGCACCAACGCCGGCGGCGCGAACATCGCCCACACCTACGTCTACGACCCGGCCACCGACAGTTGGTCCGCGCTGCCCGACATGCCGACCCCACTGTGGGGCGCGGCGTACGCGGGAGCCGACGGGATGCTGGTCGTCTCAAGCGGCGTCACCACCGGGAGCGTCCTGACCAACCAGGGTGAAGCCTTCGACCCGAGCACCGACACGTGGCGGGCCCTGCCGAACGCCACCACGGCCACGTACCGCGGCGCCGGAGCTCTGGGCTTCTACAAGCTCGGCGGTTCCTCCACCGGTATCTCGCCGACCACGGACGTGGAACACCTGCCGGGGTACGCGGTGGACCCGAGCGCGACCGTTCCCTGGCTGACCGAGAGCGCCACGCGGTTGACCCTGCAACCCCACGAGCGGAGGACCGTCACTGTCACTTTGGACGCGAGCGCGTCGCAGAGCACTGAGCCGGGGACCTACACGGCCGGGCTCGTTTTCGGGAGCAGTACCCCTTATGCCATCCCGTCCGTCGCGGTGACTTTGACGGTCGCGGACAAGGGTTAAGGGGGCTCGGGCAAGGGTTCGACATCGTCGGCGGCGTGCCGGAGCCAGGTCAAGTCAAGGACTGAGTCAGGGCTCGGGCACGTTGTCTAGACCTGTGGCGGGGATTACGTTGCGGCACAGCGGGGCGGCCGGTCTCATCTGTTGGCCGGCCGCCGATTCCCTATTCCAGGACGGAAGGCTCGTGGCATGCCGCGAGTCCGTCGTCCCCTTGCCATGGAAAGGAGTCCGAGTGGACACGATTCGCTCGGCGTCACGCATGCGGTTCGGGTGGACCGCACGGTTTGCGGCGCTCGGTGCTGCGGCCGCGTTGGTCTGGGGCGGGCTGAGCGGGGCGGTCTGGTCTTTCGGCGTTCCTGCTCTGTGTGGGGTGGCGCGTGCTATACCTATATGTAAGGGGCGATAATTCCCTAACAAAATGCCGCCACGCCCGACTCGCACACCTGGCTGCGTCGGCGGCTGCCGGTTTTCGTGTTCACGATCGCGCACAGGTCCGAGTCACTGCGCACACGTTGCGTAGGCGGCAATCGTCGGGCGTGGTGGGCACCTTGAGGCCTCCGGCGGGCGCTCTACAGCGAGGGGGCGACCCGTGCGTCCGGCGGTTTGGCGGCGGCCCGCGACTGGTCGGCTTTCTATCCGCTGTTGCCTGCGTTGCGCTGGTTGGTGGCGGTGTTGCTTGTGGTCGCCGAGGTTCTGTGCCCCTCGCCACGTCGTCGCCTTACGGAACCAGCCCGGTTTGGTGGCGTCAAGCCGCATCACACCTGCTGTGGTCCGGCTTCGTCCGGCTGGACACCACCAAACCGGCCAGGTTGGCTTCGCCCGCCGACGCGGCGAGGGACCCAGAACCAACACCCCGCATGGTCCGGTCGGACACGACGAACCGCGCCGCCGGCTCGGGCGCGGGCCTTACGGAGCTATCCCGGAGCAGTCGAGGCCGCCGGTGGTGTCCCAGCTGGCGCCGGTGCTGTCGGTCACGGTGAGGTCCACTGCCGACTGGCGGTTGACGTCGCATAGGCCGATCATGACCTGGCTGTTGGCTCCGTTCCTGATGACCGCGTTGTAGATGGGGGTCCAGGAGTATGCATAGGGTGCTGTTCCGCCGGAAACTGTGGCGACGCATACGAAATGGCCGCCTCCGCTGCTGGAGCAGGACGCTGTGGCGTCCAGGGCGGTGGCGTGTGCTGGCGTGGCGACGGTGAACGCGGTGGCGGTGAGGAGTGCGGCGAGCGGGACGGTGGCGCGGCGCGTCCTGCGGCGTGCTGCGGGCATGGTGGCCTCCCGGGGGGGTGTGGGTCAGGGCTCTGTTTCACTGGTGATGCTGCATCGGGGGTGCCCGGGTGGCAAGGGGTGTCGTCGGGGTTTTCCCCGAGTCGGCGTGCGTTGCGATGACGTCTTTCGAGTGACGTTGGCCGGGTTGGGCATTGACGGCCGGGCTGTATCAGGCTTCTGTGATCCGCATGCGTAGAACCCTTCTGGCACTCGTTCTGGCGGCCGCGGGCTTGGTCGCCGCCGCTGTGCCCGCGTCCGCCGCCGTGTCCACCGCGGGTAGTACCTCCGTCGCGTCGGCGGCGAGCCTGGCCGAGAGCTGCTCCTCGGACTTCTTCGACGGTGATCCGCGGCTGGGGCCGAACACGCTGCCCGAATGGGGGCCCGTCGGCTTCGAACTGTTCGGCTACCGGCGCACTGGTGGCCTGGCGGCGTCGCAGTTCCTCGCGACCTACTACAACCCGGCGGCCAATGGCGGCTCGGGAGGGTGGATCTACCCGCCGGACAACGGCTACGTGATAGCGCCCGACGGCCAGCCGGTGGAGTTCCAGCTGACGGTGCCGGCCGGTACGGACATGGACCGGTTCGGTAGCGAGTACGGGTCCTTCCTGGCGCCGGCGGGCCTTCCCTACGCCGCGCGCTCCATTCCGCCGCAGAGCCTTGACAGCAACCCGGCCGCCGCCTGCAACTACCACGACTACCAGGTGCTGAAGCCCTTCACTGTGGACGCCGGCCCGATCGCGGCGTGGTTCGCGCAGCCCGGCGGCGGTCTCCAGTACCAGCTGGACAGCAAGCTCGTTCCCGGTGCGCCTTCCCAGCTGAACGTGATGTGGCTGGTCAACAACGGCTATCTGGGCCGGATCGGCTGAGCGGTCGGAGCGATACGCCGTCGCAAGAAACTGCGAGAAGGGCTCGGCTGGGTCATCCCAGCCGAGCCCTTTGTATTACTCCGGTCGGCTACCGCTGTTGGCCGGCTTCGATCCGCACCGGGCCGCCGACAGCCTCCGGTCGGAGCGCCGCTCCCGGGGTCACAGCTCGTCGGCCGCGCCGCCAGTTGCGCTCGCCGAGCAGGATCATCACCGTCGGTAGCAGCACCACTCGGATTACCGTGGCGTCCAGCAGGATCGCGACGGCGAGTCCCACGCCGAGCTGCTTGAAGTCCTGCATGTCGAGGGTGCCGAAGACCGCGAACACCGCCACCATGATCGCCGCGGCGCTGGTGATGGCGCCGGCGGTGGCACGCAGGCCGTGCGCGACCGCGTCCTTGGTGCTCAGTCCGCGGTCGCGGGCCTCGCGGATCCTGGAGACCACGAACACGTGGTAGTCCATGCTCAGGCCGAACAGGACCACGAACACGAACAGTGGGATCCACGACTCCAGTGCGCCGACGGGCTTCGTGCCGACCAGCCCCGCGCCCCAGCCGTGCTGGAAGACCGCGACCATCACTCCGTAGGCCGCCGCCGTGGACAGCAGGTTCAGCACGATCGCGGTGGCCGCGATCACCCAGCTCCGGAAGGCGAAGAGCATCAGCAGGAAGGTCACGGAGACCACGAACACGAACACCGGCAGCAGACTGCGGTCCAGCTGGCGGTTGAAGTCGGTGCTCAGGGCCAGCGAGCCGCCGGTGGCCGCGGTGGTGTGCGGGATGGCGCCGAAGGTGTGCGGGACGATGGTGTCGCTGATCTCCCTGATCGCCGAGACGGCCTGGGCGTCCGCGTCTCGGCCGGCGACCGGGAACAGGATCTTGAGGACGTGCTGCGCGGGGTACGGCGTCACCTGGACCGGCCCGGAGCCGAGCGCGCCGACTGCGGCGGCCTGGGTCTTGAACGCCTCGACAGCCTGGGTGACGGCGGGGGCGGCCACGTCAGGGGTCTGCACCACGATCATGCCCGGCGACGGACTGGCCGGGAACTCGGCGCTGATCTCGTTGTAGGTCTGGACCAGCGGGCTGCTGGACGGCAGGAGTTGGTTGACGCCCAGCGACTGCGTCTTCATGCCGAGTGCGGGGATCGCGAGGACGACCAGGGCGCCGGTGGCGAGGGCGGCGAAGGACTTGGGGTGGTTGAGGACCTTGGCCATGGTCGCGTTCCAGATGCGACCGGGCTTCGCGGCGGTCGGCTGGGCCAGGCTGACCGGCTGTGCCAGGCCGGCCGGGTGAGCCGGGCTGCCCGGGTAAGCCTGGCCGGCAGCGTAAGCCGGGCCGGCCGCTCCAGTCTGGCGCCCCGACCGGTGCCGCCGGTTCTTGCGCCGTCCCCAGTCGATCCGGTCGCCGAGCATCGACAACAGCGCCGGGAGCACGGTGACCGAGCCGAGCATCGCGATGGCCACCACCAGGATGGACGCGAGCGCGAAGCCGTCGAAGATGTGCATGCCGGTCAGGAACATCCCGGCCATCGCGACCATCACGGTGATGCCGGAGACCAGTACCGAGTGCCCTGATGTGGCCGCGGCGACGTTCAGCGCCTCCTGCGGGCTCCGTCCGGCCGCGCGCTCCTGGCGCTCGCGGCGCAGGTAGAACAGGCAGTAGTCGACGCCGACCGCCAGGCCCATCAGCAGCATCACCGAGGTCGAGGTCGAGGCCACCGGGATCGCGTGCGAGACGAGGTCGAGGAGCCCGAGCGCGGCGACGAACGCGGTCACCGCCAGCAGTACCGGGAGCACGGCGGCGATCAGCGCACCGAAGGCGACCAGCAGGATGCCGAAGGCCAGCGGCACCGCGGTCCACTCGGCGCGCTTGAAGTCCTTGCCCAGCGAGTCGTTCAGCCACTTCTGGCCCGAGGCGTCGCCGAACTCGTCGAACTTCATGTCAGGGTTCTGTGCCCGGACCTTCGCGACCGCGTCCAGGATCGGCTGCGCGTGGTCGGACGCCTTGTCGGGGGCCCCGACGACGTCGAAGACGACCAGCGCGTAGTGCCCGTCCTTGGAGATCAGGCCGGCGTTGTAAGGGCTCTGAATCGGCGCGCTCTGCCCGGTGCTCTGCACCCCGGAGACCACCGCGTTCACGGCCGTCCGGAAGGACGGCGTGTCAGCGGTCTGCGAGGCACTGTGTACCAGCACCATCTCCGAGGCCGGGTCCGACAGTCCTGCGTTCTGCAGGATCTGCAGCGCCTGGGCCGAGGAGCCGACGCCGTTCTGCGCGTCGGTCAGCCCCTGCTGCCCGACGGCCCCACCGACCACCGTCGCCAGAACCACGAACAGGAGCCAGCCGAACACGGCCGTCTTCCGATGCCTTGCGCTCCAGCCGCCTAGCGCGGCGGCGACGCTGCGTTCGCGAGCCATCGTCTCTCCTACCCCCTCCGGGACCACCGGTGCGGGTCACCGGTACGTCCTCAAAGGTAGAAAAGACCAGGTCAGCGAGACATAGGGCTAGGTGGTGTCTTGACGGTGTAACTAGGTACACCTCTAAGAGGCCTGTTAGGCCCCGTGCGCGTCCCGGTCCCTGGGGCGTCGCTGGAACGTCAGGTGCACGACTCCGCTCGGGCTCGCCACCGTCTCGATGTCGAATCGCTCCTCGACCCCTTCGAGCCCGTCCCAGAGCCGGACGCCGCGCCCCAGCACGATCGGCACGACCACCAGGTGCATCACGTCGATCAGGTCGGCGGCCAGGAACTCCCGCACGGTGGTCGGCCCCCCGCCGATGCGGACGTCCAGATCGCCGGCCGCCTCCTGCGCCACCCGCAGCGCCTCCTCGGGCGTCGCGTCGAGGAAGTGGAAGGTGGTGCCGCCCTCCATCGTGAGCGGGGGGTGCGGGTGGTGGGACAGGACGAAGCACGGGGTGTGGAACGGCGGCTCGGCGCCCCACCAGCCCTTCCAGTCGTCGTCGTCCTTCCACGGGCCGGTCTGCGGTCCGAACTTGGCGCGGCCCATGATCTCGGCGCCGACTCCTTCGTTCCACCTGGCGGCGAAGGCGTTGTCGACGCCGACGCCGCCCCCGGCCGGACCGAACATGGCACGGAAGGTGCTGGTGGCGAGGAACCACTTGGTCAGCCGCTGGCCGGCGGTGCCGAACGGGGCCTCGAAGGTCAGGTCCTCACCGGTTCCGAAGCCGTCCAGGGAGATCGAGAAGTTGTGGACGCGGACCAGGGGCATCGCGGTGGCTCCTTGCTGTGCTGGGGTGCAACCTCGCCGACTCTAGTGAGACCCGGGTCAAAAAGGGGTTTGGCGCGCCGCGCCGGTCGGAAATCGCCTGCGGCGGTTCCGAGGTCGCCCAGTCGGCACCCGCCTCGTAGGCTGCTCGCGTAGCCGGCCTGAGGTATGGAGGTACGTTGAGATGAGTGAGCGACGGCCACCTTCGGCTGAGGACTTCGATCAGTGGTACGCGAACATGGCCGTCACGTCGTCGGGGGACGAGGTCAAGCGGCGGTTCCTGGGGCTGCCCGCGCACGTCCTGTCGTCGAGCCTGCTGGCGTGGGACGGCCTGGCCGAGGTGGTCGAGGCGTTGCGTCTGCGGCCCGGGGATCGGCTGCTGGACCTCGCGTGCGGACGCGGCGGATACGGCCTGGAGATCGCCGCGCGGACCGGCGCGACGCTGACCGGTGTCGACTTCTCCCGTGAGGCGATCACCCAGGCCGAGGGGCTCGCGCGGCAGCGCGGCATCGACGCCGAGTTCCGGGTCGGCGATCTCGCGGACACCGGCCTGCCGGCCGCTTCGGTCGAGGCCGTCGCGTGCGTCGACTCCATCCAGTTCAAGCCGGACGTCGCCTCGTTCCAGGAGATCCACCGGGTGCTCGCCCCGGGCGGCCGCGTCGCGCTCACGACGTGGGAGGCTCTCGACCGCACCGATGAGCGTGTCATGAAGCTGATCCGCGTGGTCGACACCGAGTCGGCACTGAAGCAGGCCGGGTTCGTCGACGTCGAGGTCCGCGACCGTCCGGAGTGGTGTTCGACCGAGCGGGCGCTGTGGGAGGAGGCTGAGAGCCTCGACCCGGGCGACGACCCCGCGCTGCGGTCGCTCCACGACGAAGCGGTCCGCGTGCTGCCCACTTTCGACCTGACCCGCCGGGTGCTCGCGACCGCGAGCGTGGGGGAGTGAGCCAGGTTCACGCCATCGATCACACGAAGAACTCGGTGAACTGGTCGATGACCGCCTGCGGCTGCTCCTCGACGAAGTAGTGACCGGTGTCCGGCACCACCACGACCTCCACATCAGTCCCCTGCGTCGGCAGCGTCGCCTGCATCTGCGGGGCGAAGGCGGGGTTGACCATCCCCAGCAGCGGCACCGTCACCTTGCCGTAGCCGGCCAGGTCGGCGATGTCCTGCTCGAAGGTCTGGTACCAGCCGTTGCCGCCGCGGATGCCGTCCGGGGCGTTGTAGGCGTGCGCGTAGATGGCGCGGTCCAGGGGCGTGACCGCGTCCTGATTCAGTAGCAGGTTGTCGAACATCCAGTCCACGATGTACCGCGCACGGCCCGCCACCAGTTCCTCGGGCAGCCCGGCCACCTGGTTGAACGCGAACCACCAGGGATGGAACGGCGCGCCGGCCTGCGGCAGCATCGGGATCTGGTAGTAGCCCGGGTTCGGGTGCACGACGTCGAGCATCGCCACCCGCCGCGCGGCCTCCGGGTGGTTGACGGCGAAGGCGAAGGCCACCATCGAGCCGATGTCGTGGCCCGCGACGTCCGCCTGCTCGTAGCCCAGGGCCCTGATGAAGCCGTGCACGTCGCCGGCCATCGTCTTCTTGTCGTAGCCCCCAGTCGGCTTGTCCGAACCACCCATGCCCCGCAGATCCAGGGCTATCACCCGGCGCCCGGCCGCGGCCAGCGCCGGCATCACCTTGTGATACTCCCACCACGTTTCCGGCCAGCCCGGCAGCAGGATCAGCGGCGCCCCCTCCCCGCCGGCCACGTAGTGCAGGCGTAGGCCGTCGACGGTGACGTATTCGCTGGTGAACCCGGCCCCCAGGGAACCGGCCAGCTCGGCGTCGTCGCCGACGGCAGCGGGGTTCAGCGTCACGGTTCTGTCTCCTCGGTGGGTGAAGGGATCTTTATCAGAGTCCTGCGTTACCGGGACTCAAGCTACCCCACCTTGTCGACCGTCGGTGTAGATCCCCGCGGTGGCGCCGGTCCGCTGGTGCTCCTCGTAGATGGCGATCTTGTGGCGGATGGCTTCGAGGTTCTCCGCGAGCGCCAGCTGCTTGGCGATCACCGCCGCCTCGTGCTCCCGCAGCATCTGGAGCCGGCCGCTGTAGTCGTCGGGGCGCGTGCGGATGAGGTCGGCGAACTCCTTGATCTGGGCCAGCGGCATGCCGGTGTCGCGCAGGCGGTTGCACAGCTGGAGCCACTGGAGGTCGTCGGGGCTGTAGACGCGGTGGCCGCCGGCGGTGCGGGTGGGTGCGTGCAGGAACAGGCCTTCGCGTTCGTAGAAGCGCAGGGTGTGCACGCTCAGGCCGGTCGCCGAGGCGACCTGCCCGATGGTGAGTCCGGCTGCGGGCGGTGTCATGACGAGCCCTCTCGATAGCGATCCAGAGCGTTGGTGCCCCAGCCCGATATTGACCTAGAGCAAGCTCTAGTTTCTAGGGTCCTTCACGTAACCAAGCGAACGTGAGGTGAGAGCGTGACAGGACAGAAATTCGGCAAGCCGGCGGCCCGGCGCGAGTGGGGCTGGATCGTCGCGGCCCTGGTCGCCCTGCTGGCGACGCCGGTGTCGATCGCGGGCGCGGCGATCACGCTGCCACGAATCGGGGCCACGCTGGGAACCGACCCGGCCGGCCTGCAAGGAGTCGTCGACGCGTTCAACTTCGCATTCGCGACGGCCACCCTCGCCTGCGGCCCGCTGGCCGACCGCCTCGGACGGCGCCGCGTCCTCCTCGGTGGGATACTTCTCGTCGTCATCGGGAGCCTCGGCGCGGCCTCGGCCGTATCGCTCCTCACGCTCGATCTCGCGCGCCTCGTGGCCGGGGCGGGCTGCGCCGCGGTCTTCGTCGGCACGACGTCCCTGCTGTCCGCGAGCCTCAGCGGCGCCGACCGTGCCCGGGCGTTCACAGCGCTCGGCGTCGTCCTCGGCTGCGGTCTGGCGTTCGGGCCGGCCGTCTGCGGCCTGCTCGTGACGATCGGCGGGTGGCGGGCGGTGTTCGTCACCATCGCGGTGGTGACGGCCGCGTCGGGGATCGCGAGCATGCTCCTGAAGACCCCCGACGAGGTGACCTCCGCCGGCGCCGAGCGAGACGGATTCCTGGTCGTCCTGCGCAACCGCCGGTTCCTCGGCTTCGCCCTGATCCCGGTCGCCGGGGCGTTCGGCTACGTCGCCCTGCTGACCTACCTTCCGGTGGCGCTGTCCGCCGTCAAAGACATCGCCGCCGACCAGGCGGGGGTCATCATGCTGCCGATGACGGTCCCGACCGTCCTGGCCCCGCTGGTCGCGCCGCGCCTCGCCAAAGCCGTCGGAGGACCGGCCCGCCTCATGGTCGCCGCGACGGCCCTGCTGGCCGCGGGGACCCTGCTCCTGCTCCCAGCGCTGACGCCGACAGCGCCGGACGGAGCCCTCATCCCCGGCATGCTGCTGCTCGGATGCGGATTCGGGCTCCCCATGGGAATGGTCGACCGCGAAGCCATCGGCTCGGTCCCCGACGACCAGTCAGGCACCGCGGCGGGAGCGATGAACTTCCTCCGCCTCGGAAGCGAAGCGGTGGTGATCGCGGGGTTCGGGGCGGGCATTGCCCAAGCGATCGCCGCCAACCTGCACGACACGGCGCTCGCCGCTCGGGTCGCCGCCGGTGGATACCTCAGGCCCCGGTCCTACGCGGATGCGTTCGAGCTGCTCTCGGCGGTGATGGCGCTGTGCACCATCGCAGTGCTCCTCATCAGCGTGCGGCTTCTGCGGCGCCGCCCCACACGACGCCTCCAGAAGCCGCTGCCGGCGGCAGACGACGACTCATCGAACGCTGCCGTACTCACCCGATCGCATGCGTCCAATACGTAATAGCCGCAGGCACTGGCCTCAGTTCGTCCCGAGCGCCGTCCGCAGCACCGCGACGGCCTGGTTGATCGCACCCTCGGCGGCGTGGGTGCCGCGCAGGGCGTTGAGCATGACGAAGTCGTGGATGACGCCCTGGTAGCGCACCGCCGTCACCGGCACGCCGGCCGCGCGCAGCTTGTTCGCGTACGCCTCGCCCTCGTCCCGCAGCACGTCGGCCTCGCCGGTGACGACCAGCGCCGGCGGCAGCCCGGCCAACTGCTCGGCCGAGGCGCGCAGCGGGGAGGCGGTGATCTCGGCACGCTGCGCCGGGTCGGTCGTGTACTGGTCCCAGAACCACTGCATCGCGTCGCGCCGCAGGAAGTAGCCCTCGGCGAACTGGTGGTAGGAGGCGGTGTCGAAGCTCGCGTCGGTCACCGGGTAGAACAGCACCTGCTGTACCAGCGGCAGGCCGCCGCGCTCCTTGGCCATCAGGGTCAGTGCCGCAGCCATGTTGCCCCCGACGCTGTCGCCCGCGACCGCGATGCGGGTGGCGTCCAGGCCCTTGGCCGCGCCGTCGGTGACGACCCAGCGCGCGACGGCGAAGTTCTGCTCGATCGCGACCGGGTAGCGCGCCTCCGGCGACAGGTCGTACTCGGGGAAGACGACGGCGGCCCGCGCCCCGACGGCCAGTTCGCGCACCAGGCGGTCGTGGGTGTGGGCGTTGCCGAACACCCAGCCCGCGCCGTGGATGTAGACGATGACCGGCAGCACGCCGGTGCTCCCGGCCGGCTTGACGATCCGGGCCCGGACCGTGCCGGTCGGCCCGCCGCTGACGGTGACCCACTCCTCGTCGACGGCCGGCTTCTCGATCTCGCCGGACTGCACGTCGTCCACGGCCTTGCGGCCCTCGACCGGGCCGAGGTCGAACAGGTAGGGCGGGTTGGCGGTGGCGGCGGCGAACTCGGCGGCGGCCGGCTCCAGGACGGGGGCGGGAGCGGGGGCGGTGGGCACGTACTCGGACATGACTGGCTCCTTGTGCTTCGCTTCGGTGAGCGGGAAGCTCACATCCGCAAGACTAGTGCGCGATTACATCGCCCACAAGTTAAGTGCTCACGAGGGGATCGCCTCCAGAGCTATGCTGGTTGTCATGAACACCGCACGAACGGTGAACGACGCTCCCGCCCCGGACCCGGGCTTCTCGATGCTGCTGGACGACCAGCTCTGCTTCGCCCTGTACGCGGCCTCGCGCGCCGTGACCCAGCGCTACCGCCCCCTGCTCGACGAGCTGGGCCTGACCTACCCGCAGTACCTGGTGCTGCTGGTGCTGTGGGAGCACGGCGCGGTCCCGATCAAGGACATCGGCGCCGCCCTCCACCTCGACTACGGCACCCTCACCCCGCTGATCAAGCGCCTGGAGGCCAACGGCCTGGTCCGCCGCGAACGCGTCGCGGACGACGAGCGCACGGTCCAGGTCAGCCTCACCGAGCAGGGCGAGGACCTGCGCACCCGCGCCGCCGACGTGCCGGCCGCGATCGGCGCGGCGATGGCGCTGACCCCGGAGCAGTTCGACGAGGCGAAGCGGCTGCTGCGGCTGCTGGCGGACAACGTGTCGGGCGGTTCGGTCTGATCCGCCTCTGCCAGGACCGTTTCCGGCCGTCGAGCCGGTTGCCGGTCTCGGTATGCACCAGCAGAGCGGCCGAATCCCTGTCAGGGTCCGGCCGGGAGCGAACCGTGGCGAATCAGAGTGCGGCGAATCAGAGTGCGAACAGCCAGAACCACTGGTTCTGATCCCCGGTGTTGCAGGGCGCCGTCGTGAGCCACTGCTGGTTGCCCTTGCCGGCCAGGCAGGTCCCGGTCTGCTTGTTCTTCAGCACCCCGTAGCTGTTGTTGCCGGGGACGCTGGTGAGGGACCACTGCTGGTAGTCGGCCACCAGGTGCGCCTTCAGGCCGGCCACGCCGCCCCAGTCGTCGGAGATGGTCACGTTGGCGTTGTTGCCAGGGTCGGCCTGCAGGACCTTCGTGCCCGCGCTGTCCGGCTGGTCGTTGGACTGGATGACCAGGTTGTAGTCGCCGATGCCGGTGCCGGCGTAGAGCCAGACCGTCCAGGCCTGGTCGTTGTTGTGCAGGGTGGGCCAGATCTCCACCTGCTGACCGTCGGTGAAGTGGTCCTGGTACAGGTCGACCGAGGCGTTGGCCGCGTAGTTGAGGATGTTGGTCGTCTTGATCTGCGTCGACACCAGCGACTTGGAGGGCGACGGCGTCGACGGCGGGGGAGCGGCGGGCTTGGAACTGGAGGCCGGTGCCGGCGGGGCGCTGCTGGATGTGGGGGCCGGAGGCGCTCCTCCGGACGTCGGCTTCGGCGATGGTGTCGGCGACGGGGTGCTGGACGGCGCTGATGGCGTCGGCTGGATGACGATCACCTGCGGCCCGGTCGCGGCGGCGGGTTGCGGTGAAGCCTGTGTGCTGGAGGCGAACGAGGGGTGGATCCCGAACCACAGTGCCAGCACAGCTGCGGCGGCTGCGGCGAAGAACATCAGCAGTCGTTGAAGCCAACGCGGCAGTAGCGCCGATTGCAGATACGTGCCTTGCAGGCTGACCGGTTGTCCCAGGCCTGAGGGGGTGACAGTGATGTTGTATTGGTGCCGGGCTTTGACGCCGAACCACAGCAGTCGTCCGGGTCGGACGGCGAATTTGCTGAATTGTGCGCGTCCGGGTTGGAGTCGCAGGGCTGGGGTGCGGATGTCGATGTGCAGGTTGGTGTTGTTGGAGGTGGTGGTTACGGCGGCGCTGGTGGCGATGTTGCTGTAGTTGTCGACGGCGAGTCGTACGCGGCCGCGGTGCCAGCCTCGGGTGGTGGCCGGTACGAGTTCGGCGCGTAGGTCGGCGAATTCTGCGACGCGCAGGATGCCTTCGATGGCGAAGGTGTTCTCGCGGTCTTCGCGTGGGGTGACTTTTACCGCGTAGGGCTGTGGGCCGGCTTGGGCTTCGGAGCTGCGTGGCGGTGTGAAGGTGAGTTGTGCGGTGCCGGTGGTTCCGGGGTACAGGCGCAGGGTCTGTGGTTCGACGACGGCCCATTGTCCGGGGTCGCCGGTGGCCTGCAGGTGGTATTCCTCGACGATGTCGCCGGTGTTGCGCACGGTGATCGTCACCGTCGCCTCGCCACCCGGTTCGACGTCCGCCGTCACCGGGTTCACATCAACCCACACCATCCGCTGCTTCCTGCCGGCCCACCTGCCCCGAGCCCGCCTGCGAACACCGGCCGGGCAACCTTGTCCGGACACCTTACGGGCCGGTCAGGCGCGGTAGAACGCTGCGTTGAGAATCCCGGACGGATGGTCCCGGCACGACGCTCGTTCGGGCAGCGGCCAGTGCCCTCGTGTCCATCCCCGCGGATGTCTTATCAATACCCGCTTACGGCCGGCCGAGCCTCCAGGCGTTGAGGGAACGACTCCTCGGCGCCGGGCCGCAGCAACGGCGAACCCTCTTGCGCCGCCGCATACGCGAGATCCCAATTGAGGCCGCCATCGCTATTGAGCAGGTCCTGCCGGAAGTAGTCCTTTCTTTGGTCCAGGAGGATGTCCGGCTTCATCCCGTCCCACCATCCCAGGCTGTTGGACGTCACCGTGCGAACGCCGCGATGTGCGAATGCCGGTGTTTGGCCGTCGAGGACGAGCACCGGCGTCTCCAGCTCGCCCTGCACGTCGAGCATGGCGTTCTCGTCTCCCCACCTGCCGAAGCACGCCTGGGCGATGCGCGCGGAACCCTCCACGATCACGCGGGCGCCGCTCTCGAAGAACAGCGTTTTCGCGCGCAGGTCTCCGGTGACGACGATCAGCCCTGGGATGTAGTCGTCCGTGCAGAAGCGGACGTGGTCCGACGTGACGAGGTCTCCGTTGACGACCACCATGAACGGGCCGCCGTCGGTCTCCACGGGCTCGTCGGTCGACAGACCTTCCGGATAGAGCCGCACCGATCCGGACTGCTCCGCGGCCTCCCGGCCGTCCACATCGTCCAGGAACGTGAGCTCGTCGTCGAGCCACGGACGGGTGGTACCGAATCTGGCGAGCAGGCCGGCTGTCGTGGCCGGCTCACCTTCCTTGTCGAGTCGCACGATCGTCTCCCCTCGGACCGGTGGCATCGCGTCTCCGGCCGAGTATCCCGCCCAGCCGCTCCCGATCTTTATTTAGTACGCTTAAGCAAATAAAGCTGGGCAGCGGAAGGCCGTCGTCGTATGAGCATCATCAACGCCGGACCGGTTACGACCTCGCAATCCGTCCGGCAGCGGACCTTCTCCTCGCTCAAGGTGCCCAACTACCGCCTGTACATGACCGGCCAGTCGATATCCCTGGTCGGCACGTGGATGCAGATGACCGCCCAGTCCTGGCTGGTCCTCACCCTCACGCACTCCAGCACCGCCCTGGGCCTGGTCGTCGCGCTCCAGACGCTGCCCGTCCTGCTCTTCGGCCCCTACGGCGGCGTCGTCGCCGACCGCGCCGACAAGCAGCGCCTCATGGTCATTCTGCAGACCGCGATGGGGATCCAGGCGCTCGTGCTCGGCCTGCTCACTGTCTTCGGGGCGGTCAGCTTCTGGGAGGTGTGCGCGCTGGCCGTGGTCCTGGGCATGAACAACGCCTTCGAGAACGCCACGCGCCAGTCGTTCGTCCGGGAGATGGTCGGGCGCGACGAGTTGCGCAACGCCATCACCCTGAACTCGGTGATGGTGAACGCGGCGCGCGCGATCGGGCCGGCCGTCGGCGGTGTGCTGATCGCGGTGGTCGGCATCGGGGTCTGCTTCCTGTTCAACGCGGCCAGCTTCGTCGCGGTCGTGGCTTCGTTGCTGCGCATGGACCGCTCCGCGCTCCAGCCGAGCCCGCCGACGCCGCGGGCCCGCGGCCAGCTCCGCGAGGGTCTGCGCTACGCCGCCGCGACGCCGGCGATCGCGATCCCACTGGCGATGATGGGCCTGGTCGGGCTGCTGGCGTACGAGTTCCAGGTCTCGCTGCCGGTCTTCGTGGAGCGCACGTTCCACGGCGGCTCGGTCGCCTTCGGCTTCATGACCTCGGCGATGGGCGTCGGCGCCGTCGTCGGCGGCCTGGTCACCGCCGCCCGCGGCCGCACCGGCGTGCGCCCGATGATCATCGCCTCGACCGGCTTCGGCGTGTCGATGCTGGCCGCCGCCTACGCGCCGGTGTTCGCGCTGTCCTGCGCGGTGATGCTGCTGGTCGGCTGGGCCAGCGTCTCGTTCATCGCGATCGGCAACTCGACGATCCAGCTGACCTCGGACCCGGAGAAGCGCGGCCGGATGATCGCGCTGTGGCAGGTGGCGTTCCAGGGCACGACGCCGATCGGCGGCCCGCTGGTCGGCTGGGTGATCGCCCTGTCCGACCCGCGCTCGGGGCTGGCGGTCGGCGGGGTGTCGTGCCTGGTGGCCGCCGCCGGGGGACTGGCCCTGGCCCGCCGGGTGGCGGCGCGTGGCGGGCTAAGCACCTCCCGATGCTGCGAAGAATCAGATCAATCCAACGAGCCGGCGGCGAAATTGCCCGCAAAAGCCCGGGATTGATCTGGTTCATCGTGGCCGTAGCCGCCTCTTGTGACAAATGAGTTGCATTAATTCGACGATCTGCCATACTCATCCCACGCCGTCACTCACCAAGGGAGGACTTCGACCGTGACGAGGAACCCCGCCCCCCTGGGCCCGGACGGAGCCGCGCCGGACGACGACCGGTACCGGCCCGGTTACGAACTCGTCGCGGAACGCCTGCTGCACTACATCGCCGAGGAGAACCTGCGCCCCGGCGACCGGCTGCCGACCGAGCAGGGCCTGGCCGAGATCCTCGGCGTCACGCGGAACGTCACGCGTGAGGCCGTGAAGGTGCTGGCCGCGATCGGACGGCTCACGGTCCGGCGCGGCGCCGGCATCTTCGTCGCCGCGGCCCCGGCGGTCGCCGACAACGACCAGCTGGCCCACTATCAGCCCACTGACATGGAGCACGTCCTCATGTTGCTGGACTACCGCCAGGTGATCGAGACCGAGACCGCCCGGCGCGCGGCGACCATCGCCACGCCGCTGGAGGTCAAGGCCATCCGCGAGGCGGCACTGGAGTCGGCCGAGGTCGGCGTGGCCGGCGACGCCGACGCCTTCGGTCGCGCCGACGAGCTGTTCCACACCGCGGTGGCCACCGCCGCGCACAACGTCTTCCTGCAGTCCTCGGTCGCCACGGTGCGCAAGTTCGCCGCGCAGAGCGACGTGCTGTTGTTCCACGGCCTGGCCCCGGGCTCGCTGGAGGCCGCCGGCCGGCAGCACGTCGAGATCGCCGAGGCGATCGGCGCCGGGGACGCCGTCCGCGCGATGGACCTGATGGCCCAGCACGTGGACACCACCCGGCACCAGTTCGAGAACCGGATCCGCGACCGGCTGTTCACCCCCGACACCCGGACCTGAACCCCGCCGCTCGCCGACACATCTGAACAACCGGCTGCCTGACCGGCACGCCGCTACCAAGCACGCCATCATCCAGCACAAGCACGCCATCACTCGGCAATCCATCACGTGGCAGGCGGACGCGCGGCCCTGAAAGCCGGCACCGTGACGGCGCCGTCGCGATAACGCCTGCCTCGAAACACCTCCTTAGCCACTCCTCGATACCGCCATGCCTTTTTCCGGCCCTTTTCCGGGCGCACCTCGTCCGGCAGCGATCAGGAAGCAGATATGAAGATCACCCACGTCGAGTCCTTCCGGGTCCCCGTGCCCGCCGTGGATCCGCCCTTCCGGTGGCGCGAAGGCCTGGCCGGCAGCGCGCCGGCGGGGGAGGGCGGCATCCTGCGCATCGGCACCGACGCCGGCGTCGAAGGCGTCGCCTTCTTCTCCCGGCCCGGCGCGGCGGTGCTGCTCGACGACCTGGTCGAGCGGATTTTCCGCCCCGAACTCCTGGGCCAGGACCCCTTGCGGCGTGAATGGATCTGGCACCGGGTCTGGGAGCTCGACCGCATCCACGAACTGCCGCTGCCGACGCTCGGCCTGATCGATGTGGCGCTCTGGGACCTGGCCGGCCGCGCGCAGAACCTGCCGACCTGGCAGGTGCTCGGCGGCTACCGCACCGAGATCCCGGCCTACGCCTCGACCTCGACCTTCGGCAGCGTCGAAGAGTTCTTCGACGTCGCCGACCAGTGCCTGGCCCTGGGCTATCACGGCGTGAAGCTGCACGCGTGGGGCGACGCCCGGCGCGACGCCCAGCTCATCCTCGCGCTGCGCGACCACCTCGGCCCCGAGGTCCCGCTGATGTACGACGGCTCGGCGGGCTTCGACCTGCCCGACGCCCTGCACGTCGGCGCGGCGCTGTCCGAGGCGAAGTACCTCTGGTACGAGGAGCCGATGCGCGAGTTCAGCGTCAGCGCCTACCGGCGCCTGGCCGAGCTCGTCGACGTGCCGCTGCTGGTCGCCGAGACCTCCGACGGCGCGCACATGAACTCCGCCGACTTCATCGCCGCCGGCGCGGCCACCTTCGGCGTGCGCGCCAGCACCAATCTTCGCGGCGGGATCACCGGCGCGATGCGCACCGCGCACCTCGCCGACGCCTACCGGCTCCGGGCCGAGGTGCACGGCTCGGACATCCCGAATCAGCACCTCTGCATGGCGATCTCGAACACCACCTACTACGAGTCGCTGGTCACCTCGAACCCGGTGGTCCGCGAACGCGCCGTCGACCAGGACGGCCTCGTGCACGCGCCGACCGGCCCGGGCATCGCGCTGCCCCCGGGGCTCGACTACCCGAGCGCCCTCCTGCCCTACGTCGAAGGTGCCGCCGCCTAGCAGTACCTCCACCCGACAACCTGCCCGACCCCTCCCTCAGAAAGGCAAGACGATGATGTCTCCACGCACAGTCGCCCGCACCCGCGGACGGACGATCGCCGCCGCCGCACTCGTCGTCGGCGCCGCGGCGGCGCTGTCGGGATGCGCGAGCACCACGACGAAGACCGCCACCGCGCCGTCGGCGTTCAAGCAGGCCGCGCAGGACAACGCTTCCGCGATCACGGTCTGGACCGACTCCACGCGCCTGCCGGACGTGCAGAAGTACCAGCAGGAACACCCGGCCGTGAAGATGAACGTCGTCACGTACGACGGCAGCGCCGACGGCTCGACCTACCTCCAGACCAAGGTTCAGCTGTTCGACCGCACCGGCAGCGGCTGGCCCGACGTCGTCTTCGCCTCGCCGACCGACGTCACCTGGGCCAGTGTGCCGACCAACCCGAGCGCGAAGGCCTTCGCCGCGCCGGTCGACCAGCTGGTGCCCGCCTCGACGTTGCAGGGCTTCGCCGCCGGCTCGCTAGCACCGTGCCAGACCGGCGGCCACACCTACTGTCTGCGCAACGACATCGCCCAGGTCGTGACCTGGTACAACAAGAAGCTGATGGACCAGTGGGGCTATCAGGTCCCGACGACGTGGGCGCAGTACCAGGCGCTCGGCGAGAAGGTCGCCGCGGAGCACCCCGGCTACGTGGTCGGCGCGGTCGGCGACACCAACTCGCAGGAGTCCTACTTCTGGTCCAGCCAGTGCCCGGCGCAGCAGCTGGTCGGCGACAACACCCTGAAGGTGGACCTGACCGCGCCGGAGTGCACGCGGATGGCGAGCCTGCTCGATCCGCTGATCGCCGACAAGGCGGTGAGCACGCAGGGCTTCTTCACCAAGGGCTTCGACGGCAGCAAGGTCCTGATGGCGATCGGCCCCTCCTGGTACGGCCAGTACCTGTTCAACTCCGCCTTCAAGGTCCCGGCCGGCCAGATCGCCGCCTCGGCGCCGCTGAAGTGGGACGGCCAGAGCACGACGGCCACCGGCAACGTCGGCGGCGGCATCTGGATGATCTCCTCGCACAGCACCAACATCAAGGCCGCCACCGACCTCACGACCTGGCTCACCACCTCGACGGAGAACCTGCAGGGCGCGCCGACCTACCCGGCCTTCGTCGCCGGGGCCAAGGCCTGGCTGGCGAATCCGGCGAACAAGGGCTACTTCGCCACCGACGTCTCCGACGTCTTCCTCGCCGCCGCGAACGAGGTGTGGACCGGCTGGTCGAACACCAAGTTCAGCGACGCGACGCCGTGGTCGAACGCGGTGCTGTCCGCGCTGACCGCCGGCAAGTCGCTCAGCTCGTCCCTGCCCGCCTGGCAGACCGCGATCGTCAACGAGGCGAAGTCGGTCGGGTACACGGTCGTCACGCGATGACGGCGCTCCAGGAACAACCGCTCGCGGGACCCGCGAGCGGTCCGGCCCGCCGCCTCGCGCGGCGGCGGGCCGGGCAGGCGGGGCGGACCGGCCGCGTCGGCTACCTGTTCGTCGCCGGCTACACCGTCCTGCTGCTCGCGTTCGGCGTCTTTCCGACCGGCTACTCGGTCTACCTCGCCTTCACCAACGCCGACGGCCAGTTCACCGGACTCGGCCAGTTCTCCAAGGTCTTCCAGGACTTCCGCTTCGGCCCGGCGTTCGCGAACATCGGCGTCTACCTGGTGATGTGGCTGCTGCTCGTGGTCGTGCTCACCGTGGTGGTCGCGGTCATCCTGCGCAGCCGGGTCGGCAGCGGCGTCTCAGCGGTGCTGCGGTTCCTGTTCTACATCCCCGGGGCGCTCGCCGGCGTGGCGAGCGTGCTGGTCTGGCTGTTCATGCTCGACCCGGCCGTCAGCCCGGCCGCGCGCCTGCTGCGCGCGCTCGGCATGCAGAACTTCGATCAGGTTCTGGCTCCCGGGAACCTGCCGGTCATCCTGGTGCTGATCGCGTTCTGGACCGGGGCCGGCGGCTGGATCGTGGTCATGTACGGCGCGCTGAACAACATCCCGGACGAGGTCCTGGAGGCGGCGCGCATCGACGGGGCCGGGCCCTGGCAGATCGCCTGGCGCATCCAGATCCCGATGATCCGCAAGTGGATCGTCTACATGGCGATCCTCGCCTTCGCCGCCGGCACGCAGCTGTTCGTCGAACCGCAGCTGTTGCAGACGGCGAGCCTGAACCGGGTCAGCCCGACGTGGTCGCCGAACGAGCTCGCCTACGTCTTCGCGTTCCAGAACGGGGACTTCAACGGCGCCGCCGCGATCTCGCTGGTGCTGCTGGCGGTCGGCCTGCTGTGTGCCGGGCTGCTGGTCACCCGGTCCGGCCTGTTCAAGGTGGATGAAGACTGATGACGATCCTCTCGGCCGGCTCCCGGTCCGGTGGCACTTCCGACGGCAAGGCGGGCGGCAAGTCCGGCGGCGGAGCCAACCGCGCTCCCGACGCCCGGACCGGCGCCGCCCGCCGCACCTCGCGCCTGGTCTCGACGCTCGTCGTCGCCGCGATCATCGTGGCGCTGCTGGTGTTCTTCGTCCTCCCGGTGCTCTGGCTGCTGCTGGCCCCGACCAAGACCGACGCCCAACTGAACAGCGGCTTCCCGCTATCGTTCGGCTCCTTCGGCCAGCTCGCGGCGGCCTGGCGGCACCTGACCTCGTTCCAGAACGGCGCCATCTGGCTGTGGCTGCGCAACTCCGCGGTCTACTCCGGCGGCGCGCTGATCCTCACGCTGGCCACGAGCATCCCGGCCGGCTACGCGCTGGCGCTGATGAACTTCCGCGGCCGCAAGCTGCTGCTGACGGTCACGCTCATCGTCATGATCATGCCGAGCGCGGCCCTGGTGCTGCCGATCTTCCTGGAACTGAACCTGTTCCACCTGATCGGCACCGCCTGGTCGATCATCCTGCCGTTCTCGTTCTTCCCGTTCGGCGTGTACCTCGTCTACATCTACTTCGCCACCAGCCTGCCGCGCGACATGCTCGCCGCCGCGCGGATCGACGGCGCGAACGAGTGGCAGATCTTCCGCCGGGTGGCGTTGCCGCTGGCCCGGCCGGTGATCGGGCTCGTCGCGTTCTTCAGCTTCGTCGGGAACTGGAACAACTTCTTCCTGCCCTACCTGGTCCTGCCGAGCAGTCAGCAGTTCCCGGTGCAGGTGGGGCTGAACCAGCTCCTGTCCTCCACCCCGTCCTTCAACCCGGTCGCCGGCAAAGGCCTGGACATCACCAGTCCGGAACTGGCGCTGGCGATCATCATCGCGATCCTGCCTGTCCTCGTGCTCTTCCTCTTCTCCCAGCGGGCGCTCGTCTCGGGCATGCTCGCCGGCTCGACCAAGGAGTGAAACCATGCGCACACTGAGATCAGCAAGAACCGCACGAGCGATAGTTGCGGCGGTCGCGCTGGCCGCCGGGTTCGTCGCCGGCCCCGCGGCGTCGGCCGAGGCCGCGCACCACAGCCCGGCCGCAGGACTCACCCTCACCGTCGCGCCGAACGGTTCTGGCAGCGACTGCTCCGCCGCAGCTCCGTGCTCATTGCAGATGGCGCAGCAGCGCGCACGGCAGGCCGTCCGCGCCTCGCAGACCAGCGTCGCCGTGTTCCTCCAGGGCGGCACCTACCGCCTTAACCAGACGCTCGCCTTCGATGCCGCGCAGGGCGACTCCGCCCCCGGCAGCAACACAGTCACCTACGAGGCCGCCCCCGGAGCACACCCGGTGCTCAGCGGCGGTGAGCAGGTGAGCGGCTGGACGCAGACCTCGGGCGGTATCTGGCAGGCGAACGTCCCCGCCGGCACCGACACCCGGCAGCTGTACGTGGACGGCGTCCGGGCCAACCGGGCCGCAGGCTCCGTGCCGGTCGGCCTGACCCAGACCGCCACCGGCTACACCGCTTCCGGCACCACGCTGGACAACTGGGGCAACATCTCAGACGTCGAATTCGTCTACAACGCGAGCTGGACACAGCTGCGCTGCGGTATCGCGTCCGTCTCCGGCACCACTGTGACGATGCAAGAACCCTGCTTCCAGAACATCACCCTGAAGCCGTACGGCGTCAACGCGAGCACGCCGAGCTTCGTGGACAACGCCAAGGAACTGCTCACCCAGCCCGGCCAGTTCTACCTAGACCGGTCGGCGCACACCATGTACTACCTGCCGCGTCCGGGCCAGAACCTGGCGACCGCGGACGTCGAGATCCCGCGCCTGCAGACCCTGGTCTCCGGCACCGGCACCGAAGCGAACCCGTTGACCGGCCTGGCGCTGAAGGGCCTGTCCTTCGAGTATGGCGGCTGGACCGAGCCGAACGGCCCCGACGGCTTCGCCGAGGTGCAGGCCAACATGCGGCTGACCGGGAACAACGCGTACAGCACCGAGGGCACGTGCACGCGCTTCTCCACCACGGATCCCGGTACCTGCCCCTACGGCGCCTGGACCATGACGCCGGGCAACGTCGTGTTCGACCACACCTCGGGCCTGTCGATCACCGGCGGCACCTTCGAGCACCTCGGCGCCGCCG
Source organism: Catenulispora sp. GAS73 (assembly GCF_041262085.1). Lineage (NCBI taxonomy): Bacteria > Bacillati > Actinomycetota > Actinomycetes > Catenulisporales > Catenulisporaceae > Catenulispora > Catenulispora sp. GAS73. The sequence goes on from NZ_JBGCCM010000004.1 coordinate 358,825, forward strand.
GGCTTCAGCTGGGCCAGAACGTCGAGGGCTCGACGATCCAGGATAACCAGTTCACCGACATCTCCGGCAACGGGCTGGAGATCGGCAACGGCTCCGACGCCGCCCCGGCGGACCTCAGCCTGATGCCCGCGAACAACACCGTCGCGGACAACTGGGTCCACAACATCGCGGTCGAGTACACCGGCGGCGTCGGCATCTTCCAGGGCTACACGCGGGACGACGTGATCGAGCACAACCAGATCAACAACGTGCCCTACAGCGGGATCAGCTCGAACTGGGGCTGGGGCCACGCCGCGACCGAGGCCACCGGCAACAAGATCCTGAACAACCTGGTCTACGACTTCCTCCAGCAGCGCATCGACGGCGGCGGCATCTACGTGCTCGGCATCGAGGGCGACTCGCTCGCCGACGGCCTGACCATCAGCGGCAACGTGGTGCGCTACGGCGCCGGGGCGGTCGGGCACGCGATCTACACCGACGGCGGCAGCCAGTACATCACCATGACCGGCAACGCCATCTACGGCAACGACATCCCGTCGATGGGCGGCAGTTACGAGGGGAACGGAACGCCGTACGGCGACTTCGTCTTCACCGGCAACTACGCCGAGAACACCACGCCGGACTGGCCGGCCGGCAACCCGACGAACGTCAATATCAGCGGCAACATCCAGGTCTCGTCCGACGGCACCGGCGTGCCCGCCTCGCTGCTCGCGGCCGCCGGACTTGAGCCGCAGTACGCGTGCCTCGCCTCCGCGCCGAGGGGCACCGCCCCGGTGAACCTCGCGCTCGGCAAGCCGGCGCAGGCGCAGTACCTCGACGGCAGCACCGCGCAGTTGCAGCCCGGGGATCAGGTCTCGTACGCGACCGACGGTGACCTCGGCACCGCCGTCCAGGCCACCGGGCAGTACCGCTGGCAGCTGATCGTGGATCTGCAGCAGCCCACGACGCTCGGCTCGATGACGGTGAGCATGCCGCAGCGCGCGTTCGGCACCGCGTTCCACGTCGACGCCTCGACCGATGGCAGCGCCTGGACGACCGTCGGTACCGTGACGGACAGCGGCTGGGGGACCGTCCCGGTGGTCTTCTCCTCGCCGCTGAGCACGCGCTACCTGCGGATCGTCGCCGACAAGCCGGACAACGGCGGCCAGGTCGGCGGCCAGATGGCGATCAACGAGGTCGGCGCGTACGCCCCGGCCGCTCCCGCCGCCCCGCAGCCGAACCTGGCGCTGGGCAAGCCCGCGCAGGCGCTGTACATCGACGGCACGCAGGCCCAGATGCAGCCGAACTCGCTGCCCTCCTCCGCGGTCGACGGAGACCCGAACACCTACGCGCAGGCGACGCAGCAGTACCGCTGGACCGAGCAGGTCGATCTCCAGCAGCCCCGGTCGCTCGACGTGATCACCCTGCTTCAGCCGGACAGCGCCGCGCACACCGCGTTCGCGACCGCGTTCCACATCGACGTGTCCCTCGACGGCTCCGACTACTACACCGTCGCCCGCCGCACCGACGCGATGGGCGGACTCACCGGCATCCAGCTCGACGCGCCGGTCCGCGCGCGCTACCTCCGGGTGGTCGCCGACCGGCCGGACAACGGCGGTCAGACCGGGGGACAGATGGCCATCAGCGAGCTGTCGGCCTACGGCCTGGTGCCGCAGACCCTGTCCGCCCGCTGATCCATACCTACCAGGAGGCTGATCACGCCGCCGGCCCGACGCGTTGTTCCGCGTCGGGCCAGCGGCCTGTGGGTGTGGGTGTGGGTCCAAGGCCGCGCGGGCTATGCGCAGGTGAACCCGAAGGACGACTGTGCGGAGTAGTAGCCGTAGCCGTCGGACACCACGACGTTGACCTGGGTGTACAGGCCCTGCGTCGTGCAGGTCCCCAACGTGTAGCTCTCGCCGTGGGAACCGAAGCCGCTCACGTTCGCCCCGCCCGACCAGTACGAGGTCCAGGGCGAAATCCCGCCTTCGATGGACATGGAGCAGAAGAACTGGTTGGCACCCCAGCTGTTGCAGTACAACCCCGCGATGGTCGGCGGCTCCGTACCGGCCCGCGCCGCCGACGCGGGCACGAGCACCGCGACGCCGATGAGCGCCGCCGTGGCGGCGCCGACGCCCAGGCGGCTCGAACGCAGAGATCTCAGCTTCACAGCAGCTCCTCGTAGCTCGGATGTAGCTCGGACAAGGTGCGACGGATTTCTTGGGTACAAGATGCCTGCCACGACGACGGAGCGCAATATGTTCGCAGGGTATTGAAAATTTCAGTTGCATAGACCGCAAAGTATGGACACTCAAGGCGCACCTCCGCCCCTCAGAGCCCGAGCCGAGGGCATGTAAGGCCGGGATGTCGGCTCGCCGGCACCAACAGCGACAACGGCTCCGACATCAGGAACAAGGCGACCGCGGCCAGCGACGCCATCGACCCGAACCCCGGCAACAACAGCAACGACCCGAACGACCCCATGAACCGCATCACCGTCGGCACCCTGCCGCCACCGGCGCCACCGGCCTGTGGCAGACCTCGATGGCAGCCCTGGCGGCCCTCGCCGCCGGCGGCGCGCTGGCCTACGCGGCGCGGCGGCGGGGGACGGCCGGTTCAGTGCGGTAGGAGGCAAAGCAAAGGGCAAGAGGCAGGAGATCGCAAGGCCCGCAGGCGCTCGGCTGGATTACCCCGGCCGGGCGCCTGCCTTGTCGGACCGCGGCTTCTCAACCCCGCGGCAAGGTCCGCGGATAACCGAACCGAGAAAGCGAACCCATACTCGCGAACCGCGTCAGCGCCTGAATCTGCTCGCCCCGCACCGCGAGCACGATGAGCCCGCAGGCCCGCCAGATCGGCGCCTGGGGATCGAGCAGGTACAGCACCAGCGCCGGCTGTCCGTTGGCCCGGGTGGGTAGCAACTTGAACTCCTGCCCCCGATGCGTCTGCAGCAGGAAGCGCGCGATCTCCACGGGCCCCCGATGCTCGTCGGGCTCCGGCGGCATCGTCAGGCGGGCGTCGTCGGTCAGCAGCGCCAGCAGCTCCTTCAGATCGAAGCGCTGGAACGCGCTCACGAACCGGTCCACGACCGCGGCCTCGGCCGGTGACTTCGGCATCGGGACCTCGTGCGGATGCTGGTCCGGCGGCAGCGCGGCGCGCGCCCGGATCAGGGCACTGTTGACGGCGGTCGGTGTGGTGCCCAGGATTTCCGCGGTCTCGGCCGCGGGGAAGCCGAGCACGTCGCGCAGCACCAGCACCGCGCGCTGCTGTGGCGGCAGGCGTTGCAGCCCCGCCACGAAGGACAGCGCGATCGACTCCCGCGCGTCGTAGCGGGCCTCGGGCCCGGCGGTCAGGTCGTCCACGTCGCCGGGGAACGGCTCCAGCCACCACGGCTCGCCGGACCAGCCCTGCTCCGAGCGCCCCGCGCCGTGGTCGGGCAGCCCGGCCGGCTGCGGGCGCCGGGACTCGCCGCGCAGGTAGTTGAGACAGTGGTTGGTCGCGATCCGGTACAGCCACGCCCGGACCGGCCGTCGAACCGTCCGATCGCCCGCCATGCCGCCAACAGGGCCTCCTGAAGCACGTCCTCGGCGTCCTGCACCGATCCGAGGATCCGGTAGCAGTGCGCCTGCAACTCACGGCGGTGGGGATCGATGAGCTCGCGGAAGGCCTCACCGTCCCCGGCCTGGGCCCGGGCGAGGGTCGCCTCAGTCATGGTGAGTCCTGTCCTTTCGTCCGGCCGGCTGAAAACCCGTCCTGAGAATGCAACACCGGCGGCGGCCCGAATTCATCGCCGACGCGTCGGTGATTCGCCACGACGGCCGGTGCTTCACCTGGTGAGGACTTTCGCCCGCGACTCGACCTGCGACTCACGAGCGACTCACGAGCGACTCACCAGCGACATCCGCGGCGCCGCGCCCGGAACACCCGCGCCACCCGCGCCACCCGCACCAACCGCGCCGCCCGCGCCGCCCGGCACCCAACGGCCCTGGCGCGCGTTCGCCCTGCTCGCCGTGGCCGCCTTCATGACGGCGGTCGACATGCTGATCGTCAACGTCGCCCTGCCGACGATCGGCACCAAGCTCCATTTCGCCGAGTCGGACCTGCAGTGGGTGGTGACCGCGTACGCCGTCGCCTTCGGCGGCTTCCTGCTGCTCGGCGGCCGGACCGCCGACCTGCTCGGCCGCCGCCGCGTGTTCACCGCCGGGCTCGCGCTGTTCACCGCGGCCTCGCTGGCCTGCGCGTTGGCGACCGGCGCCACGTTCCTCATCGTCATGCGCGGACTCCAGGGCCTGGGCGCCGCCGCGGTGCTGCCCTCCGCGCTGTCCATCGTGATGAACATGTTTCCCGAGGGCGCCGAACGCAACAAGGCGCTCGGCATCTGGGGTGCGGTCGGTGCCAGCGGCGCGACCTTCGGCGTGCTGGCCGGTGGCGCCCTCACCCGGTACGCAGGCTGGCAGTACATCTTCTACCTGAACGTCGTCATCGGCGGCGTCGCGCTGCTGCTGGTCCGCCGGGTCGTGCCGGAGAGCAGGGCCGTACCGGACGGCGCACAGCCCGGCACGCGCCGCCGCTACGACCCGCTCGGCGCGGTCACCGTGACCGGCGCCCTGGTGCTCGCGGTCTACGCGATCTCCCAGGCGCCGACCGTCGGCTGGACGGCTGCCCGGACCCTGGCCCTGCTCGCCTCGGCGGCGGTGCTGCTGGCCGCGTTCGTCGTCGTCGAGGCCAGAGCGCAGGCGCCACTGCTGCCGCTGCGCCTGTTCCGCCTGAAGTCCCTGGCCGGATCCAACGCGGTCGGCTTCCTGCTCGGCGCCAGCTTCTACGGCTACATCTTCATCGGCACCCTGTACATGCAACAGGTGCTGCACTACTCCGCGATGACGACCGGCCTGGCCTGGCTGACCGTCGGCATGACCGGAGTCGTGCTCGCCGGACCGGCCCAGATCCTGGTCACCCGCGCGTCGGTCCGGCTCGTGATGGCCGTCGGCATGACCCTGACCGGCTCCGGGATCCTGTGGGCGACCCAGGCGCCGGTACACGGCAGCTTCCTGGCGAACCTGGTCGGCCCCTTCCTCCTGACCGGGACGGTCACCTGGGTGTTCATCCCGGTCTCGATCGGAGCCCTGGTCGGCGTCACCGAACGCGACGCGGGCATCGCCTCCGGCCTCATCGACTCCTCCCAGCAGCTCGGCGGCGCGATCGGGATCGCCGTCGCCTCGACCGTGGCCGCCGCACGCTCCCGCGCGATGCTCGGCCACGGCCACCTCGCCGCCGACGCCCTCACCGGCGGATTCCACCAGGCGCTGTGGGTCTGCGGCCTCGTCGGCCTGGCCGGCGTCCCCGTGGCACTCCTGCTCGTGCGGGGCCCGTCGAATGTCGAATACAGAGGCGGGGACGGAGGGGGCGACGGGGATGCCTGACTAGCCGGCAGCCCCCGAATCCGCCTCCGAGTCAGCCCCCGAACCCGTCGCCTTGTCGATGATCCAGGCCAGGTTGAAGGCCTCCTCCTGCCAGGCGGTGTACCGTCCCGACCGCCCGCCGTGTCCGGCTTCCATCTCGGTCTTGAGGAGGAAGTCCTGCACGCCGCCGGCCTCGGCGCGCAGCCGCGCGATCCACTTGGCCGGCTCGTGGAAGCCGACGCGGGTGTCGTTGAGGCTGGTCACCGCCAGGATCGCCGGGTACTGGACGTCCGCGATGTTCTCGTAAGGGCTGTAGCCCTTCATGTACGCGTAGACCTCGGCGTCCTCGACCGGGTTGCCCCACTCCTCCCACTCCATGACGGTCAGCGGGAGGTCGGGGTCGAGGATCGTGTTCAGCGCGTCGACGAACGGGACCTCGGCGACGATCGCCCGGAAGTCCTCCGGCGCGAGGTTGGCCACGGCGCCCATCAGCAGCCCGCCGGCGCTGCCGCCGCGCGCGACGAGCCGGTCCCGGCGGGTCCACCCGTCGGCGACCAGCTGCCGGGCGGCGGCGACGAAGTCGGTGAAGGTGTTGCGCTTGAGCAGGAGCTTGCCGTCCTCGTACCACTGCCGCCCCAGCTCGCCGCCACCGCGGACGTGCGCGATCGCGAAGACGAACCCGCGGTCGAGCAGGCTCAGGCGCGGGATCGAGAAGTACGGGTCGATGGAGGCCTCGTAGGAGCCGTACCCGTACAGCAGGCAGGGGTTCGAGCCGTCGGCGACGACGCCCCGCCTGCGCACGAGAGTCACCGGCACCCGTACGCCGTCCTGCGCGGTGGCCCAGACCCGCTCCTGCACGTAGTCGGCCGGGTCGTAGCCGCCGAGCACGGGCTGCTGCTTCAGCAGCGTCAGTTCGCCGGTCGCGACGTCGTAGTCGTAGACGCTCGACGGGGTGACCATGGAGGTGTAGTCGAGGCGGTAGCGGGTGGTGTCGTAGTCAGGGTTCTTGTCCGGGCTGACCGTGCGGACCTGCTCGGGGAACTCGATCGGCGTGCCCTGCGCGGACGGCGTCCCGGTGGCCGCGTCGACCTTGTGCACGGCCAGGCCGGTGAGCCCGTCGCGCCGGTAGGCGACGACAAGGTGGCCGGCGAACGCCTCCACGTAGTCCAGCCGGACGCCCGGCTGGTACGGCACGAGCGGGGTCCACGCGGTGTGGTCGCCGAGCGCGGACAGCGGCGCGGACGCGAGCTCGAAGTCGGTCTTCCCGTCCGCGTTGTGCAGGACCAGCAGCAGGTCGCGGGACGGATCGCCGGGATGGGCCCAGTGCTCGACCGAGTACTCGACGCCGTTGCGGCGCGGCGCGACGATCCGGAACTCGCCGGCCGGGTCGTCGGCGTCCAGCAGCCGCACCTCACTGGTGATCTTCGAGCCGCTGAAGATCTCGATGAACCGCTCGCTGCGCGTGAGCCGGACGTCGACGTAGAACCGCTCGTCGTCCTCCTGCAGCACGATCTCGTCCTGCGCGGCGGGCGTCCCGAGCACGTGCCGGTAGACGCGGTGGGTCCGGAAGGAGTCGTTGATCGTGGTGTAGAACAGCGTCGAGGCGTCGCGGGTCCACGCGATCGAGGTGTAGGTGTTGGCGACCTCGTCGGCGAAGTCCTCGCCGGTGGCCAGGTCCCGCACCTTGAGCGTGTAGCGCTCGTCGCCGGCGAAGTCGACGGAGTAGGCCAGGAGCAGGCCGTCGGGGGAGATCTCGAACCCGCCGAGGGAGAAGAACTCGTGCCCGTCGGCGATCACGTTGCCGTCGAGCAGAACGTGCTCACCGGCCAGCGCGGACCCGTCCTCGGGCAGCGTTGGCGGCGTCGGGCCGTCGGCGGCGACCCGGCAGTGGATCGCGTACTGAAGCCCCTCGACATTGCGCGAGTAGTACCACCAGTCACCCTTGCGGGTGGGGACCGACAGGTCGGTCTCCTTCGTCCGGCCCTTGATCTCCTGGAAGACCGTCTCCCGCAGCTCGGCCAGCCCGGCCGTCGCGACCTCGGTGAAGGCGTTCTCCTCCTTGAGGTACGCCAGAACGTCCGCGTCCTCCCCGTCGATCATCCAGGCGTAGGGATCGTTGACGACATCGCCGTGACGGGAACGTTCGTGGTCATGGCGGGCAGCTACCGGCGGCTTCATACCGGAAGTCTAGGCGGCGGCCGCCGCGTCGGGAGGCGGTGAGGCTACCCCACAGATAGGTCGGGGGCGCCAAAAGGCCGGCCCGCGAACCACCAAAGTTCGCGAACCGGCCCGGGACGACGCCTGCGTCAGCCGGCGAAGTCGATCCGGTTGTGGTCGTCCACCTTGCCGCTGCGCAGCTCGCTGTAGAGCTTGCCGGAAACGGTGTTCGCCGCGGTGACCGGGCTCGGCGGGGTCTCGTCCGAGCACACCGTGCCCGGCTGCGGGAGCGTCAGGTCGGCCAGGTATGTCGCGGTCGCGGCGGTCACGCACGCGCTGCGGCCGAAGGCGGTGTGGCCTTCGGCGTCGAAGGTCAGCAGCTCGGCGTTGTCGAACGTGTGGGAGAGCGTGACAGCGTCCTGGTACGGGGTGTCGGGGTCCTTCGTCGTGCCGATGACGAGGATCGGCGCCGAGCCGGTCGCGCGGTAGGAGCCGCTGTAGCGGCTGACCCGCTCCACCGGCCACTGGACGCACGCGGGCGCGCTGTTCTGGTCGTACATCGGCGGAGCGTAAGCCCACGGCGCGCCGAGCAGCGGGGCCGCCGCGGCCTCGGTCGTGACGTACGCCTTCAGCTCGTCGATGCTGGTCGGGAAGTCGCGGTCGTTGCACGAGACCACGGTGTTGGGGTTGAGCTGGGCCCAGCTCGCCGGGGACGGCGGGTTGAGCAGGAAGGAGCTCGGGTCGTGCTGCTGGGCCTGGCGCAGCGCCTGGCCGAACGCCGGCCAGATCACCTTGCCGTCGTCCACGTTGAACAGCAGGCGGTAGGCCAGGGTGAAGCCGTTGGCCTTGCGGCCGCTGGGCAGCGTGACCGGGTTGGCGTCCAGGTCCGCCTTGAGGGCGGTGAACGCCGCCCTGGCGTCACCGTTGCCGAAGCCGCACATCGACTGGTTCTGGTCGCACCAGGTCAGGAAGTCGTTCATCGACGCGTCCGTCGCCAGGTACTGCGGGAAGTCGTACGCGTAGGGGTCGTTCGCGTAGTGGTTCGGGTCGTACGCGCCGTCCAGCGCCATGGCACGCACCCGGCTGGGGAACATGCTGGCGTACACGGTGCCGACGTACGTGCCGAACGACCGGCCGTAGAACGTGAGCTGCTGCTCGCCCAACGCCTGACGGATCAGGTCGATGTCGCGCGCGACGTACTGCGTGCCGAACAGGCCGGCGGTGTCGCCGAGGTTCTTCACGCAGTTCTGGTCGTAGTCCGCGGCCACCCGCACGGCGGTGTCGAACGCGTCCGGCCCGGGCACGCCCGGGGTCGCGTCCACGGCTGCGGCGTACTGCGTGTCGTTGTAGCACACGACCGGCGAGCTGGTCTGGATCCCGCGGGGGTCGAAGCTGACCAGGTCGAACTTGTTCTGCAGCTCGGTCGGCAGGCTCGCCCAACTGTTGCGGCCGAAGCTCAGCCCGCTGCTGCCCGGCCCGCCGGGCTCCATCCACAGCGTGCCCACCCGCTGGCTCGGGTCCGCGGCCAGGTGCCGGATCAGGTGCAGCGTGATGGTGCGGCCGGTCGGGTCGCGGTAGTCCAGCGGCACGGCCGCGTCGGAACACTGGAAGCCGCCGCTGCAGTCGGTCCAGTTCAGTGTCGGGACCGGCGGCTGGTCGTCGTGCGGCGCGGCCGGGCTGGCGACGGCCATACCGGCCCCCAGGCCGGTGGCGAGAACCGCCGCCGCCAGGATGGAGGTGAGTCGGCGCCCGGTCCGGGACCGAAGGTGGGTCTTCAAAGAACGACCTTTCTGGATGGCGCAGGAAGGTACCCACGCCCGACAGCGTGGTTTGGTCAGCGACAGTAAAGCAGTAAACATGGACCGACTTCGCAGTTGTATACATGTTGATGATTGAGTCCCACGGAGAGGCGCTGACAGATGTCTGAGAAGCCCGGCGAGCGGTCCACCCGAGAACGGATCCTGATCACCGGGGCCGCCGGGGGAGTGGGCACGATCCTGCGTACCGGCCTGGCGGCGCTTGGCTGGACCGTTCGCTGTCTGGACCTGCGGATTCCCGACGACGCCGGGGCCGCCGGGGACGCCGGGGACGCGGAGTGGGTCGTCGGCGACGTCACCGACGAGGCGGCCGTCCTCGCGGCGATGGCGGACGTCGATGTCGTGGTGCACTTGGCGGGGATTCCCAAGGAGGACCACTTCGCAGCGATCCTGCACACCAACATCGACGGCACGTACCAGGTCTTCGACGCCGCCGTCCGGGCCGGCGTGCCGCGCGTGCTGTACGCGAGCACCAACCACGTCGTCGGCTACTACCGGCGCTCAGCCTTCGCCGACCGGCCCCTCGGCACCGTGGAGCGGACTCGGCCTGACACGCTCTATGGCGTGTCGAAGGCGTTCGGCGAAGCGCTCGGCTCCTACTACCACGACCGGCACGGCCTTCAGGTGGCGTGCGTCCGTATCGGCGCGCTGCTTCCCGAACCACGGACCCCGCGGATGCTCGACACCTGGTTCAGCCCGGCTGACGCCGTCCGGCTGTTCCACGCGCTGGCCACTGTGCCGAATCTGGGTTATGAGATCGTCTACGGCGTCTCGGCGAACCCGACGGCGTGGGCCGACCTGGAACCCGGACGCCGGCTCGGATACGTGCCGCAGGACGACTCCTCGGTCTTCGCCCACCGCTTCGCCGGCCTGCCGGTCGACCCCGACGATCCGGAGGTGCGCTTTCTCGGTGGGGATTTCACCACCGCGACCCCCGACTAGGTCACCCAAACGACTGCCGGACGTCACGCGCGCCGTGCACAATCAGCCCCATGACGACGACCGTGGGCGCACCGCCCGCGCCCAGCAAGCCCGCCGCTCGTATACGCGGGTTCCTGACCAGCGTTGTGGTGGGGGCGGCTCTGACCTCCTTCATCGCCGGGTGCATCGCACAGAGCGTGTCGATGGTCGTCATCGCGCTGGCGCTGCTTCCGGGCTACGGCCTGCTCTACGCCCTGATCACCTACCAGAGCCGGGCCCGCGCCCGCGCCGCCGCGGCCGCCGTCGTGCCGCGCACGGCCCTGGCGATGATCGAGAGCCTGGAAGCCGTCGGCGGCGAGAGTAGCGACATCCCGGTGCGCTTCGACCTGACCGTCGCCCCCGACGACGCGCGCTCCTACCGCGTCGAGATCCGGCAGGACATCAACCTCGTCGCACTGCCGGACTACCGCCCGCGCGGGATCGTCGTGGTCGAGTACCCGCCGGACCGGCCGCTGAAGGTGCGGATCGTGAAGCAGCCGACCGCGGAGTGGGCCGAACGCGCGGCCACGGCGAGCCTGGACTCCGCCCCCGGCCCGGCGCAGAAGGAAGAAGTATCCCCGGCGAGCTGCACCGGCTGCCTTCTGACGCTCCTCGGCCTGCTGGTCGGCGCCGCCGCCGTCCTCAGCCTGTTCCACACCGAGGTGTTCCACCACCACAAGACCGCCGCCGACACGACGTCCTCATCCACGTCCTCGACCGATTCCTCGTCCACGACGACGACCACCGTCACCTCGGACGTCGGCACGGTCACCGTCGGCCCCGGCGAGTCGCTGCTGGACTCCGGCGCACTCCAGTCCGCCGTCGAATCGGTGACGCAGGACGGGGACAACCGCCAGGCGCTCACCGTCGTCATCCAGAACACCCGGCTGACCGTCGTCTTCGCCCCGAACGACGTCAAGATCGGCGGCTTCGACCCGCGCTCCCTGCCCTACGCCCGCATCCCCGCCCTGGTCCAGCAGGCCGAGAACACCCCCGCCGTCGGCTCCGTGAAGACCTGGCAGGTCAGCGCCGACGGCGCCACCGGCTCGCTGGCGCTCCGCATCGTGGTGACCGGCGATAAGGGTACTGCGACGCTGGTCGCGGACGGCCAGGGCAAGCTGCTGCAGCACAGCGGAGGCTGACGTCGTCATCGGTACTTCGGCACGGACTACGAGGTCTTTGTGCAAGCCGCGCATCTTGTTGACGTCTTGGTGCGCGATGATCCTCTGCAGCGCCTCGAACGTCTCTTCAGGCACGGGGCCGGTGGCATAGGGATGGACGTCGTCGAGCCAGCCGATATTGAGGCGCCACGTCACAACCGGAACCACGCGGCTGCGCTCCGGAGCGGGGAGGGTGATTTTGTCGAGGCCACTCCGGTAGGCGTAAGGGCTCAAGTCGGGGAAGTACATCAAGGCGCTCCCGGTTCTCTGTTCTCTCCGTCAGTCCCCTGGTGTCATTTCCGACGAATCGTGGAAAGCTACGGCCCGAGGCCACTTCACTGCCGGCACCGTGGCCAGGTCGTGCGAGGAGCGCAGGGGTCCCATGAAACTCATCATCACGCGCGAACAGCAGGACATGAAGGGCGCGTTCGGCGGGCACAAGGGGGTCTCCTTCAAGCTCGGGTGCCGGCTTGAGCTCACGGCGGAGGAAACTGAGCTCGTCAACCGCTACAAGCTCCAGGCGTACGCCCTGACGACCACCGTGTTCAACGGTCAGGAAGTGACGGGAACCAGCCTCGGCGCGCTCATCCAGGGCCAGTCGATGACGTTGAGCGACGTCACCACGCTCATTCACCAGGAAACCATCATCAAGGACGCCTGCGATCAGCTCCCCACGCTCTTCGAGCTGTGCCGGACGTTCGGCGGGCAGGAAGTCATCGAATACCCGCGCTAGCGGAGCGGCGGCTGGTCCCGGTAGATCGTCGAGAGTGGTCCAGACCAAAACTTTGGTCTAGACCCTTGACCCAGGGTAGCCCCGGCGGTTCAATCCAAGTCGTGAACTAAGTCGTGAAGTAAAGCTCTGTCACAGCTCGACGCACGACTGACACCTCCCACGCAGGTCCACGAACGATATCCCCATGCCGCAGAGCAGTGTCGGTCTTCGCGAATCAAGATCTGATCAATCTTCGAAGGGATCTGCCGTGATCCGGCGACTGCTGACCCGCTCCCGTGCCTCCTCCTTCGTCGTGGCGGTCTGCGTCGCGCTGGCCGTGCCGACCGCCGTCGCCACCACCTCCGCCGCCACCGCCGCCGCGACGTCCCCGACGTCCGCCGCCCCCGCCGACGTCACCAACTGCCAGCCGCAGGGCTCCATCAGCCTGGCCGGCGGCGAATACACGTTGCAGAGCAACGAATGGAACTCCTCCGCCCCGCAGTGCGTGACGGCCACGACCGGCACCGCCTGGACCGTGAGCACCGCGAACTTCAACCTCAGCGGCGGCGCCCCGGCCACCTACCCCTCGATCTACAAGGGCTGCCACTGGGGCGCCTGCACCACCAACAGCGGACTGCCGATCCAGGTCAGCAAGCTCGGCAGCGCGACCTCCTCCTGGTCGACGACGCAGCCCGCGGCCGGCGCGTACGACGTCGCCTACGACCTGTGGACCAACTCGGCGCCCAGCACCGGCGGCCAGCCGGACGACAGCGAGATCATGATCTGGCTCAACAGCCGCGGCGGCGTCTCGCCGTTCGGCTCGCAGACCGGCACCGTGTCCGCCGGCGGCCTGAACTGGAACGTCTACACCGGTCGCCAGACCTCCTGGAACATCGTCTCCTACGTCCTGCAGGGCGGCGGCACCTCGGTGACGAATCTTGACGTCAAAGCTCTGATCAACGACTCGGTTCAGCGCGGCGTCACCGGCGCGAACTCCTACCTCATCGACGCCGAGGCCGGATTCGAGATCTGGCAGGGCGGCCAGGGCCTGGGCACGAACTCGTTCTCCTTCAACGCCACCCAGGGTTCCGGCGGCGGAGGCGCGACCGGTCCGATCACCGGCATCGCCGGCAAGTGCGTCGACGTCGCCGGCGCGAACACCGCCAACGGCACGGCCGTCCAGCTCTACGGCTGCAACGGCACCGCCGCGCAGCAGTGGACCGTCGGTACAGACGGCACGATCCGCGCCCTCGGCAAGTGCCTGGACGTCACCGCGGCCGGCACCGCGAACGGCACGCTGACCCAGCTCTACGACTGCAACGGCACCGCCGCGCAGCAGTGGACCGTCGGCGCGAACAGCACCCTGCGAAACCCGAACTCCGGACGCTGCCTCGACGCCACCGGCAACAGCAGCGCCAACGGCACCCGGCTCCAGATCTGGGACTGCGCCGGCTCCGCCAACCAGCAGTGGCACCTTCCCAGCTAGCCGTACCGCCACTTCATCAAAAGCGCACCGCCATTCGTACCGCCACTCGCACCGCTCGCCCGATCCGAAAGGCAGGACCGCCCGGATGAAACACCTCAAAACACTGATACGCAACGCAAGACACAGAACCCTGGCACTCCTCGGAGCCGTCGTCCTCGTGGCCGGCATCGGCATGAGCACCGCGAGCGTCGCCCAGGCCGCGAGCGGCACCGGCCCGATCACCGGCTACCAGGGCCTGTGCCTGGACGACCGCAGCGCCAGCACCGCGCAGTTCAACCCGATCCAGGTCTACACCTGCAACGGCACCGGCGCCCAGCAGTGGACCGTCGGATCGAACGGCAGCCTGCAGGTCCTCGGCAACTGCCTCGACGTGAACGCCGCCGGCACCGCCAACGGCACCAAGGTCGACCTCTACACCTGCAACGGTACCGGCGCGCAGGTCTGGCAGCCGCAGTCGAACGGCGCGCTGCTCAACCCGAACTCCGGCAAGTGCCTGGACGACACCGGTTGGGGCGGCTCGGGCACCCAGGTCCAGATCTGGGACTGTGCCGGCTCCGCCAACCAGTCCTGGAACCTGCCTGGCGGGGGTGGCGGCGGAGGCGGCGGTGGGTTCGTCGTCAGCCAGGCCCAGTTCAACCAGATGTTCCCGAACCGGAACTCCTTCTACACGTACAGCGGACTGGTCACGGCGCTGAACTCGTACCCCGCGTTCGCCACCACCGGAAGCGCCACCACACAGCGGCAGGAGGCTGCGGCGTTCCTGGCGAACGTGGACCACGAGACCGGCGGTCTGGTCTACATCCGCGAGATCGACCAGTCCGGGAACTACTGCGCCAGCGAGTCCTACGGCTGCCCGGCCGGCACGTACCAGTACTACGGCCGCGGCCCGCTGCAGATCAGCTGGAACTTCAACTACTACGCGGCCGGAAACGCGCTGGGCATCGACCTGCTCGACAACCCCGATCAGGTGGCCACCAACGCCGCGATCTCCTGGCAGACCGCGTTGTGGTACTGGTTCACCGGGACCGGCAACGGCGGCGTGACCTCCCACAACGCGATGGTCAACGGCAACGGGTTCGGCGCCACCATCCGCGCCATCAACGACATCGAGTGCAACGGCGGCAACACCGCCGAGATGCAGGACCGCGTCAACGACTACGAGTCCTTCACCTCCATCCTCGGCGTCAGCCCCGGCGGCAACCTCACCTGCTGACATACCGGTCAGCCGACACAGCGTTCTGAATCCCCCACCTCGGTCCCTCGGCGGTCCCGCAGCCGCCGGGGGAGCCGGGGTTTTCGCGTGCGCCCCAGGAGTCGAAGTTGCGCACAGCCTGGTCGGCGAGACAGTGTTCGAGCTCTCTTTTTGCAGGAGATCCCTCAAAATTTGCGCCAAGACGTTCGCCTCAGTCTTGACTTACGTCAATACTCAGATGAAGGTGTGCGGTGTGTCACACGGATGACACACACCCCACGAGGCCGACGTCCTGGAGGTATCGGTGCTGCCCACGATCAGAACCCGACCACGAACGCGACTCCTGCTCGCGTTCCTGCTGGCGATGGCGCTCGCGATACCGATGATCGGGGCGGCCACCACGAAGGCCGCCGCCACCGCGGCCAAGGCCACCGCTGCCACCGCTGCTGCCACCACGGCGCCGTGCGACATCTACGCCTCCGGCAGCACCCCGTGCGAGGCCGCGTACAGCACCACGCGCGCGATGTTCAGCTCCTACAGCGGCCCGCTCTACCAAATCCAGCGCGCCTCGGACAACAGCACCCTGAACATCGGCCTGCAGTCTGCGGGCGGCGTCGTCAACTCCGCGCCCCAGGTCTCGTTCTGCTCCGGCACCACCTGCACCATCACCCTGCTCTACGACCAGACCGCGAACGCCAACAACCTGCCGATATCCCCCGGCAAGTCCTGCTCGGGCTGCTCCGGAGGACTCGGCGGCCCCGGCCCGAACGGTTCGGACATCGGCGCGAACGCGATGGCGCTGCCCATCACGATCGGTGGCCAGCAGGCCTTCGGCGTGCTCGTGAACAATGTCGGCACCGGATATCGCAACAACGCGGCCAAGAACGTGCCGACCGGTTCGCAGCCCGAGGGCGAGTACATGCTGACGTCGTCCAACCTGACCAGCTCCAGCTGCTGCTTCGACTTCGGCTCGGCCGAGACCAACGACAGCGACGACGGCAACGGCACGATGAACGCGATCTACTACGGCACCGCCTGCTGGACCGGCGGCTGCTCGGGCACCGGCCCGTGGGTCGGCGGCGACCTGGAGAACGGCATGTACTTCAGCGCCGCGGGTCCCAACCCCACGAACATCCCCAGCGAGACCGGCTCGTTCGTCACCGCCTGGGAGAAGAACAACGGGACGACCAACTTCACACTCAAATACGGCAACGGACAATCCGGAGGCCTGAATCAGGCCTATTCCGGAGCCTTGCCGAGCCCCGGCTACAACCCGATGAAGGTGCAGAACTCGATCGAGCTCGGCACCGGCGGGGACAACAGCGACCTGGGCAAGGGCGAGTTCTTCGAGGGCGCCGTCACGGCCGGCTTCCCCTCCGACGCGACTGAGAACGCGGTGCAGGCGAACGTCACCGCCGCCGGCTACGCGAACAACAACACCACGTTCACGACCAGTGCCTCCGTCGTCAGCCTGAAGGCGCACGCCAACGGCAAGTACGTCGACGCCGCCAACAACACCACGCCGCTGATCGCGGACGCCACCTCGATCGGCAAGGCCGAGGAGTTCGAGGTGGTGACCGGCACCGACGGCACCGTGAACCTGAAGTCGCTGGCCGCCAACAGCTGGGTGACCGCCGACAACGATGGCGCCGCACCGCTGATCGCCAACCGCGGCGGGGTCGGCAACTGGGAGGTCTTCGGCTTGATCCACAATGCCGACGGCAGTGTCAGCCTGCGTTCTTACACGAATCAGAACATTGTCACGGCCGACAACGCCGGGGCGTCCCCGCTGATCGCGAACCGGACGGCGATCGGGCCGTGGGAGGAGTTCGACCTCGTCACCGACACGGTCCCGGTCAGCCTGCGGGCCCACGCGAACAACGACTACGTGACCGCGGAGAACGCCGGTGCCGCGCCGCTGATCGCGAACCGCACGGCCATCGGGCCGTGGGAGACCTTCGACCTGCTTCCGAACGGCGACGGCAGCGTCAGCCTGCGGGCGCACGCCAACAACGACATCGTGACCGCGGACAACGCCGGCGCGTCGCCGCTGATCGCCAACCGGACCTCGGTCGGGCCGTGGGAGGAGTTCGATCTGATCGCCAACGGCATCGGGAGCGTGACGTTGCGTGCTCATGCGAACAACGACTACGTGACGGCGCCCAACGGCGGTGCCTCGTCGCTGATCGCCAGCTCGACGTCGATCGGGCAGTCGGAGCAGTTCGACATCGCCTTCGACTGACGGCTGACCATCGCGCTCAGCTCGGGCCGTCGCCCGAGCTGAGCGCGTTTGGCCCGGTATGGCGTCCCGTATGATCGTCGGCGTTGTCGCCACGCCGTCCGGCTGGCGCAGTGCGGGCTGGGGGCGTCGTATGGCACGGTTGTGGACCTCGAAGGCCACGAAACCCACGCCCCGCCAGGCGCGGTGGATGGGCTGGGGCTTCGCGGTCGCCGCGCTTCTGACCACGGCCGGCCTCGGGTGGCTCGCCGCGGCGTACTCCCACCAGCGCTCGGAGCTGGCGGCATTCAAAGCGGCACCGATCTGCGCGGCCTATGTACAACCGGCCACCAGCGTCCCTTGCCGCCCGGTCCAAAGAGCGACGGTCCTGCACTCGGCCCACCACGGCGGCGGCAAAGGTGGCGGGTACACCGAGGTCGACCTGCTCACCGGGCCCGGCGAACTGGTCAAAGCGCGGATCGTCGGTGCGTCACCACCCCCCGACGGCGAAGCGGTCACCATCGCCTGGTGGCACGGCCAGCCTGCCGTCATCCAGCCCGCGACCCGGGGCGGCGCGCCGATCTCGACTGAAGAGGGCCCCCAATGGGGCGTTCCGAATGACGCGACTGGAATCCTGGTCCTGATGGCGTTCATCCTCGGCTTCGGCGCGATCGCCTGGGGTTTCCTGACGTATTACACGATGAGCCGTCGGCGTGCGCTGCCCGTGCATGTGGTCGCGGCTTTGTCGTTCGCGGTAGTCGTGATCTTGCGGATCCGGGACGACTACGGCGCGCTGTCGACGACGGCTTACGTCGTGCCGCCGCTGTTCCTCGTCGCGGCGATCGGCTGGCTTCTCACCGTCAGACGATCTCCAGCAACGCGAGCAGCGACGGGAAGTCGTCGGCGAGGCGCGCCATGATCTCCGGGGTCGGGCCCTCGGGCGTGTCGCCGGCGAGGTCGAGCTCGTCGGCCTTGTCGAAGTCGGCCCACCACAGCGAGCCGTAGTCGTCGTCGGCGGTGCGGATGGTCAGGCGTCCGCCGCTGCCGAGGGCGATGACGAGGTGGCCCGGCGGGATCAGGTCGTGGGTCGGGAAGTCCTGGTAGCGGACCAGCTTGTCGACGGTCTCGAACTGGTCGATCACGCCGTTGTCGTCGGTGCCGGGGATCACGGTGTAGTCGCTGAGCGTGCCGCCCCCGACGGTGAGCAGCCACGCGCGGTAGGCCGGCGGTAGCGCGACGCCGAGGCGGTGCTCGACCTCGGCGACGTCCTGCTCGGACGCGGGGCCGTGCGCTCGCAGGTTGATGGTCATCCTCACGCCTTCCGGTTTCGCTTCAGGGCCTTGTTGATGGACACGCCACCCAAGTGTCGGACTTGGTCGTGCAACTCACGGTTCACCAACACGAGCGTCTTCCCGTCCTCCTTGTGATGCCACGTCTCGGTCTCGGACTTCTCAGTCAACCCGGCCAACTTGTCCGCCCGCCGAAAGTCCTCCGCCCGATTCGCCCCGAAGCCCCCAGGCAACTCCACGACATGACTGGCATGCGGCTCGAAGATGGGGAAGCCCTCATAGCTGAACTCGACGCCGCCGGGAAACAGCTCCTTCATTTCGGGCGACAAATCGTCGTAGACCTCGCCAGCGTACTTCGAATTGGCCCAGTTCCGAGGACCGAGAATCTCATGCGCCCGCGCCAACCCGGCCTCCTTGCGCGCCGCGTGCTCCTCCGGACTGAGCGAGCGGTCGGGGTGCTCGGACGCGCTGCCGAGGGTGGATTCGGGGCGCTCGGTGGTGTCGGTGTCGGTGGCACTGGCGGTGTCGGCGATGTCGTCGGCCAGGTCCGAGGTGTCGTTGTCGGGCGCCTCATCGGCTGCGAAGTCATCGGCGAGATCGAGGTCTGGATCGTAGTCGGCGTTATCGACAGGGGAGCTGTCGGCGGCATCCGGATCGCTGGCCTCGGGAGTCGGCTCGCCACGCTCAACGGGCACCGTTTGCTCAGGCGATTCCGGGGACTCGGCGGGATCGTCGTCGCCGAAGCCGGGATCGAAGTCAGAGTTGTCGGGCGCCTCATCCAGGTCATCGCTGTCGCTCTCGACGCCGGGATCTTCGCCCGCACCACCCTCGGACTGGCTGGCCTCAGCGCCGATCTTGGTCTCGGGAGCGTCTTGCGCATCCTCGGCCTCAGCTTCGGGCTCGCTGGGCTCCTGACCGGCTTCGCCATCAGCATCAGCATCGGTGTCGGGCTCGCGCGCAACCTCGGTGTCAGGCTCGGGATCAGTTTCAGCCTCGGACTCGGGCTCGGCTTCGGCGTCGAGCCCGGTCTCAGACTCAGGTTCGGGCTCAGGCCCGGGCTCAGCTTCAGTGTCTGGCTCGGCCTCGGCTTCGGGCTCGGCTTCGGCTTCAGGCTCGGCTTCGGGATCAGCTTCGGCTTCGGGCTCGGCTTCGGGCTCGGCTTCGGGATCAGCTTCGGCGTCGGATTCGGGATCAGTCTCCGGCTCCGGCTCGGGCTCCGGCTCGGGCTCCGTTTCGGGATCAGTCTCGGGTTCGCGCTCGGCTTCGGCTTCGGGCTCTGCTTCGGTGTCGGATTCGGGATCAGTCTCCGGCTCTGGTTCGGTTTCGGCTTCGGGCCCAGTCTCAGGTTCGGGCTCGGCTTCGGTTTCAGGCTCTGGTTCGGCTTCGGTCTCAGCCGCAGCCTCATCACCTTCCGCAGCCTCATCCGCCTCCTCGCCCTCCTCCCCGAACTCGTCCCCGGGATCAAAGTCCGCATTCCCTCCATCCTCATCACCCGCCTCGTCGCCGGCCTCCCCGTCCCCGCCGTCCTCCGCTTCCGCAGGTTCCGGAGCCTCGCCGCCGCCCTCGTCCCACTCACTCATCGCTGAAGTCCGGCTCGGCCTCCGCCGTCCCCGCCGCCACCGCTGCGGCGCGGTGCGTGCGCGTCCACTCCGGCCAGCGTTGGCGGACCTGCTGGGCCCAGGCGGCGGTGTGCTTCCACTTCAGGTGGCGGCCGAGGTGGATCACGACGCAGGCCTCGTAGTCGGCCAGTTGTTCGCTGCCGTCTTCCAGCAGGTCTGGGAGGCTTGCGGGTGCGGTGCCTGCCGCTGTGGTGCTCAGCCACTCGAATGTGTCCGACCACCAGGCCGCGCGCTGGGGCTTCGGCAGCTCGCGGAAGGCTGTCACGCGCCGGTCGAACTCGGCTGCGGTCGCCTTCGTCGCGGCGGGCTCCGCGTTGCCGCGGTAGAAGCATCGGTGCCGACAGCCTGTGCACTCCGGGAACGTCGCGAGGGCGGCGTCCGCCTCCGGCACGTCCTTCACGAACCGTTCGAAGCGCTCCCGTAGTACCGCCGCGCCCGCCAGTGGTGCGCGGCCGAGGCCGGAGGCCAGCGCGGCCTGCCCCCGCACGTCCGGCACCTGTACCAGCATCGGCCGGTCCATTCGGTCGTGATACACGTACCCTGCGAACGGTGCCAGCGCGGCGGCCTGCCGCTCCTGATCCGCGTTGAAGCGCATGGTGCCGCCGATGGTCGCGCGGTCGTCGTCGGCGGGGAGCCGGTGCATGACCTTCAAGTTCGAGTTCTTGTACGCGTCCTCGATCAGCTTCCCCGGCACCTGCTCGACGATCACCACGCCCTCGCCGTACTTCCGGTTCTCCGCCAGCGTGTTCGCGAACCGCGTCGCCGCGGCCGCCTGCGCGTCGCCCTCCTTGCCGCCGGCCGCCGCCGAAGGCCGCCCGAGCAGCCGGTGCGCCTCCTCGATCACCATCACGTGCCGCGTCCCCGACGCCGGCTCGCGATTCGCCTTGTAGTACTCCGTCAGCGCCGAGAGCAGCAACGCCGTCACCAGCGTCTGCTCGCGCTCGTTGTCGCCGAGCGCGGCCAGCTCCACCACCACCGGCCGGTCCAGCAGCGCCGCGACCGGGAACGACGTCGCGCAGTCCAACGTCCCCGCGCACGCCCCGTAAGCCAAGCTCTGGGCCCGCAACTGCGCCGCCGCCTCGATGTTGGCGCGCACGTCGCCGCGATACCCGAGCTTCGCGACCTCCTCGGCCAGGCAGTCGCTGAACTCCGCCAACCGCGGCCAGCGCCCCGCATACCGCTCCGAAGAACGCTCGGACGGCACGATCCCCCGGTTCCGGTACACCGCCAACAGAGCCCTGTCATAGATCGCCGGCAACGGGTCCCACAACCCGAAAGCCGCGTCGAAGCACGACTTCAGCCCACCCATGTGCGCCTGCACCGTCACCCCCGGCGGCGCCTCGAACGGATTCAGCCGCAACGGCGCGATCCGCTCGTCCCCGACCGTGAGCACCACCAGGTCCTCGAACCCGGGCCGGGTCGCCAGCCACCGGTAATCATCGAGGTCTGCGTTGACCGGCTCCACGACCAGGAACGGCACCCGATGGTCACGCCACAACTGCTCGCAGAACGCCAGCGTCGAGTTCGTCTTGCCCGACCCCGGCGCGCCGACGAACAACGCGTGCCGCGTCAGATCGTCCACCGAGATGCCCAACCGCCCCGCGGGCCGACCCTCCGCGAACTGCTCGCCGAGCGACACCTGACCATCATCGAACCCGTACTCGATCAGCCCCGCCGCAGCCGGTCGGCGCACCGGGAAACCGGGCAGCGCTCCCGAAACCGCGGCAGGCAGGCGCACAGCCGCCGATGCCTCACCGGGATCGACCAGCTCACACAAGCTCCGCAGCAACGGCTGCAACACACCGGGCTGGTCGTTGTAATAGTCCCGGTCCCACCGCAGCTGCTCGATAGCGGCCACGTTGTGCCACGCGGACGCCAACTCCTGCTCGTCCTGGGGACGCACGATCCGATACGCAGGCCCCGAAAAGCTCTGCACCAGAACCCCGCCGAAAGCCCCGCTCGCACTCGCCGACGTCGTGGACGGCGACACCGCGCGACCGATCAGCTCGCACAAACCGTCCGCGATCGGCTCCGGGCCGGCCACCGTGATGCGCATCTTGAAGACCCGCCCGGCATACCGCCGAGCCGCGTCGACGAAAACCCGATGCGCGTCCACGGCGAAGGCGTCCGCCGTTAGCTGGATGCGCGACGTGAAGATGCCCTCCGGGATCTCCCCGGGCGAACCGAGCCGGTGATAGGACGTCGCCAACTGATTCAGAGCATTGACGACGTCCGGACCGGTCTGCGCCGGGATCAGCCCGACCGACAGCATGACCGGCGTGGCCTGCGCCGCCAACGCCCGCAGCACCGGCTCCCACGAAGCCGGCGTCACCGTGAACGGCTGCACCATGCGGTAGTACGGCACCCCGGCATCAGGACGCTGCGGTACCCCTGACCAGATCCGCTTCCGGATCTCGGCGATGCCCCGCATCGGCGGCCGGAACGGCACCAGTGCCGCGCCGACCTCCGCCGCCGACTCCAGCTCCGCGGCGTGGACGTGCCGCGGCATCGTCAAAGCCAGCTGACGGCGCAACGCGGTCGCGGCCTGGATCGCGCCGTCGAAACTGTTCGCCGCGACCCGGCCGAGCACGGTGCAGCCGATCCGTCCGGTCGCCGGATCGCTGACGTACCGTGTGTCATAGCGCTCAAGATGCGCGTGCTCCCACAGCCCGCCGGTCCACGCGCGATCGGCGGCCGCGGTCTTGTCCAGCCGCGCGCTCTCGGACAGGCCGCTGTACTCCTCGGCCTCGGTGAGGTCCGCGGCGGCCTCGATCCGCACGCCGGTCCAGGCGTACGTCCAGGCGCCGGCGGTCTGTATCAGGAAGCTGGGATGGTGCGGGGACTGAGAGTCCTGTGATGTCACGACGGCTCCTGGGGTTCCTCGGGTCCTGGGTGCGACGCGAATCAGGGGTCTTGCACGACGTCCCCGCGCCGGCGCGAGCCGGGAGCGGGGACGTCGCGTTTCGCAAGCAGCACGAGCACTGCTGACGGACAGGCCGGTGGGGCCGGCCGCTCAGCTCCCGGAGCCCTGCGGCGGCACCTGGTCGCCCGCCGGCGACCCCGGCGACCCCGACGAGCCCGCAGGGGTCAACGGCAACGGCAGCGGCAGCGGCGCGGGGACCGGCAGCGGCGCCGGCGCCGGGGCCGGAGCGACCCCGCCGGCGGCCGGCGTCACGTCCACGTTCTCCACCGACAGCATCCCGCCGAAGACCTGCTCGAACGTCAGCGACGTGCCCTCGATCGCGGCCTCGATCCCCTCGCGGGTGGCGACGTCCAGCGCCTCGCGCATCGCGCGCGCCATCTCGGTCCGCAGCATCTGCCGCATCAGGTCGGCCCGGTTGGCCGCGTTGGCGAACAGGTCCTTCCAGTACGTGAAGATCAGCACGCGGCCCGGACGGCGCCGCCACATGGTCCAGCCGATGTACAGGCTGGTGCCGTACCCGAACACGCTGACGTACGCGTAGTAGCTGCCGTCCCGGATCTCCAGCCGGTTGGCCACACTGCCGCGCAGGATGATGTCGCTGCGCACCAGCTTCGGCTGCGCCTGCACCGGAACCTGGCGGTTCCGCAGGGACCAGGCGATGGCCGCGAACGCCCCGTTGGCGGCCTGGCATTGGTCCGGGATGAGCGACTTGGACTCCGAGATCGGGTCGTTGGTGGTGATGATGAGCAGCAGCACGATGTAGATCACGGGCCCGGCGATGAGGCAGAGCACGAAGATCGGCCACAGGCCCATCGCGACCAGGATCCCGCCGAGGATCAGCACGGGGACCCAGATCAGGATCGCGCCGACCGCCGCCCGCTGCCACAGCCGGAACAGCATGCCTGGGGTCACGCGCTCGTCGAACACGGACTCGATCGGCTCGTAGCCGCCGACGGAGAACTTGATATATCGGCCCCCGGTTGCGGCACCGGGGGAATGCGTGGTGGTCGTCATGGCGTCTCGTCTCTCCACTCGAAGGGTGATTTCCGGTGCGTGGAACCAGCCCGCGAAGGGGCCTGGGGGTTGCTGACGGACAGGAGGTGCCGAAGGGCGAACGGGGTGAATCAGTTCGCTGACGGAGATGATTCGGAGGATCCGCCCGGCGTGGAGGACCCGCTTGGCGTGGCGGGGCTGCTCGTGCCGCCGCCGGCCTTGGTCAGCGTCAACTTGGGCGTCCCGTCGAGCTCGACCACGGCCGTCCCGTCCTGCGACGAGATGTTCAGCGCCGCCAGGTCCGTGACGATCGGGATCGTGCAGCCGGAATTGGTCAGCGGCGCGGCCTGGCCGGCGTAGTGGCCGTTGAAGCCGGTCAGCGTGAACTTGTATTTGGTCGTGCAGCCGGAGACATCCGACTGGGAACCCGTGTACTGGCCGGATCCGGTGGACGTGAAAGTGAACGTGTTGCCCTGGCCGTCCGACCACTTGCCGAGCAGCGGGTCCTGCGCGCCGGAGAGCAGCTGCTGCTTTCGCAGATCGACCGGCTGGCTGCCACAGCCGCTCATCGGGCCGGTCAGGTCGTTCCCGTCCGCGCTCAGTGTGCCCTCGAACGAGCCCAGCTGGATCCCGCCGCCGACCAGCGTCAGGTCTCCACGGACGGCCAGGTGCCCGCTGTCGGCCAGGCCGATCGTGGCCGAACCGGTGCTGGCCAGGTCGGCGGCGCCGGTCAGCGAGTAGGCGTCCCAGAACCCTGCGACGTGGTCGCCGCCGGCCGCCGCGTCCTCCAGCATGATGCCGACCTCGTGCGACCCGCACGTGACCTGGCCCTCCCAGACGCCCAGGACAGAGGAGTCCCCGGTGAACGGCGCGGCCGAGTCGGTCGGGGCGCTGATGAAGTCGGGGAACTGGTAGGACGACGAGGTCGGCGGAGTCGGCGGCGACGTCTCCGACGGCGTGTCCGTCGTGTCGGTCGTATCGGTCGTGTCCGTCGGCGCGGTCGCCCCGCCGCCGAACACGGAGCCGTCGCCGTTGCCGTCGTTCGCCGCGTAGGTCGGCAGGCCCGAACCGACGGACCCGGCCGACGTCGAGCTCCCGGAGGAGCCCGTGACGGCGGCGAACGCGCCTCCGCCGCCGACGATCAATACCAGCAGCCCGACGCCGAGACCGAGCAGCAGCTTGCGGCTCGGCCCGCCCTGGCCCCACGGGGGGACCGGCGTCGGAGGTTCGGTGCCGAAAAACCAAGCCTGCGGCTTGGTTTTCACCGATGCCCCACATGCGGAGCAGGACTCTGTATCGGTGTTTATCGAAGCCCAGCAGTTAGGGCAGTACGCGAAAGCCACGTAGTTCGTTCCTCCCCCTGCCGTACCCGTGCCATATGTACGGCGAATTGCGCCAGCCCGCGCAAAAGCGTGCTTCATGGTACGACCGCACCTGGGGAAAAGAGAAGGAATTGCGGAAGGGAATTGAAAGGCATACCCGAGACTCGGCGAACGCCCGGATATAGGGTCGTGACCTGCGTAAGGACGTGGATCAGGGTACGGATATCAAGGGTCCTACCAGGCATTGAGACAGACCGTGATATGGGCCGCTCAAGAATGCATTCTGAGCGGCCCACGGTACGGAAAACACTTTATCCAGGACGGAAACGAGATACAGCCTCCCAGCGGATCGCCGCCGGGAGGCCGTACCGTCGCAGTGCTATGACTTACTGATCAAACCGCGGATCCCTACCACCGCGAGGCGATGGCACCCGTGGTCGGGTTCAGGATGACGCGGTTGGACACGTCGCGGTCCCAGAAGTTGAACATGGTGTCGATCGAGCCGGCCTTGGCGTCGAACGAGCCGTCACCGACCCGGCCCAGGTTCCAGTTGTTCTCCACGAACTGCAGGATGGAGGCCTGGGAGACCTGGTTGTGGCTGATGTAGTTCTGCTTGCTGAACGGCGAGATGACCAGCAGCGGCTGGCGCGGGCCGACGCCGCAGCGGTCTGCCTGGCCCTGGACCGGGGCGGCCGCGGTGCAGGCCGGGGAGTTGTCCAGTGCGGTGTTCGAGCCGCTGACGATCTTGCCGGACTGGTGGTCGTACCAGCCGTCGGAGTCGTCGTACGCGATGACGATCGCGGTGTCACGCCATTCCGGGGACTTCTGGATGGCGTTGATCTCGGTCGCCAGGAAGTGCTGCTCGTCCAGCGGGTCGGAGTAGCCGGCGTGGCCGTCCTGGTACTCCGCCGCCTTCAGGAAGCTGACGGCCGGCAGGTGGCCGGTGTTCAGCGCGGTCGAGAAGGCGGTCAGGTCGTACTCGTGGTTCGCCTGGTCGGTCTTGCCGATCATCGACGGCTTCGACGGCGGCAGGTGGTGCGGGTTCGACGTCGACTTGTAGTACTCGAACGGGTTGTGGTGCGGCGAGTAGTCGGCCGAGGAGTTGCCGCCGATGTTCTTGCTCGTGGCGCCGCACTGCGCGTAGCCGTTCGCCGAGCTGCTCGCGGCGGTGGTCGGCGCGAAGCCGCCCTGGAACCAGCCCCAGGTGACGTTCTTCTTGTTGAGCAGGTCGCCGACGTTCTGGCCGGAAAGTGCCGCCAGCGGCGAGGCCGAGGCGTGGCCGTTGTCCGAGCAGTCGTCGTACGCCGGGTCCGCGTCGGTGTACAGCGTGCCGACGCCGGAGGCGTTCGGGGAGCCGATGAACGAGGCCGTGACCGGCTGGCCGCTGGTGGAGTTCACCGCGGTGGCGCCGTAGGTCTGGCCGGCGATCAGGTTCAGCGCGCCGGGGGTCGACGGGCCGAACACGTCGCTGTAGGAGTTGTCGCTCATCGCGTAGTTCTGAGCGTAGTTCCACAGGCCGGTGACGGTGTTGCCGTCGTAGTAGTCCATGACCAGGCCCGGGGCGCCGTACAGGATCGGCTGGCCGGTGCAGGTGGAGACGTTGGTGCTCTGGACGTACTGGTCGTTCTTGCCGTTGTCCGACGCCTTCTGCTCGGCCGTGTAGCCGTGGTTCTGGTCGCAGGTGAGCGCCTGGCTCGGGGTCAGCCGCTGCGGGTTGTACTGGTTCGGGTTCGCTGTCAGCAGCGAGGAGGTCAGGCCGTTCGACTTCGGCGTGTCCCGCTTGGCGGTGAACGTCGTGCCCTGGCCGTCGTTCGCCGCCTGCGGGTAGGTGCCGAAGTAGTGGTCGTAGGAGACGTTCTCGTCGAACAGGACGACCACGTGCTTGATCGGGGTGCTGGTGCGGCTGTCACCGCTGCCGTCGTGGCCGTGGTGCCAGCCGTAGCCGGACGCGAAGGCGGTCGGGGTGGCGACAAGACCGATCACCGCGGCTGCGGCGGTGGGCAGGACCCACTTCCGGCTGATCAGTCGTTTCTTACTTTGCGACATCGGGTCTTCTCCCTGAGAGACGGTCTTGCCAGTTTTCGCGGGGCCAGTCTCGACAACGGCAATGAACGCGCCGGGAATCTCGTGAGAACTCTGGACACGAAGCGCGGACACTTCAGGCCGATGACCCGGATCAATGCCTCAGATCGATACCTCAGATCAACAATGCCGACCCGAAGAAGTCAGAACCGGACGAAACGCCGGGGAGTACCAGGAAGTACCCGCCCCCGAACGGTGAGATGTAGTCGTCCAGCGGTTCGCCGCTCAGGCGGTTCTGCACCGTCTCGAACTGACGCTTCACGTCCTGCTGGTAACACGTGAAGATCAGACCCATGTCGAGGTTCCCGTTCGGGTCGACGCCGCGGTCGTAGTTGTACCCGCGCCGCAGGATCCGCGAGTCGTCGGTGGCCGCCGTGCGCGGATTGGCCAGCCGGATGTGGCTGGTCAGCGGGATCGTCTCGCCGACCGCGTCGTTGGAGTAGTCGGGCGTGTCGGCCTCGGTGTGCCCGGACAGCGGGGCGCCGCTGCCGCGCCGCCGCCCGAACATGTTCTCCTGCTCCCCGAGCGAGACCCGGTCCCAGAACTCGGTCAGCATCCGGATCAGCCGCACGCTCAGGTAGCTCCCGCCGACGGCCCACGCCGGGTTCTTCGCCGGGTCCACCCACACCAGCCGGTTCATCTGCGCGGGATCGGCGACGTCGGGGTTGGCGATGCCGTCCTTGAACCCGAAGTGGTTGCGCGGCGTGCCGGAAGGGCGCGGAGGGCTGACGAAGCCGTCGACGCGCCACCGGATCTGCGCGGCCCCGCGGACGCCGCGCATGATGTCGCGCAGCGCGTGCAGCACGGTGTCGCTGTGGTCGGCGGACAGCTGCAGGCTCAGGTCGCCGTGGCACTGCGCCTGGTCGAGGTCGTCGTTGGCGAAGACCGGCATCGGGAACAGCCCGGCGGGCTTGCGCGCGGCCAGGCCGAAGCGGTCGTCGAACAGCGTGGAGCCGACGCCGAGGGTCACGGTGAGGTTGTCGGCGGCGACCTCCGGCCCGAGCGTGCCGGAGTCGGTCGGCGGCCCGCTGACCCCGGCCTGGTCCGGCAGGCCCCCGGCGGTGAGGAACGCGGCGCGGGCGGTGAGGGTGCGGAACAGGTCGGTCAGGCCGGGCTTGTCGGTCGCGGTGACGTCGAGCGCGAGCATGATCGTGGCCGGGGCGGCGCCGCGCAGGACGGCGGCTTGGTGCGGGCCGTGGAAGGCGGGGGCGGGGGCCGGCGCTGCGGCGTTGCCCGCGGCTGCCGCTGCGGCTTCGGCCGGGGCTGTGGCGGCCGAGGCGGTGTCGTGGGTCAGGGCGAGGCCGGTGCCGGCGGTGGTCGCGGCGGCTGCCACGCCGCCGATGCCGGCGGCCCGGAGCAGGGATCGGCGGCCGATCGGGGCGGTCATCGGGTGCTCCTGGGGGGTGGGGCTGGGGTGCGGCGGGTGGTTCGGGGGCGCGCGATCGATGCGGGTTGCGCGGCTTGCGCGGGCGGTGGCACGGGCGGCGGCATGGGAATGGTCGGTGTGGGCGGCGCGGTTGCTGTGTCCGGCGCAAGCGGCCGAGCAGATTTTGCCGCCATTGCCATCGCCGCCATCGTCGTCCCCATCACGACTTGGCCAACCGCGGCTCGCAGATCGTCGCGACCGGCGCCAGCAACTCCACCGCGCCCCCGGCCGCCGAGTTCAGCGCCTCTCGCTGGGAGTTCGTGAGCTGCGTTAGCGGCGTCCACGACCCGTCGGCGTGCCGCTGCGCCTCGACCAGGCCGCGCAGCCGGGTCAGCGCGGCGTCGATGCGCGGCAGGTCGGGGTCGCGGGGGGTCAGGATCGGCCGCAGGATGCCCAGCAGGGCCTGCGTGCCGTCGATATTGGCGTCGATCGTCGCCAGGGTCGTGCCGCTGCCCTGGTCGCTCTGGCCGGACAGCTCGAAGCGGACCGCGTCCTCCAGGATCTCGTGCGTGCGCAGGCCCAGCTGCAGTGGGTCTATCTGGGCGCCGGGGAACTCCGTCGCCAGCTTGTCCACCGACGCCACCAGGTCCCCGGCCGGCCCGGTCAGCTGCGCGGCCGTCTGGCCGTGCCAGAGCCCGTATTCGAGGCGGTGGAAGCCCCCGAACCCGGAGTCGCCGACGCCGCCGGGAAGATCGTTCGGCAGCCCGTCGATCGCGCCGCCGACGTCGCCGAAGGCGTCGTACGCGCCGCCGAGCCGCTCGTACTGCTGATGCGCGGGCACCCAGTCGGCACGCGCGGCGTCGAGGTTCCCGGCGGCGACGTCCGCCTGAAGCTTCTGGACCAGCGGCTTCAGCCGGCCCAAGCCGTTCTCGACGTAGGACTGGTACTGCTTCACCGGCCCGGTCAGATCCGCGCGCGACACCGGCAGCACCCCGGGCGTCACGGCCCCGGCCATCGCCGCGGAGGCCCCGCCGGTGACGCGCACAGCGGGCCCGGTCACCGGATCGGCGTCAGCGGGCCAGCACTTCAACGCATACGTCCCGTCACCGAGCACGACCGGCATCTGATCGCTGGTCCCGGCAGCGAGCCCGACGAGCTCCCCGTAAATCGCCCCACTGCCCGGATCGATCAGGTAGACCTCAGTCGTCTCGATCCCGGTGTTGGCGATGAGCAGGTTCTGCTTCCCCGGCTTCGCCGACGTCCACCCACCCCCGCAGTCATAGGCGTCAACCGTCAACGCACCGGAAGGCAGCCCAGCGGCATACTCCGGCTTGGCGGGGGAGTGGTGCATCGCATTACCGGCGACCGCGCCGAAGACCGCCACGGCGGCGGTGAACGCGAGCACAACCTTCGGCGACGCCAGCCTCGGCGGGATCTTGGACAAGGGGAGCCCCATCATGGCGAGCGTCCGGAACGGGTTCGCGTCGAGCTTAGGGCATCCTTATTTGGCGGAAAGGGGTTGAGCGCGGAATTCATCGCCCCTTCGCCGGGTGTTCGCCTGGGGCGGGTTCGGGGTGAGGTCACGGCAGACCGGGGAGGAACCGGGTCGTGTCAGGCCCCTGTCACAGTGCGCGGTACTGGGTAGCGGGTTTGTTGCGCGTGTCATTCAGTGATGAATATTAAGTAATGGCCATGACAGGCAAATGCAATGCGGTGTCGTCGTCACGCCAACCCTTAAACAGCATGTCCAACATGGTGATACCGCTCACCACGTTGGACTAGGCTGCACGAAGTCGGGCTGAGTGCAAATGCTTGGGGGCGTTATGGCAAAGCGGCGAGGGTTCCTCGCGGAGTTGCAGTATCAGGCGAAGCAGGCTGAAAAGCGGCGTCAGCAACAAGCGATAGCGGCTCAACGGGCAACCGCTGCCGCGCAGCGCGAGCATGAGCGGGCCCGGCGTGCCTATGAAAGCGCGCAAGCTGCGGCGATGCGGGCCTCGGCGGCCAACCGGAAGGCGGCCGAGAAGGAAGCGGCGCGTCTCAGTGTCGAAGCGCGCCTTGCCGAGGCGGAAGAGATGAACGCGAACCTCGCGGCCCAGTACGCGGAGATCGACAGACTCCTGACCTCGACGCTCGACGAGGACAGTCATGTCGACCTGGCCGCTTTGAAGATCACCTCCATCGATCATCCGCCCTTCGAGCCCGGTGAGCTGGCAGTCGAGATTGCGGCGGTCCCCGCGCCCCAGCTCTACTACGCCCCGGTGTGGCGTGAACCGGAGCGACCGTTCACCGTGGGCGCCGCGATCGGCGGCAGAAAACGCCACGAGAAGAACGTCGCCGAAGCGAGAGCCGCGTTCGAAGCGACATATGCTGAATGGGCGCGCGTCGATCAGGAGACGCGTGCCACCTATAGCCGGAACCTCGTGTACCGGGACCAAAAGGAGAGGGCTCGCCAACGTAAGCTGGCTGAAGCCCAGGCTACGTATCGGAGTGAGTGCGAGGCCCGGATCGCTCAGGCCGAGAGTCGCAACGCCGAGCTCGATAAATTGATCAACGGTCTGGCGTTCGACGTCGAATCAGCCATCGACGAATACGTCGGAATAGTTCTCGCCAACTCGGCCTACCCCGAAGTCTTCCCGGTTGATCACGACCACACGTTCACGCTTCAGGGGCGCGAGCTGACCGTGACGGTGTCCGTACCGGAGCCGACGAAATTCCCGGCGGTCAAAGAGTACAAGTACACCAAAGCTACCAGCGAGATGACTACGACGGCGTTGCCGGTCCGCGAGCGGAAGGGCTGGTACGCGGATGTCCTGTGGCGGGTCGCGCTTCGCACTCTGCATGAGGTCTTCAACGCCGATCGCGCCGGCAAAATCCATTCGGTCGCACTGACCGTCGCCGTCGAGACGATCAATGCCGCGACAGGACTTCCGACCTCGATTCCGCTCGTGATCGTGGCCGCGGGTCGGGAGGAGTTCATGAAGTTCGATCTGTCCTACGTCGTCCCGAAGGCGACACTCGAACACCTTGGCGCTGCACTGTCGAGGTCACCCTTCGACCTGATACCTGCGGACACTTCGCGCGGTGTCCGCGCTGCACGGAGCGTGTGACCGATGCGCTTCAACCCACCACCGGGCTGGCCGACTCCGCCGGAGGGGTGGACGCCGCCGGCCGGGTGGGTGCCGGACGCTTCGTGGCCCGCGCTGCCGGAGGGCTGGGAGCTCTTCATCAACGACGCCGACGATGCCGAGCTCGCGACTGCTTCAGACGTGCAGTCGGCCGAGAGTGCGATCGCACCCGAAGCGCGGCCGAGCATTCCAGCAGCACCTGCAGCGGCACCCGCGTCGACAACTGCGACCGGGACAGACGTGTTGCTGGCCCGCATCGCGTCGCTTGAGGCCGCCCTCGCCGCAGCCCAAGGCGGCGACGCGGCTTCCGAGGTGATCGAGCTGTCCGACCAGCGGATCCTTCAGGACGTCGGCATCTACCGCTACCACCATCCACTTGAGGACGCGGCAGCGTACAAGCAGCGTCTTCACGACCTGGAAAGCGAGATCGACACGCTCGTCAAGTCCGGACAGGCAATCCTCGCGTCCGACCTGTTCACCTTCAGCGGTTCTCTGGCGAAGGGCCGCAAGCTGGTCGCCGACCTGTCGAAGCTCATGCTTCGCGCTTACAACGCCGAGGCGGACAACTGCGTCCGCTCGCTTCGTTCCGGCAATGTGCACACCGCGAAGAAGCGCCTCGAATCCGCGATGATCGCGATCGAGAAGCTCGGAACCATCATGGAGATGCGGATCAACCCGACCTACCACGCGCTGCGCGTCGCCGAGCTGGAGTTGACCGCCGATTTCCAAGTGAAGGTCCAGGAAGAGCGGCAGAAGGCGCGCGAGGAACGTGAACTCCTTCGTGAGCAACGTCGGGTAGAGGCCGAACTCGCTGCTGAGAAGGAACGGCTGGAGAAGGAACGCAGCCACTACGTAACAGTGCTGGAGTCGCTTCGGGCCAAGGGCGACGACACAGCGGCAACTGAATTCGCCGGCCGTCTGGCCGACATTGAGCAGGCCATCGCAGCGAACGACTATCGCATCGCGAACATCCGTGCAGGGTACGTGTACGTCATATCCAACATCGGCGCCTTCGGGCCGGGCGTTGTGAAGATCGGCATGACCAGGCGGCTAGAGCCGATGGATCGCGTTCGGGAGCTCGGCGACGCCTCGGTGCCCTTCCGGTACGACGTCCACGCTCTGTTCTTCTCCGACGACGCCATCGCGCTTGAGAACGAACTCCACAAGGCGTTCGCCCATCGCCGCGTGAACTTCGTCAACGAGCGTCGCGAGTTCTTCTTCGCCACTCCCATCGAGGTCCGCGCCATCTTGGAGCAGAAGGTCGGCGGACTCCTCGAATACACGGAGGCTCCAGTCGCCGAGGAGTACTTCCAGTCCAAGGGGCGCTGGCCGGGTGCCGACAGCGTCAGGCAGCATGCTCGTGACCCAAAAGCCGCGCTCGCGACGAGTGATCAGAGAACGCCCGGCGCGTTCGAGAGGCTAGCCGCCGGCGGTGTCGAACTGTCCGGGACGAACTGACTGCTCACAGCCGCGCATCGGCTGATCCGGCTCCGCCTCGGCGACGGGCGTTCCCGGCGCGCGTCCCTGCGAAGCGACACGCTTTCAATGTCCTCAGCGCAACGAGGGCTTAGCGCTTGTCAGCGTCCTGCCGCGCCTGCGTTCCCTGGGCCTTCGGCATCTCCCGAGCCTCCCGCGCCGCTTCATCCGCGGCCTCATGCAGCCGCTCGTGCAGCCTGCCGAGCCTGCGCATGGCGCGCTTCGTGAAGCGCTGCCCGACGTGGCGGGCGGCGTCGCCGGCCTGGGATGCGGCCTGCTTGGCGTGCGCCGCGATCTGGTCGGCCTTGCCGTGGGCGACGAGGTCGTCGTCGCCGAGGGCCTTGCCGGCGCCTTCCTCGGCGTGGCCCTTCATTCGCTGAACCGTGTGCTCGATCTTGCCATTGATGCTCATGGTTCCTTCCCTTCATCGCGCGGTCGTGTGAGCGGTCCCCCCTGCTCCTGACCCGATGGTCGTCGCGCTGCTCCTGCTCACCGCCGCCGTGAACACCGGGTACCCCGCCGCGTGAGCTCCTAACGCAGGCGTGGCATCACCGCGCCGCCGCTCCGATCGGCCGCAGGTCCCCGAGTGCCGTCTCGCTCGGACGTACCGCGGTTCCGTCCTCCCGGGTGAACGCCACGGGGCGCAGCGGCTCGCCGGTCGTCTGGTCGATCAGCGGCCGGTACTCCTCGCCGGGGGCGAACGCGTGCTGCTCGCCCCACTGGCGTAGGGCGATGATGACGTCGAACAGGTCGCGGCCCTTGTCCGTCAGCGCGTATGCCTGGTACGCCGAGGAGTCCGCGGCCGGTTCCGTGCGCAGGATCCCGGCCTCGACCAGACCGGCGAGGCGGTCGCTGAGGATGTTCTTGGCGATGCCCAGGCTGCGTTGTAACTGGCTGAAGCGGCACGGCCCGTCGAACGCGTCGCGCAGGATCAGCAGTGTCCACCGGTCTCCGACCAGGTCGACTGTCCGCATCACCGGACACGGCTCATGGGTGGCCTGCCGCTTCGTCATCGCCGCGCCTCCTCGCTTCCTGGCTGGTAGTGGTATCTGGTTCCCCCGCGTGGTAGTGAAACAAGACTACATCGGTTGCAAATCGAAACCACTTCTGCCTACGCTAGCCCCGCCCGAGCCCCGCCGAGGCTCCAGCACCGCGAGGAGAAGCCGCCATGATCGACCCCGCCGAGACCTTCGACGGAACCTTCCCCTTCCAGCCGCACTTCAGCACCGCCGCCGGATTCCGCATGCACTACGTCGACGAGGGCGCCGGCCCCGTCGTGCTCTGTCTGCACGGCGAACCCACCTGGGGCTACCTCTACCGCCACCTGATCGCCGACCTGTCGCCGACGCACCGCGTGATCGTCCCGGACCACATGGGCTTCGGGAAGAGTGAGACCCCGGCGGACCGTACCTACTGGCTCCAAGACCACGTCGACAACCTCGAAGCGC
This sequence comes from Catenulispora sp. GAS73, assembly GCF_041262085.1. Taxonomy (NCBI): domain Bacteria; kingdom Bacillati; phylum Actinomycetota; class Actinomycetes; order Catenulisporales; family Catenulisporaceae; genus Catenulispora; species Catenulispora sp. GAS73. The sequence continues at coordinate 393,542 of NZ_JBGCCM010000004.1, forward strand.
TGGCCGCCGACCTGGATCTGTCCGACGTCACTCTGGTCCTGCACGACTTCGGCGGCCCGGCCGGCATGGGCCTGCTGGGCCGCCGCCCCGAGCTCGTCTCCCGCGTGATCAGCGTCAACGGCCCGACCGCGTTCGGCCAGCCCGGCCTGCCCGCGGCGTTCAAGGCCAACGCGGCCCGATCGGCGTGGTTCACCTGGATCGCCGAGGCGCACGCCCGGGGCACCCTCGACGCCACCCTCGGCGACCTCGGCTACAACATCCTCAGCACCCTGAAACTCAACGGCTTCCAAAACAACGAGATCATCACCGCGTCCTGGCTCCGCGCCTACGCCGCCCCCTTCCCGACTCCGGAGGCCGCGGCCGGCGCGCTGGGCTGGGCCAAGGGCCTGGAGCTCGACGCCCACCGCTTCGAACAGCCCGGACCCCGGGCTCGCGAACGCGCCGCCGGCCTCCCGGCCCTCGCACTCTGGGGATCGGAGGACCGCACCCTGGCCGCCGAGCACTTCCTCCCGCTGTTCTACGAAGCGTTCCCGCGCGGGTTTGTCAGCGAACTGCCAGGCGTCGGCCACTACAGCCCCGAAGACGCCCCGGCGACGATCACCGCGCTCATCAAGCTCTTCCTCGACGCCACGAGCGACGGTTCGGCACTCACCGAAGTGATCGCCGCATAGCGTCTGGCGCATGGAACCAACCCAGGCCGTGTGCCGGACGGTACGAGGCGACGTCGACCCGCGCGCTCTCGGCCGCGTCCTGTCCCACGAGCACGTGCTCGCGCTGCTCGTGGGGCCGGGCCCGTCCGGCCGCCCGCTGACCGACGCAGAGTTCGATGACGCGAAGGTCACGGCCGCGGTCGAGGCGCTGAGCGGTCTGAGGGAACTCGGCTTCGGTACGGTCGTCGACCTGAGTCCCTACGGCGACGCAGGCCGCGACGCCACCGGCGCCAACGCCGTGCTCCTTCCGCGCATCGCCGAGGGGAGCGGGCTGAACATCGTGTCGGGCACAGCCACCTACCGCGAGGAATTCAGCCCCGCGTGGGTGAGGCGGGCCGGCATCGAAGACCTCGTACACCGCTTCGTCGCCGACGCCACCACCGGCATCGGAAGTACCACGGGCATCGGCAGCACCGGCGACATCGGTCCCGGCACCTGCGTCCGGGCCGGCATCCTCGGCGAGCAGCCCACCAGCGAAGGCCACATCACCGAACACGAAGAACGCGGCCTTCGCGCCGCAGCCCGAGCACACCACCTGACGGGCCTGTCGATCAGCACGCACACGACCCACGGAACGATGGCCCTGGAACAGATCGACCTGCTCGTCCAAGAGGAGGTCCCGCCGGACCGCGTGGTGATCGGCCACATGGACAACCACCCCGACCTCGACTACGTCCGCCGCGTCCTCGATCGAGGCGTGAGCATCGGTTTCGACTCCATCGGCAAGCAGTACTGGGACGTCCGCCGCCCCGCGCCGTCACATCAGGAGCCTGACGGCCGCCACGACAAGCCGGCGATCAGGCAGTCCGACCGCACTCGCGCGCACCGCCTGGCCACGCTCGTCGCCGAGGGCTACGCCGACCGGATCCTCCTGTCCGAGGACCTGACCGGCGGCCAGATGTGGCTCAATCCCGCAACTCATGGCCGACATGGCTACGGCTACCTCGGACGTGTCTTCCTCCAGAGTCTCGAAGAACTGGGCACAAGCAATCAAGCCATCGACAGGATGCTGATTTCCAACCCCGCGCGGCTTCTATCCGTGTCCTTATAACAGCGCCGCCCCAAGCACACCTACAAGCGAGCAGGCCTGCGCCCCACAGCCGCCGCCACCCGATGCGACGCCTCCTGCAACCACATCGCGCCACCCGGCGCCACGACGATCGCGGGCACCCGCCGCCGCAGCATCGTGCCGCAGTCGACATGCACCACCTCGGCGATCGACCACCCGTCCGGCGCGAGGCTGCGCCCACTGACCGGCGGAAACACATGCAAGGCGACAACGTTCTGATGCCGCGTGGCCCACAGGCACATCCCGAACCGCTCGGCCTGCTCCCCGCTGTGGAAGTAGGCGGCCGGGAACAGATAACCGAGCCGGGACACGGTGTTGGCGCGCACGCGGAACGCCAGCCGGACCGTGTACCGGGTCGTCTTGGCATCCGCCGCAAGGTCCATAGTTGTATCGGCCATACAATAAGAGACCGGCGAATCCCCGATTCATGACGCGGGTTCGGCCCCCGATTTCGCCGCGGCCCTGACGGGCCGCGAAGTCGCCGAACCTCCGCGAGCGCGAGCTGATCTTCCCCCACCACATCCTGTACGGTCGAACGCGCGCAGCATCCAGCCGACGCGCCGCCTCCCAGCGCAGCCTCCCAGCGTGGCGCGCCGGGCGCGGGGAAAGCAGGACAGCACATGCCGGACATGCCGACCAAGATCGTCGAAGCCGCCGCCTGGCTCACCGACCTGGAGGTGGAGACCGTCCGGACCGACGCGGTCCAGGCGTTCCTCAAGCAGGAGACCCTCTTCGTCAGCGTCACCACCGATGACGGCAACACCGGTGTCGGCTACTCCTACACCATCGGCACCGGCGGCAGTTCGGTCCTCGCGATGCTGCGCGACCATCTGCTGCCCCGGCTCGCCGGCGCGGACGCGACCCTCGTCGAGCACATCTGGCGCGACCTGTTCGCCTCCACCCGTGCCACGACCGTCGGTGCCATCACCTCGCTCGCCCTGGCCGCCGTCGACACCGCGCTGTGGGACCTGCGGTGCAAGCGCGCAGCTGAGCCGTTGTGGCGACTGGCCGGCGGCTTCCGGCGGGAGGTGCCGCTTTACGACACCGAGGGCGGGTGGCTCCACCTGTCGACCGACGAGCTCGTCCGGGGTGCGCAGGCGTCGCAGGCCGCCGGCTGGTCCGGCGTGAAGCTGAAGGTCGGCAAGCCGCGCGTGGAGCACGACCTGCACCGGTTGCGCGCGGTCCGCGACGCCGTCGGCCCGGAGCTGGACCTCATGGTCGACGCGAACCAGTCGATGACCTGCGCCGAGGCCCGGCGGCGGGCCGCCGCCTTCGAACCGGTCGGGCTGTCATGGTTCGAAGAACCCCTGCCGGCCGACGACGTCGCCGGCCACGTCGCGCTGGCGCAGTCCACGACCATCCCGATCGCGGTCGGCGAGTCGATGTACTCGGTGGGGCAGTTCCGCGACTACCTGGCGCGCGGCGCGGCCTCGATCGTGCAGGCCGACGTCGCGCGGGTCGGTGGTATCACGCCGTGGCTCAAGATCGCGCATCTGGCTGAGGCGTTCAATGTGGACGTGTGCCCGCACTTCCTGATGGAGCTGCACGTCAGCCTGGTCGCCGCGATCCCCAACGGCCGGTACGTGGAGCACATCCCCCAGCTGCGTGCGATCACGCGCAGCCAGATGCGGGTCGAGAACGGCCACGCGGTCGCGCCGGAGGCTCCCGGCCTGGGGATCGACTGGGACTTCGACGCGATCGACGACCGGCGCGTCGCCTGAGGCGAGGTAGTTCCGTCGCCGCGTCAGACCTTGAGGCACAGGATGCGCTCGGCGTTGCCGTACGCGATCTTCGCGCGGTCTTCAGCACTGAGCGGAGTGTCGGCGAGCCCTGTGACGGCCCCTCGCCCCGGCCGGCTGGTCCACATCGCAGGCCTCAGTCCAGGTCGAGCGCCGTCTTGTCCACCTCGACCCGCGTCGGCCGCGTCGGATCGAACCGGATCGGCAGCCGCGTCCCCGGCGTCGCGATCCGGGCCCGCCGCTCGGGCGTGGAGAACACCAACCGGGTGTGCGTCGTGTACGGCTCTCCTGTCGGCGGCGTGACTTCCCTTCCGAAGAACGCCGGCGCGTTCAGCTCCTGCACCGCCGTCACGAGCGCGGCGGCCGGGATGCCGTCGAGGATCGGCGCGCCGTCGTTTGATCTCCACGTGGACGTGTGACTCGCTCCACGCCGTGTTCGCCTGGCCGGCGAAGGCCTCGTTGATCGCTGACGCCGGACCGCACAACACGAAAGACCGGCCGCGGGGACGCTGTCGTCCCCGCGGCCGGTGTCGGCGCGCGCCCCTGCTCGCGCGCCGCTGCGGCGCGTGCTCCCGGCAGCCGCCGCGCCCTACCCGCGCCGCCGCCGCATCTCGATCCGCGACCGGGTGAACGCGGCCGAACCGGCGGCGGCCAGCAGCGGCAGTGCCACGACCAGCACCCCGAGGTACAGCCAGGGCGGCGCGAACTGCGTCTTCTCGGCGGCCAGCGTGTTGAAGGGATCCTGTGCGATCTGCTGCGCCTTCGCCTCCACCAGGCCGATGCCCGGCAGCAGTCCGAAAGCCGCACCCAGCACCGCGCCGAGCCCCGCCGTGACCGCGGCCTGCGATCCGGCCAGCAGCCGCCGCACCCGGGGTCTGGCGCCCACCGCCGCCAGCGTCTCCAGGTCGGCCTGTGCGTCGGTGATCGCCAGCCCGGTGGCCACCGCCGCCGCGCCGAGCATCACCGCGCCGGCCACGAAGGCGAGGGCCAGCACGCCGACCCAGGTCTGGCTCTGGTAGCCGCGCTCGACGTAGAAGGACTGCTCGATGCCCGCCCCGCCGACGAGGTTGTCGGCTTGCTTCTCCTCCTGCTTGGTCGGCATGCGCGTGGTGTCGAACAGCAGCGTTATCGGTGCGAACTTCACCCCGAGCTTGTCCAGCGCGTTCGGCGGCACCACGACGGTGATGTCCCAGCGCGGGCTGTCGACGAGCGCTGCGGGCAGGGTCGTCTTCGTGACCTTGTCAGGGCACGACTGCTGTTGCTCCTGCTGTTGGTCGCAGGGTGCGTTGACGCCGATCTGGACTGTCGGGTGCGCCCCGGTCGTGGCCAGGTCGTACTTGTCGAAGACGACCGCGCCGCCGGCCTTCAGCGTGTCCTCGGCGGCCTTGTCCTCGCGGCCGAGCAGCACCCGCACCAGGTCCGGACCCCCGGCCACGACGTTCGACGCACCGGTCTGGAACGGGATCACGCCGCTCTGGAAACCGTGGTCGCAGCGCTTGTCGTTGCCCTGCGCGGCCATGCTCACGTTCCGCGGGCACGTGTTCTGCGGCGTGCGGATCACGTCCGGCGTCGCAGGCGACTCGTGCTCTCCGTAACCGACGCCCTGCAGGACGGCCGCGTCCCTGGTCGGCAGCACCCCGCTGATCTGCTTGAGCAGGCGGTCCGCGAGGGCCGGCGTGGCGCCGGAGCCGCTGTTGTTGAGTGCTGCCGCGGCCTGGCCCATGCGGAGCTGGCTCTGGTAGTAGTGCCGCTGCTGGGCGTCGTCGGAGTTGATGACCATCGCCACCGTCGTGGCCCCGGCCACCGCGGCCATGATCGCGGCCACCGCCGGGGCGGTGCGGCCGCGGTTGCGGGAGCTGTCCCGCAGCGCCAGGCGCCCGGTCAGCGGCAGCGCCCGGGCCAGCTTGCCGGACCATGCGACCAACACCGGTGTACACGCGACCAGGCCCAGCTCGGCAGCCCCGACGCCGGAGGCCACCAAGGTCGCGTTGCCGTGATGCCAGGCGCCCACCAGGATCAGCGCGGTGCCGAGCACGACGCCGATCAGCCCGATCAGCGGGAGTTTCCACGGAGTCTTCGACTGCCCGCGCCGTCCGGTGAGTGCGGTCAGGACGTCCTGGCGGGCCGTCGTGACCGCCGGAGCCACCGCGGCCGTCAGGCCGGTGCCGACGCCGACCAGCGCCGCGGCCAGCAGTTCCAGCGGCTTGAGGCGGAAGCCGCCCATCGTCTGCTGGGTGTAGTGCCCGAACCACGGCAGGGTGACGGTCGCGGCCACGACGCCGACCACGGCGCCGATCACCCCGCCCGCGGCCCCGAGCACCAGGCCGTCGGCCAGCACGATACGGCACAGCCGCCGGCCGTCCGCGCCGGCCGCGCCGAGCAGGCCGAAGTCACGGCGCCGGCGGCGCGCGCTCACCGCGAAAGCAGGTCCGGCCAGCAGCACGACCTCCAGCAGCACGATGGACAGCGCGATCGCTGCCACGGCCAGCGTCCGGCTCGGGCTGTTGTCGCTGAAGAGGCTGTTCGGGTAGGCCGTGTAGTAAGGGACCTGCGACCGTGCCGGCGGGTGGGCGATGAGTAGCTTGGACTTCACGGTGAAGCCCTGGGCGTTGAGCTTCTGGGTCAGGTCCCAGCCGACGCCGCCGGGAACCGTGATCGGGAAGGCGGTGTTGCCGCCGGTGTGCTGCTGGGTGAAGACCCCGGGACGGGAGAAGACGACGTCGCTGTAGGGTTGCAGCTTGCTGTCGTAGATCCCGGTGATGCGGACGGTTCGGGACACGGTTGTCGTGTCCTGCGATGAGGACGGCGGGGGCGTCTGGATCGGCGTCGCCTGTCCATTGGGCCCGACCAATACCGCGGGAGTCGCCTCGCGTCCGCCGGGCCCGATCACGCGCACCGTGATGCTGTCGCCGACGCCCCGGTGCAGCTCGGCGGCCATCGTGCTGCTCAACGCGATCTCGTCGGCGGTGGTCGGAGCGGAGCCCGCGACGTGGTCGACCGTGGGGGACAGCAACGGATCGGTGAGGTCGCTCTCCTGCACCTGGCCCCAGGCCCGGCCGTCGCTCTCGGTGACCTGCACCTGCGTGCCGTCGGTCGACTGCGGCGCCGCGACGTGTGAGCCGGGCGGCAGCAGCGCGGCCAGGTCGGCGGCGCTCGCCGGCGTCGTGCGCAGCTCCTTGGTGTTCCCGGACGCGTCCCGCACCGGTCCGGCGTCGCTCTCGTCAGGGAGCTGATACATCGGGGTGCCGATGTCGTCGACGAGCGCGTCGTAGCGGCCCATCTGCCAGGTGGCCTTCTGCTCCGCCGTGATCTGCGAGCTGCGCCACAGCGTGTCGGCCGCCGAGGCGCCCGCGACCGGCAGCGCGAGCATCGCCACCACCAGCGCCGAGCGCTTCTTGTTCCGCCACGCTTCGCGGCGCGCCACCCTCAGCGCCAGGCCCCAGCTGCTCATGGCCGGGCCTCGTCGTCGACCAGCAGGTCCTCGGCGCGCTGCGAGGGCGCGGACTCGTCGACGATCAGGCCGTCCCGGATGAAGACGATGCGGTCGGCCCAGGCGGCGTGCCGGGCTTCGTGCGTGACCAGGACGCCGGCCGCGCCCTCGTCGCAGCGTTTGCGCAGCAGCCGCAACACGGCCTCGCCGGTCTCGGTGTCCAGCGCGCCGGTCGGCTCGTCGGTGAGGATCAGGCGGCGCTCGCCGATCAGGGCCCTGGCGATGGCGACGCGCTGCTGCTGGCCGCCGGACATCTCGTCCGGGAAGCGGTCGGCCTCGGCGCGCAGCCCCATTTCCTCCAGCGCCGCGATCGCCTCCACCCGGGCTTTGCGGGCCGACAGCCCGTCCAGCTCGCGGGGCAGGGCCACGTTCTCGGCGGCGGTCAGCGCCGGGATCAGGTTGTAGTCCTGGAAGACGTAGCCCACCGAACGCCGCCGGATGGCCGCCAGCTGGGCCTTGGACTGGCTGCTCAGCGGCGTGTCCTGGACCACCACCTCCCCACCGGACGGTGTGTCCAGGCCGCCCGCGAGCGACAGCAGCGTCGACTTGCCCGAGCCCGAAGGACCCATGACCGCCACCAGCTCTCCGGCGCGTACGACCAGGTCCACGCCGCGTAGCGCGTGGACTTCGGCGGCGCCCTTGCCGTGGGTGCGGGTGACGTTGCGGAGTTCGAGAATCGTTGTGCCGGTCATGTGGTTTTCCCCTCCCTGGTGGCAGCGGCCGGTGTGGCGCCGGTGCTGCTGGTACTGCTGGTACTGCTTGTGCCGCTCTCGCCGTCTGCCTGTCCGGCTGGGGTGTCCGTCCGGCCGACCGGCAAGGTCCGACCCTCGCGCGCATGCCGCAGCACCCGCGCCTCGACGTGGTCCAGCCACCGGATCTCGGCCTCGGACTGGAAGATCATCGACTCCAGCACCAGCGAGGCGGCCAGTTCGTCGGGATCCAGCCGGGCCTTGACGCGCGTGAAGTCCTGTAGCGCGGCCAGCGCGTGCTTGCGCTGCGCGTGCACGATCGCGGCCACATCGACCCCGGCGACCGTCACGGCCAGCGCGAGCTTGACGGCCAGCTCGTCCCGCGGCCGCTCGGCCCGGGTCACCGGCCGCGCGAACCAGGCGAACAGCTCGTCCCGCCCGGCCTCGGTGATGCGGTAGAAGACGTGGTTGGCGGCATCCTGCCCGGCGGGCTCGACTAAGCCGTCGCGCTCCAGCCGGCTCAGCGTCGTGTAGACCTGCCCGATGTTGAGCGGCCAAGTGGCGCCGGTGCGTTCCTCGAACTCGGCGCGGAGTTGGTAGCCGTAGCGGTCGCCGTCGGCGAGAACGGCCAGGAGAGAGTGCTTGACGGACACGCTATCGGGTCCGTGCATACTCGGTATGGTTGCGGGTCACGGCTATATAGATACCGGGTATGCACGGCGAGGGCAAGTGGCGCGGTGGGGAGAGGTCTTAGTCGCTCGCGGCGGCGTACTCCGGATCGTTCTTCACGCGCCAGGCGTGGTGCGCGTTGTAGAGCATGCGCTGGTGGGTGTCGTGCAGTCCGCTGATGGCGTCCGAGACGCCGGCGTCGACGAGGCTGCCGACCGCGTCGAGGAGCTTCATCAGGTCCGTTGCGGAGAATCCGCCGACCTTGAGCTGGTGGTCGTAGCCGAACGACACCGCGCCGTTCTCCGGGTTCGCGATGGTCGTCTCGGCCTGGTGGGATATCTCGCGGCCCAGTGCCGGGCCGAGGCCGGTGGCCAGGATCACCGCGAGTTCTTCGGCCAGGGCGTCGATCTGGTCGGCGGCCAGCTGGTCGCTCACCGCGTCGCGGAGCACCCAGCGGGTGACGTCTCGGAAGTGCTCGCGCAGGACCGGGATGTCGGGGTCGCCGAGGTCGCCGGTGAAGGGCGCGGGGGACGGGCTGCCGGTGTCTGTCATGGCGGCGAATCTAGCCCGAGCATGCGACAGCTCTGGTGTCCCTCGGCAGGTCGCGATTCAGGCCATTGACGAGCCTGCTCGCGTCTCTTATCGTGTGCGCCGTTCACCTACATAACCACTGTTCATGTATGTGAATTCATGCGCTCGGCACCTTTCTTGCTTCGGCACCCCACATCCGCCGCACGGGCCCACGCCCGGAAAGGACGTTCCGCAATGCCCACCAGTCCCCACACTGGCAGCCCCCACCCCCACCGACGTCGCCCCATGGCGTCCCTCGCCGCCGGAATCCTCGGCGTCGCGCTGACCGTCGCCGGGACGAGCGTGGCGCTCGCTCCCGCGGCCTCGGCCGCAAACGTTACCGGCCAGATCACCGGATACCAGGGCCTGTGCCTGGACGACCGCTCGGCCTCGACCACGAACCTCAATCCGGTCCAGGTCTACACGTGCAACGGCACCAACGCGCAGAGCTGGACCGTGGACAGCACCGGCAACACGCTGCAGGTGCTCGGCAAGTGCCTCGACGTGCACTCCGCCGGCACCGCCAACGGCACGACCGTCGACCTGTACGACTGCAACGGCACCGGCGCCCAGACCTGGGTCCCGCAGTCCAACGGTGAGCTGCTGAACCCGAACTCCGGCAAGTGCCTGGACGACACCGGCTCCGGCGGATCGGGCACCCAGGCGCAGATCTGGAGCTGCGCCGACACCGCCAACCAGCAGTGGAAGCTGCCTTCCGGCACCAGCGGCGGCGGAGGCGGCGGCCTGAACACCTCGGTCGCCCCCGGCGGCAACTTCGACCTCTCGGTGTGGGAGCTCCAGGAGCCGACCGGCTCACCGGGCTCGCCGACCACGATCTCGCCGTCGCAGCTGGAAGGCGCGAACGGCTATCAGGACTCGTACTTCTACACCGACCCGAACGACGGCGCGATGACGTTCTGGGACCCGGAGAACGGCGTCACCACCCCGAACTCGAACTACTCGCGCTCGGAACTGCGGGAGATGAACTCCGACGGCTCGGCGGCGAACTGGTTCGCGGCCGGCACCACGAACACCCTCAGCGCCACGCTGAAGGTCACGCAGGTGCCCAACCACGTGTGCGTCGGCCAGATCCACCTCGGCTCCGGCGGCTCGACCAAGCCGCTGCTGGAGCTGTTCTACTACGCCAACGGCGACATCAAGATGGCCATCGAACAGACGCCGGCCGGCGGCAACGAGGTGCTCACCTACGTCGGCAACGTGCCGGTCGGCACGCAGTGGAGCTACGTGATCGGGCTGAGCAACAGCACGATCAGCCTGTCGCTCAACGGCGGCGCCGCGCAGACGTGGACGGCCTCGTCGACGTTCGACGGCTACGGCATGTACTTCAAGGCCGGCGACTACGATCAGACCTCCGGCAGCGACTCCAGCGTCGGCGCCAAGGTCGGGTTCTACGCGCTGTCGATCTCGCACAGCTGAGCTCGCACAGCTGAGCTGGTTCTGGAGCACAACGGCGTCCGGTGTGTGAGGGCTCTGCTTCATGCCCTCACGCACCGGCGACGAGAAGGGACACGGGGTGGACACGTTTCGTCAGGCGGGCGTCGAGGACGCCGAAGCGGTGGCACGGTTGCACGCCGACAGCTGGCGCCGTCACTACCGAGGCGCCTACGCCGACGCCTACCTGGACGGCGACATCCTGAGCGACCGCGTGCGGGTGTGGTCGTCACGGCTGGCGGCGCCGACCGGCACCGTTACCGTCCTGGCCGAGGACGACGCCGGCCCGGCGGGGTTCATGCACCTGGCGGTGGACGACGACAGCCGATGGGGAAGCCTGGTCGACAACCTGCACGTGCGGCTCGACCGCCAGCGCGCAGGCGTCGGCACGGCGCTGCTGCGTCGAGCCGTAACCGCTGTCGTCGAGCTCGCGCAGACCCGGGCGATGTACCTGTGGGTGCAGGAGCAGAACCAGAACGCGCAGCGGTTCTACGCCGCGATGGGTGGGACGTGCGTGGAGAAATCGCCGATCGAGTCGCCGGGCGGTGTTCCGGGCCGGTTGGTCGGCGCCCCACTCAAGCTGCGCATTGCCTGGCCGGACGTTGCGGACTCAGGGTTTTGAATCGAGCATCGACACCGGCCCCGTCAAGCAATCCCCTGCTTCAGCCTCGCCAGCAAAGACGTGGCATTCTCAGTCTGCTGATAAAGCACCCGATACCCGTTCCGCGCCCGAGCCACCAGCCCCGCGCGGTGCAGGATCTTCAGGTGGTACGAAATCGTCCCGGCCGTCAGGAAGTGTCGCTCGCTCAGCTCCGTCGTCGTCCGTGGCGTCTGCAGGTCCGCCAGGATCCGCGCCCGCGTAGCGCCGAGCAGCTCCGGCGTGGCCGGGATCAGCGGATCCGCGTTGCCGCTGGCCTGCGCGGGATAGCCGATCATCGGCAGCCGTCGCTCCGGCGCCGGGGACAGGTCGGCGACCAGCAGCGGCCGGGAGAGCGTGAACACCATCGGCACCAGGTGCAGACCGCCGCTCGCCGAGACGTTGCCCGACAGGCGGCTGAACAGCCGGAGCTGGTTCTCGCGCCACGGGTGCATGCTCGGATGCAGCGTGCCCAGCATCGCGCCGAAGCCGCCCTCGACGATGTGCTTCGCGCGCGCCTCGATGTCGTACAGCATCCGCGTGCGCAGTGAGCTCCACATCGGGGTGCCCAGCGTGTGCCAGTACTGCTCGATCTCGGCGGCCAGGCGCTCGGCGAAGCGTTGTTCGCCCTGCTCGATGGCGTTGCGCAGGACCGGCGGGGTCGGGTGCGCGCGCAGGTTGCCGTTGGTGCCCTTGAGCAGGAGCCTGATTTCCCAGCGCAGGCGCTGGGGTGAGGTCGTGGCGATCGTGTGGAGCTCGTCGGCGAGGTCCGTCTCGGGCCGCCTCGGCTGGGGCGTGAGGGCGTCGGGGACGTAGTCCCACTCGCCGCTGAACAGCGACTCCAGCAGGACCAGCCTCCGCTCCCGCACCACCTGCCGGATCAGGTCCTGCATCCGCCCCTTGGACGTTCCGTCCCGACGCAGGAGGCTCAGGCTCTCGACCGCGGTGAAGGCGGGGGAGATCCCGAACCTCGTGTGGGCCAAGGTCGTGCTGTCCAAGCCCAGCTGCAGCATGTTGCCCCCAACGCCCTCATGTGCTGACTCGAACCGGTGGAATGCGCCGTGGCGCGCGCCCTCACTCTTGGCCGGTGAAGGTGTGTCGCGCCGCGTCTGCGACGGCCGCTTTGATCTGTCGCGTGTATAGACGCGCTCGCGGTGTGTTTGTTGGCGGTCGCCGCCGGAATTCCGCGCCGCGCGGCGCCGGTGGCGCGCGGCGCGGAACCCGATCGATCAGAGTGCTGACCCGCGTGCACCATGTGCGCGACGTACAGGCGGGTCAGCGTTCGTTCTTACGGCTGCCAGGTGTCCTGGTGCAGGCTGTCGGTCGACTGGACCCAGAACCAGTTGTGGACGTGGCCCGCGGAGTCGAACCCGAAAGCATGCTGCTCGGCGTTGTTCACGTTGTCCGCGAAGCTGTTCCCGACCAGGTTCACGACGCCGCCCGGCGTGCTCGCGCTCACGTCCTGCCAGGCCGGAGCCACCCCGGGCTTCGTCCAGACGTGGTCCAGGTGCCCGGTCGTCGCGTCCCCGAAGTACACGTGCTGCTGGCCGATGTACGTGAACCCGGACGGGTCCCCGGTGATCGGGAAGCCGCTGGCCGCGGTCAGGTCCTCCACCGTCGGCGAGCCGCCGACCTGCGGGTCGAACAACCAGTGCTGGAGATGCCCGGTGGTGTCGCGCGCGTACACGTGCAGGTCGATGTTGTCCGAGGGATTGCCGGCCCCGTCCACCGCGCCGGCCAGAGCCAGCGGAGAGGCGTCGGAGGCGAGCTGCGGACCGCCCCACTCCTGCTGGTGCACATAGCCCGGGTCAGAGGTCTGCCACCACCACATGCGCAGGTTGCCGTCCGTCCCGCGCGCGAACACGGCCTGGACCTCGCCCCAGATGACCGGGGACGGATTCCCGGTCAGCTGCCCGCCCCAGTCGGCGCCGGCGGAGACCTTGTTGGCCTGCACCGAGTAGACCCAGTGATGCAGGGCCCCGTCGGTGCCCCGCGCGAAGATCTGCTGCTGGACCCCGCCGATCCCGTTGTAGACGAACCCCTCCGGGTTGCCGGCGATGTCCGTGTACGGGCTTCCGCCCGCCTGCGCGGACGCCGTCCAGTCGTCCGCCCCCCACCTGCCGGACACCGAGCCGGTGACCCAGTGCAGCAGATGGCCGTTCGAGCCCCGGACGTACACGTGCATCTGCCCGGGCGAGGCGAACGCCGTGGGCAGGCTTCCCCGCGCGGCCGAGCCGGCTGGCGCCACCACCTCGGTGGCGTAAGGGCCCTGCGAGGTGTACGAGTACCACGTGTGCTCGACGCTGCCGTCGGGCTGGACGGTGAAGGTGTGCTCGGCGTTGTCGAACATGATCGCCTGCGAGCTCGACAGGGTGCCGCCGTACCCGGGGTCGCCGGCCGCCGGGGTGTCCAGGAAACCGGGAGCGCGGCCGATGGCGTCCACGACCGGGCCCATGGCCGCGTACGTCGGGTAGAGCTCCGCCGATCCCCAGGCCTTCTGCGCCAGGGCCCGCTGACGGTCCTTGAGGTCGCGTTCGAGCTGACCGATGTCGTAGCTGCCCGAGTTCCACACCGACATCTTGATGCCCGCCAGGTGCGGGTCGTTGTCCCCGCCGGGCAGCGTCAGCCCGCCGTCGAACGTGCCGGGGGCGAACTGCTGCCAGATCGACGTGGCGGTGCCCATGCCCTGGTTGCCCTCGTTGTAGTAGAGGGAGCCGGCGCTCGCGTTGATGAGCTGGTTGCCGTTGGCCGCGATCTGGGCCGGCGTCGAGAAGACGATGTCACACGATGAGTTGTAGTTGAAGGCGTGCAGCCAGTACTCGACGGTGATGTCGGGGTTGAGCCCCACGGACGAGGTCGGGAACAGGTCGTCGTTCCACATCCGCATCGACTTGCCGTGCTGCCGGATCAGGGTGTCCATCTGGTCGGCGAAGGTGCGGTAGACGTCCTGGATCGTGCCGCTGGGTCCGAACTGGCTCTTCGCGTAGGCCGTCATCTGGGGCAGCGCGGTGGAGTTCGGATCCATCTTCCGGCAGGCGTCCGCGTACTCGTCGCCGCCCATGTGCCAGATCGGCGTGGAGAACTGGTCGATGTACTGCGAGACCAGCTGCTGAGCCCACGCCACAGCGCTGGGGTTGGTCAGGTCGAGCGCTCCGGCGATGCGGCCGCCGGTGGTGCTGTTGGGGTCCAGGAGCTCGTACTGGGCCGGGATGTTCTCCCGCGCCGTGTCCATGTGGCCGGGCACGTTCACTTGGCCGACCAGGTTCACGTGGTACGCCGCGGCGAAGGCGCTGAGCTGCTGGAGCTGGGCGTTGGTCAGGCCCAGGCCGGAGACGTAGACCATCAGCTCATTGAGCTTGAGGTAGGACAGCTCGCGGATCTCGTTTTCCCAGAGGTGCACGGGGAACGTCCGCGCGCCGTTGTCCACCAACATCGACCGCACCTTGTACTTCGGCCAGTCGACCGCCGTACCGGCCGGCAGGTTGCGGTTCTGCCGCAGCATCTGCAGGATCGTCCGCGTCCCCCAGAACGCGCCGGTCTCGGCCGTCGCGCTCACTTGCAGCACCGGTGCGACGGTGAGCGCGTAGCCCTCGGTCCCCAGCTGCGTGTTCGTCGACCCCAAAGACAGGAAGACGTCGCCGGGAGAGGCGCCGGCCAGCGTTCCCTGCACGATCTGCGGGGTCGCGGCGTTCAGGTCCAAGGCAAGGTCGTTCGCAAAGGTCTGCGCGTCGGTCGTCAGGGCGGAGGCGTCCGCGGTGTTGACGACGATCCGGCCGCCGCCGGTCCACGAGTAGCCCGAACCCGAGCCGCTCGACCACTGCTGCAGGGCCGGCAGGACCGGGGGAGGGGCGGAGGTGGCGGCTCGGGCCTTCGACGCCGCACTGCTGAAACCGACGCCGGCTATCAGGAGTGAGAGGATCGCGACCAGGATGGTCGCGGGTCTGCTTCGATGGTGTGTCACCGGAGTCCTTCTGGATAGGTCGGAACGGATGCTGTGGCTGTCGACGCACCGATCTTCGAGGGCGGTGGGAGCAAGGAGAGGACCGAGTCACCCCTATTAAATAAGCAACTTGAAGGTAATATCCTGCGAACACACGTGTCAAGGTTCCGTCCGGTTGGCACCCTTCTGCCCTGGCCGGCCGAACGCCGCGTTGAGGGAGACAAAGCGTGACCACACGCAGCGGTGATCGATCACTGCTCCGGCGCATGAACTTGCTCGCGACCCTGCGCTGCGCGGGCGAGGTGCCGAAGACCATCGCGGCCTTCGCGGCGGCGACCGGCCTGTCCCGCACGGCCGCCGAGGCCGTCGTCCTGGACCTGGTCGAGCGGGGTTGGCTCCTGGAGGACGGCCAGGAAGGGCACCCCGGCGCCGGGCGCCCGGCGCGGCACTACCGCGTCCATGCCGAATCCGGCCTCTTACTCGGCATGGACATCGGCCCGAACAACATCGTCGTGACCGTCACAGACCTGCTCGGCGAGCCCTTGGCGTCCGTCCACCGCACCGTGGAGCCGGGTGCCTCCGCTCCGGAGCGGCTCGACTTCGCGGTCGGCGTTGCTGAAGAGGCGCTCGCCGCGGCCGGCAAGCAGCTGGCCGACGTGTGGATCGCCGGCGTCGGCACCCCCGGCATCGTGAACCGGGGCCGCGTCGAGCAGGTCATGACCGGCGGGGACTTCCCCGACCCGGATCTGGCCGCCAAGCTCAGATCCCGGCTCGGCTGCCCGGTGCTGTTGGAGAACGACTGCAACCTGGCCGCCGTCGCCGAACGCTGGCGGGGCGTCGCGCGGGACGTGGACGACATGG
This sequence comes from Catenulispora sp. GAS73, assembly GCF_041262085.1. NCBI lineage: Bacteria > Bacillati > Actinomycetota > Actinomycetes > Catenulisporales > Catenulisporaceae > Catenulispora > Catenulispora sp. GAS73. Next base: position 409,368 of record NZ_JBGCCM010000004.1, read on the forward strand.
TGTTCGTGCTGTCCGGCAACCGCACCAGCGCCGGCCTGCTGCTCGCCGGCAAGCTCTACCGGGGCCACTCCGGAGGCGCCGGCGAGATCGGAGCGTTGTCCCGGCTCGGCTGGGACGAGGCCCCGACCCATCTGGAAGCACTGCGGGTCGAGGGTAAGACGGTGCGCCGGGAGCACGTCTTCGCCCTTGCCGCGCAAGGCGATCCGAAGGCCGTCGCCGCAGTGGACGCCTTCAGCCAGGGACTCGCCTTCGGGATCGCGGCGCTGGCGCTGGCCCTGGACCCCGAGGTGGTCGTGATCGGCGGCGGCATCGTGCGCGCCGGCGAGACGCTGCTGACGCCGCTGCGCCGCTACGTCAACGACTACACGTACTCGCGGATATCGACGGTCCACGTGTCGTCGCTGGGCAACCAGTCGGTGAGCCTCGGGGCCGTGCGCTTCGCGCTCGACGCCATCGACGCGTTCCTGGAGCGGACCGTGGAGGTCTCGTCGTCCTTCCCGGTGCCGGAAGCCGCGACCTTCTCGGACATCGACGCACCGGTCCTGCGCAAGGGGGAGGCGCGCGCCTCGGCTACCCGGTGACCAACGTCGCCCGGGTGAGTGTGGTCGCCGTCCGCACGATGCTGGCGACGGCCTCTTCGGGCGCCAGGCCGTTGAGATCCATCAGGGAGAACAACGCCTCGGCGCCCATCACGACCGACAGGTCCCGCTTGAGCTGAGCCAGCGTCTCCTTCACCTTCTTGCCGCCGCCGGCCGATTCCGCGTACGGCTGCAACGCCTCGTCGATGAGGCCGAACCGCAGGCCGGGCCGCGGCGGTGTGCTGCCCGGCCGCACGATCGTGGCGGCGATCATCGCGCGGATCGCGCCCTGCCGGCCCAGGACGTGCCGGGCCAGGTACTCAGCCGCCGCCGCGACGCGCACGACCGGATCGGCGGAGCCCGCGACGGCGGCCAGCGCCTCGCCCGGGGCGGGCAGCGTGTCCGCCATGGCCTCGGACAGCAGGCTGGCCAGGTCCGGGAAGTACCGGTAGGCGGTGGCCTCCGAGACCAGTGCCGCCTTGGCGACCTCCGGCATCGTCACCTCCCCGCCGGTGAGCATGAGCTCGGCGGCCGCGGCGACGATGGCCGCGTGCGTGCGCCGCTTCTGGTTGACGCGGCCGGTGGTCTGTGTCGGTTGTGGGGCCTGTGCCGGTTGTGCGGCCTGTGCCGGTTGCGGGGCCTGTGCTGGTCGCGGGGCCTGCGGGGTCGTCATCGGGGTCCTTCCGTGTCGCTGAGTCGACTCCCATCATAAGAGTTCACTTGCATGAAGGCCATGGGGCGCTCTATTGTCTTCCTGAGAGGAAACTCTCACGAAGGGAGAGAGCCATCATGACTGCCGTATCCGTCGTCGGCCCCGGCGACCGCGAACCCGTCGACCTGGGCCCGGCCCGCATCACGATCCTGGAGGACGGGTCCACGACCAGTCATCGCCTCGGCGTCGCCGAGATCCGGCTCGCCCCGCGCAGCGACGGCCCGCCGCAGCACCGGCACGCCGAGCACGACGAAGGGTTCTACGTCGTCTCCGGCACGGCGGTCTTCACCGTCGGCGCCACCGACCACGAGGCGCCGCGCGGGACGCTGGTGATGGTGCCGCCGGGGGCCCCGCACACCTTCGCCAACCCGGGCGACGAACCCCTCGTCATGATCAACACCTTCACGCCGGACCTGTACGTGCACTACTTCGGCGACGTGCGTGACGCGATGGCGCTCGGCGCCTCGATGCCGCAGGCCGCGGCCGAGGTGATGCCGCGTTACGCGACGACGGCCGCCGACGACTTCGCCTCCGACAGCACAGCCGCCGACGACGACACCGAGATATCTGAAGCACCCCCAACCCAAGGAGCACCCACCATGACCGCCCCGACTTCCACCGGCCCCACCTCCCGTACCGTCACCATCGCGACCGGGATGGGCATCGCGATCAGCGAGTTCGGCACCAACACCGAGGGCAGCGCCGTGCTGTACCTGCACGGCGGCGCCGGCCCGCGCACCATGCTGGGCCTGGCCGGCGCGCTGGCCGAGCACGTCTACGGCATCGTGCCGACGCACCCCGGCTTCGACGGCACCGCCCGCCCGGACCGCTTCGACACCATCGCCGACCTCGCCGACGCCTACCTGGACCTGCTCGACGAGCTCGACCTGACCGGCGTCATGATCATCGGCTCCTCCATCGGCGGCTGGATCGCCTCGGAGATGGCGCTGCGCGACAACCACCACCGGGTCGGCGCCCTGGTGCTGCTCAACGCGGTCGGTATCAAGGCCTTCGGCGACGAGCAGGTCACCGACGTCCGTACCTTGGCCCCGCCGCAGATCAGTGAGCTGTCCTTCGTCAACCCCGCCCTGCGCCCCGACTTCGCCTCGTTCACCGAGGAGCAGAAGGCCGTCGGCGCCGCCAACCAGAAGGCGCTCGCGCTCTACGGCGGCGAAGGCTTCACCCACGACCCCAAGCTGCGCCGCCGCCTGCACCGCATCACCATCCCGGCGCTGGTCGTCTGGGGCGAGCAGGACGGCATCGCGCCGCTCGGCTACGGCCGCGACTTCGCCGCCGCCTTGGGCAACGGCCACTTCGCGCCGATCGCCGACGCCGGACACTTCCCGCACATCGAGCAGATCGGCGCGACGCTCGGCGCCATCAGCGACTTCGTCGACACCGTCGTCAAGCCCGACGAGGCGTAGCGGAGCAGCGGTATCGGGAATGAAGTGGCGGTCACAGCATGTTGACCGCCACTGATCCTTTCGCTCTCATGCGAACATCCTGGCCCCGGGAAGCAGGCAGGCTCATGACATCCACGCCGACCACCATGCGCGCTGTCCGGCTCTCCGGCCCCGGGCCGGTGGAGAACCTGGAGCTGGCGACCCTCCCGCTGCCGCCCGAGAAGGACGGCTGGGTGCGGATCCGCGTCGAGGCGTTCGGGCTCAATCGCTCGGAGCTGAAGCTGCGACTGGGAGTGAGCGTCGGAGTCAGCTTTCCCCGGGTTCCGGGTATCGAGGCCGTCGGCACGGTCGACACGGCCCCGGCCGGCAGCGGGCTGGTCCCCGGGCAGAAGGTCGTCGCGATGATGGGGGACATGGGCCGTACCTACGACGGCGGATACGCCGAGTACACCTCGGTTCCGCTGTCGCAGGTGATCCCCGTCGACACCGACCTGCCGTGGGAGGTGCTGGGTGCGCTGCCGGAGATGGTGCAGACCGCTTACGGCTCGTTGACCGTCGGCCTGGACATCAAGGCCGGCCAGACCGTGCTGATCCGCGGCGGAACATCTTCGGTCGGCCTGGCCGCTGCGGCGCTGGCCGGCTGGCGCGGCTGCACGGTGCTGTCCACGACGCGGCGGGCCGATCGGCTGGCTTTCCTGAAGGAGCAGGGCGTCGACCATCCGCTGCTCGACGACGGCGAGGTCGCCGCCGCGGTGCGCGAGCTGTATCCCGACGGTGTCGACGGCGCGCTCGACCTGGTCGGTACGCCGACGCTGCCGGACACGCTGCACGCGGTGCGGGTGCACGGCACGGCGTGCTTCAGCGGCAGCCTGTCCAACCAGTACACGGTGCGGGACTTCTCCCCGAACGAGTACCTGCCGAGGGGGGTGCGGCTCGCGGGGTACTTCGGCGACGCCGCCGACCTGCCTGGGGACGTCTTCCAGGAGATCCTCGACGCGGTCTCGGCCGGGACGCTGGCCTTTCCGGTGGACCGCGTCTACGACGGGCTGGAGCAGGTGCGGCAGGCGCACGACGACATGGAGCACGACCGGGCCACCGGCAAGCTGGTCGTCCGGGTCCGGCACTACACAGGCTGACATCAAGCTTGCGGTCAAACACAGGTAGCTTCGCGGATACGCGATCAGTAGCCGCTCCCTAGGTTCGATGTAGCCCGTGATCGCGGGCTGCATCGAAGGGGGAGAGAGATGACTACTGCGACTGTTCGGCACCGGCTCGCGCTCGCTGCGGTGTTGGCCGCTGTGCCGCTCACGATGATGGGCTGCTCGTCGTCGGCCACCAGTGCCTCGGGCGCCTCGGGCGCCTCGGGCCAGAGCACGGCCTCGGCGGCGGTCGGCACGCCGACGTCCGGCACTGCCGGCGGCGGGGCCAGCACCTCGGCTGCTGCGGGGGACAGTTCCAGCAGTTCGGCGGCTGCCGGCGACGACGCCACCACCTCCGCGGCCGGCGACGGAGTGACCACCTCCGCCCCGGCCGGCGGCACCGGCGACGGGAAGTTCCCGAACGCCTGCTCGCTGATCACCCAGGACCAGGCCACGGCGGCGCTGGGCGAGCCCGTCAAGCCCGGCGGGCTGGTGCCGTTGCAGGGCGGGGGTGGCACCTGCAGCTACGGCGCGACCGACAACAGCCCGCACGACGTCGTCGTCCAGATCGCGGGCTCGGCCGTCATGAAGCAGGTCCTGGACGGCCAGAAGACCCAGCCCGTCTCAGGCCTCGGCGACGAGGCGTACGTCTACGGGATCGGCAGCGACATCTACAACATCTACGTCCGCAAGGGAACGACCACGATCGACATCAACATCGCCATCAAGGACGGCCACTTCGGCGCCGAGCCGGCCATGCCGTCGCAGCCGGTCGCCGACGCGCTGACCACGCTGGCGAAGACGGCGCTGAGCAAGATCTAGGTACAGGGGACGCCCGAGGGGAACTGTTGGCGGCGGCGCTCATCGGCGCCACCGCCGCGACTGCCCTACACTCCCGCGACTGCTCTACACCCCCGCGACCTCCGCCGACGAGTGCTCGTCAACGTGCTCGCCGTGCGCGTGCCCGCCGTGCCCGCCATGTGCACTGTGCCCGCCGTGCCCGCCGTGCGCAGCATGAGCGCCGCCGGCCTTCTTCCCGGTCCGCAGCCGGGTCCGCAACCCCGCAGCCGTCAGCATCAGCGCCGCGGCCGAGGCCCAGACAGCCAGAACCACCTCGGCGTGCGTACCGCCGTGCCCGTGGAAGAAGGCCACTGACCGAATCAGCGTGGCGGCGGCCCCGGCCGGCAGGTCCTGCCCGATCCGGCCCCACGGTGTCGGCAGCAGCTCCGGCGCGCTCGACGCCGCAGACAGCGGGTTGGACAGCAGCATCATCGTCGTCCCCGCGACGGCGAATCCGTAGCGGCCGATCAGCGATGCTGTCGCCGTGCTGAACGCGCTGATCGTCAGGATCGGCGCTGCGATCGCCGCGGCCACCGCGAGGTACGAGCCCGGCAGGAACGCCAGCGCGTGGCCCGCGATCAGCGCCACGGACGCCCCGCCCCCGAGCGCGAACAGCAGAATGCCCAGCGCGCGCTCGCGCAGATGCGGCAGCTTGATCGTCAGCAGCACTCCGCCGATCAGCGAGGACATCACCACCGGCAGCACCATCGACGTGAACGCCGCCCCGTGGGGGTCCGCCGCTGAGGCGGGGACCACGTCGCTCACCGGGACCGCGGGGGCGGTGCCGGTGAGCGGTGCCAGATGGGTGCCGACCTCGGTGAGCAGCGTCGCGACCGTGGGGCTGGCCGCCGACGCGATCAGCATGTGCGGACCCTGATCCGTCACCACCACCGCCCCGTACGCGTCCCGGTCGGCCAGGGCGGTGCGCGCTGCGCTCTCGTCCGGCACCTCGTGCACCGCGAACGCCCCCGGCGCCGCCGTCGCCAGCCGCTGCTCGATCGCCGCGCGCGCCGGGGCCGGGGCGCTCACCGCGAGCGGCACCTTGTGCGGCGCGCTGTGGACGGTCGGCGCCGTGAACGCGAACACCATCAGCGCCTGGATGCCGATCGCGGCCAGGGCGACGCCGGAGGGACGAGTGAGGTGCCGCATCGGCAGGCCTCCTAAAAAAGAACGCTCGTTTTGTTTCAACGACGGCTCCCATGGTGGTCCGCCGGGCTCCGCGTTGTCAAGAACGAGCGTTCGTTTTAAGTTGTCGGTGTGCCCAAGGTCTCCGAAGAACACGCCGCCGCCCGCCGCGAGCAGATCCTGTCCGCCGCGCAGCGCTGCTTCGCGCGCAAGGGCTTCCACGCCACCTCGATGAACGACGTCTTCGCCGAGGCCGGCCTGTCCGCCGGGGCCGTCTACAGCTACTTCAAGAGCAAGGACGAGATCATCGTCGCGATGTCCGAGCGCGCCGTCCGCGAGATCGTCCCCTTCTTCGACGCGGTCCTGGTCGAGGAGCCGACCCCGACCCTGGAGGACGTGACGCGCCGCTTCGTGGTCCGCCTCCAGGACGTGGCCGCCGGCGCCGGCTCGGTGGCCCCGCAGGTCTGGGCCGAGGCCACCCACAACCCGGCGCTGGTCCCCGTCGTCACCGCCAACCTGCGGCGCATGCGCGACTTCTGGACCGAGATCGCCCGCCGCGAACACGCCGCCGGCCGCCTCGCCCCGGACGCCGACGTCGAGGCGGTCGGCGTCGTACTGTTCGCGCTCACGCCCGGCTTCATCTTCGGCCACCTGCTGCTCGGCGACATCAGCCCCGAGACCGTGGAGCGCGGGCTGCGCGACCTGCGTCGGAAGTAGAGCGGGGTAGAACGGGGTAGATCGGCGCCACGAACGCCGACCCAATGCTCGCGTGGATCAACGCGGATCAACGCGGAGCCCGCCAGGCCGAACCGCGAGTCGCGTGCCTATGCGGGCGATCTTGCTCGGGGCTTCCCGCCGACGTGACTCAGGTGGTCGGTCCGGACAGGCGCGTCGAAGTGGGCACTGCGAAGCTTTCCCAGAGGTCTGTGGTGGATCGGCGGGCCGTGTTCTCCCCTTCACGCCGTCGTCTCTGCTGTCGTCGCTGTCGTCGCCGCAGCCAGCAGCGTCGCCGCAGCGGCTCGTGCGTCGGCGCCCGCGTCGGTGTTGCCCTCGATCGTGACCACGACGCTCGCGCCTTCGATCAGCAGGAGGAGTCGTCGGGCTAGGGCTGCGGGGTCTTCGACGTCGAGGCTCGAAAGGCGGTCCTCAAGTAGTCCTCGATAGCGGTGGAGGTGCGTGCGCGCTATCGCTGCCACTTCGGGGTCGGCGCGGGTGTCGGTGATGCCGTTGACGATCGCGCATCCGTGGTAGCCGGGCTGCGCGAACCACTCGGTGAGGACGTCGAAGACGGCCAGCACGCGCTCGGGCCCGGATGCCGTCGCGGTCGCGGTGGCTGTCTTGCGGTCGAGCCAGGCGTGGATGCGGTCGCTGTGCTCGCTGAGCATCGCCCGGACCAGCTCCGCTTTGGAGGGGAAGTAGCGGTACAGGCTCAGCTTCGAGGCGCCCGCGGCGGCCGCGATCTCGTTGACGCCGACCGCGTGTACGCCGCGTTCGTAGAACAGCGACGTCGCGGTCTCCAGGATCCGCGCGCGGGTCGCGGACGGGTTCGGCAGGACGCCTTTGGCCATCGGTGGCACCTCCTCGCCCCCAGAATACAGACTTGTACTGTCACGATACCGATCGGTACTGTCGATGCGTGGCACCGACCCGACGGCTCTGGCTGGCAGTCCTGTGCGGCTACCTCGCCCTCGGCGCGACCCTGCAGGAACTGCCCCCCTTCCTCGCCGGGAAGTTCCACGTCGGTCCCGCCACGACCGGCCTGGTCGTCGGCGCCGCCTTCGCCGCCACCGCAGCCGGCCGCCCCTTCGCGGGCCGCTGGGGCGACGCGGGCCACTCGCGCACCGTGGTCGTCGCCGGCGGTCTGCTGGCCGCATCGGCCGGCGCCGAGACTGTGTTCGCCCCAGACATCGCAGCACTCTTACTCTGCCGCCTCGTGATGGGCGCCGGCGAGGCGGCGCTGTTCTCCGGCGCGCTGCCCTGGGTCCTAGCCGACGCGCCGCCGGACCAGCGCGGCCGCGTGGCCGGCTGGTTCGGCCTGTCGATGTGGGGCGGCCTGACGCTCGGGCCGGTGCTCGCCGCCGGCGTCGGGGAGGCCGCGGACGCCGACGCGGTGTGGTGGACGGTCGCGGCGCTGCCGCTGGTGTCGGTGGTGCTGGCGGCTACGGCCAGGGCAACTGCGATAGCAACAACAGGTCAGACCTCAGCGTCAGAGTCAGAGCTGGCAATAGCACCCGGGCCGCCAACATCGGCCGCGACGACCACTCCCGCGACAGGTCTGGCGACAGAGCCGATTGTGCCAACGCCAACTGTGACTACCGCGCCAGCGCAAGTCGCCGAGCTGATAGTGCCGCCGACCGTCCCGAAACCGCCGACCCGCACCCCAAGCCGCCTCATTCCGGCCGGCGTGGCCCTGCCGGGATCGATCATCGGCCTGGCCGCCTATAGCTACGGCACGCTCGCGGCCCTTCTCGTGCTCTCGCTCGGCCACTCGGCCGGCAGGGTTGTGGCGCTCCCCGTCTTCGCGTGCGCGTTCCTTGTGGTGCGTGGCTTTGGCAGTCCGTTGGTTGACCGGCACGGCGGTGCCGCCGTCGCGCCGGTCACGTTAGTGGTGCAGGCTGTGGGGCTGGTGCTTTTGGCGGGGGCGCCGGGCCTGGTTGTGACGCTGGTTGGGGCCGCGATCACCGGGGCCGGGCTCGGTCTCATCTATCCCGCGACTGCCGCGATGACGCTTCAGCAGGCCCGGTCCGCGTCGGCTGGGGCGGCGGTCGGGGCCATGACCTCGTTCTGGGATCTCGGGATTCTGGTCGCGGGTCCGCTCGGCGGGTCGATCGCGGGGGCGGCCGGGTACCACGCCGCGTTCGGCGCCGCTGTGGTGGCCACGGTGATCGCGTTGGTCCTGGCCGTCCGCGCGAGTCTTCAGTCGAGGATGGCGACGGTCAGCGAGTAGTTCTCCGTCCTGCGGCCCTGGCCGAGGACCAGCAGACCCAAGCCCTCCAGCCAGCGCGCCATCTTCAACTCGCCGGTGTCCAGGGGGCGGAGCCCGAGGCTTTCGACGAACTCTGACACCGCCTTCTTGGCGTCGGCGTCGTCACCGGCGATGAACACGTCGACGGGACGGCCGTGGGCCTGGCCGGCGTCGACCGAGGCGGAGAACAGGGTGTTGAACGCCTTGACGACGTGGGTTCCGGCCGGCGCGGCCTCAGCGATCTGCTGCGCCGCCGAGCTGTCGTCCGGCGTGACGAGGTCGGTGAGCGTGGTTCGGTTGAAGGGATTGCAGATGTCGACGAGAACCTTGCCGCTCAACGAATCCCCGTACTGGCTGACGACCTTCAGGGAGCCGTCGTACGGCAGAGCGAGGATGACGATCTCGCCGCGCGGAGGCTGGCCGAGCGTTCCGGTGGTGACGTCGCCGCCGAGGCTGGCGGCCAGCGCCGCGGTCTTCGCGGCGTCGCGCCCGATCAACTCGACGGCGCTCCCGGTGGCGAGGGCGCGAGTGGCGATGCTGCGGGCCATGGTCCCCAGCCCGATGATGCTGACGGTGCTCATGACGCGTGTCCGTTCCCGGCAGCGAAGGCCGCCTTGTGATCGGTGATGAAGCGCTCGATCGTGATGGCCGGATGGCCCGTGACAAGCTCGACGTCCGGACTCACCTCGGCCACCGAGCCGTCGGTGGCGAAGATCGTCATCCCCTCGACGATGTGAAGCTGCTGCCAGCCCGGCGCGCCGGCGTCCGCCAGCGAGGCCACGAGGGCTTGCAACGTCGGCGTGACGTGCGCGACCGGTGTGCCGAGGACGTCGGTCAGGTGCTTCGCGACGTCGCCGAACGTCAGAGACTCCGGGCCGGACAGGTCGTAGACCCGCGCGTCGTGCTCGTCCGGAGACGTCAGGATCGTCGCGGCGACGTCGGCGATGTCCCGGACGTCGACCGGCGCGAGCCGTTCGTCGGCGAGGGCGACCGGGAGTGTGCCCGCGCTGATCGGACCGGCCAGGCCCAGCAGGTTCTGCATGAAGTAGCGGGGCCGCAGGAACGTCCATCCCATGCCGGAGGCGGCGATCCTGGCCTCGACGTCGGCATGCGCACGCCCGACCCACGAGGGTTTGTCAGGGCCCGTAAACGCGTTCCCGCTCGACACCTTGACGATGTGCCGCACGCCGGCCTCCCGCGCGGCCTCCACGACGGTGCCCTGAAGCGCAGCCATATCAGGGTGCTGGCTGCTGTTGAGGAACACGACGTCGACGTCCCGCAGCGCGGCGGCGACCGACGCGGCGTCGGCGAAGTCCATCGTGACGTGGTTCGCGGCCCGTTTCGCCCCGCTGTCGCGCGTGGCCGTGCGGAACTCCACATCCGCCCGCCCGCCGAGCCGCGCCGTCAGCGCGCGCCCGATGCTGCCCGTAGCCCCGGTGATGAGTATCACGGCGCTTCCCTTCCCCTGCATTGGTTGACCAATCAACCATAGGCAGACTTTGGTTGAGTGGTCAACCTTTAGCTAGGATGGCAGCGTGACGGCAGAACCGAAGTGGCTCGACACCCGCGAGGACCGCGCCTGGCGGACCTTCGTCAACGTGCACCACGAGCTGATGCTCAGGCTCCAGCGGCACGTGATGGCCGACTCCGGCCTGGTCCTGGCCGAGTACGAGGTGCTCGCCGTGCTGTCGCAGCACCCTGACGGCCTCATGTCGGCGCAGGAACTCGGCAGCCAGCTGCGGTGGGAGAAGAGCCGGCTGTCGCACCAGGTCCGCCGGATGCAGGACCAGGGCCTGGTCGCCCGCGAGCCGAACCCGGCCGACGCGCGCAGCTGCATGGTGCGCCTGGCGCCGAAAGGGCGCCGCACCATCGAGGAGGCGGCGCCCTGGCACGTCCAGCACGTCCGGCGGGACTTCATCGACCTGATCACGCCGGAAGAGCTGGAGACACTGATCGCGGTCAACGAGCGGGTGCTCGGTCATCTGGCCGACCGGGCCGGATCCGAGGATTCGGTCCAGGGCAAAGGGAAGTAGACCCCCTCACACCAAAGCCGGGTGATTCGCCCACCCGACCTTGTACGGATGCTGAGCCTGCCAGTGCCCGACGACCTCCTCGACGCCCGGCGTGGCGAACGCCTTCGCCAGCGCGTCGGCGTCGGCGACGGCGATCTGCACGACCGCGGTCGCGATCAGCGCCGGAATCTCCTCCTCGCCGGGCACCGGGATGTGGCGCGCGGCGGCGAAGGACTGGACGACACCGGTCTCGCGCAGCACGCGTTCGATGTCCGCGAGGTATCGATCGAGCACCGTGCCGATTCTGGGCGTCGGCGGCACTAGCAGCGCCCGGGACAGCGGCAGCACAGGCCGTACCGCCAGCGCCGGAAGCACCGGAAGCACCGGCAGTGCCGGAAACGAAATCGCCGACGTCGTCCAGATGCTGCACCTGATCGCCGCGACCGGCGTGATCGAAGTCCTCCCGCGCTCGCTCGTCGCGTCCCTGCCGGCCGGCGTGCTCTGCGTCCCCGTCCTCGACGCCCCGCCGAGCCACATCGTGCTGGCGTGGAACGAGCAGGACCGGCGGCCCTCGGTCGCCTCGTTCGTGGCCGCCGCGCTCAAAGCGGTGCGGTGAAGGCCGCTGCGAGCTGATCGAGCAGCAGCGCGGCGGACGGATGCGGGTCGCGGCGCGGCGTCAGCGCGTAGATCCCGCGCGTCGGAGGGTCGGTGAGAGCCAGTACTTTGACATCCGGACGCAGAGCGCTCACCAGCACGCCGGGTATCAACGCTATGGCGTGTCCGGTCGCGACGAGGGCGGTTTTCCCCAGCAGGCTGGCCGCGTTCAGGTCGATCCGGGCACTGACCCCGGCGCGCGCGGCGTGCCGCCGCAGCAGCTCGGCCGAGCCGTCGTTGTCCTCGGCCCACGTCTGGTCGGCCAACTCCCGGATGTCCACGCGGTCGCGCGCGGCCAGCCGGTGATCGGGCGGGACCACGACGACCATCTCGTCGATCCCGAGCAGCCGCCGGTCCAGGCGCGCGTCGTCCGGCAGCCCCGGCGGCGCGTCGGTGACGACGGCGACGTCGAGCTCGCCGGCGATCACGCGATCGTGCAGTTGCGGGGTCAGCGCGGGCAGCAGGCTCCAGGTCAGCGGCCCGGCACCGTCCAGCAGGCGGCGGATCGCGGCGGGGACGATCCCGGCGGCCAGCGACGGCGTCGCGCCGACCCGCAGCGGCCGCCCCGGCGCACCGTCGCCGGCCTCGCGCGCGGCCCGGATGGCGCGATCGGCTTCGTTCAGCACCGCCTGGGCGTGGTGGCGGAACACCTCCCCGGCCGGCGTCGGCCGGACGCCGCGCACGTGCCGCTCGACGAGCGTCACGCCGACCTCGTGCTCCAGCCCGGCGATCTGCCGGGACACACCCGACTGCGTGTAGCCGAGCTCGGCCGCCGCCGCGGACAGCGAGCCGAGTCGGCAGACGGTCAGGAACGTCCGCCAGGGAGTCAGCGCCATCTCTCCAGCATGCCGCACGATATGCCGATCACGCATAGCCAGCCTGCGAAATCTGCGCTTGTCGCAGATCAGGCGATGCAGCACGCTCGGCATATGAAGACACCGCACACCACCGCCGACGTGAAGGAAGCGGTGCAGAAGGCAGACGTCGTCCTGTTGTGCCTGTTCGACGGACCGGCCTGTCAGCAAGTCCTCGACCAGATCTACGGATCGCTGGGAACAGACGTCGTGGTGCTCAACACCAGTACCATCTCCCCTGGCGAGGCGTCGCGCACGCCGCTGCCTGTAGCGGCCGAACTCGCCGACGCTGCCGCGGCGTCCGAGGCCGACATCATCGTCGCCGCGACAGCTCCCGTTGTAGACGACGCTGTGCTCGAACCGCTCCGCGCCTACATCCGCGGCCACGCGACCGGCGATGCGTCGCACTTCCGCAAAGCGTTCCTCCCCACCGCGCACATCGAGGGAATCCGGGGCGGGGCCTTCGTGTCCTGGCCGTTGGAGAAGTACTGCTCCCTGTTCAACGGTGAGCCGGCCGAGGATGAGGCGACGCGGACGCGCCGTATCGACAGCGTCCGCGTCTACGGGACTGTGGCCTCGGCGAGTATGACGCTGCACCACGGTGCCGACACCTTCACCGACATCTTCCTGCTGGTGCATGCCGATGGCGGTTGGCGGATCGCCAACAAGGCCTACCACCGGCACAGCTAACCGTGGGCCACCGAATCAGAACGCGTTGATCCCCGTGAGCTCCGCCGACAGATCCCACAGGCGCGCCGCGGCCTTCGCGTCGGCTCCCCACGGATTCAGCCCGGTGCGGATCGAATTCGGGTCCTCCGGATCGACGATCGGTGCGACCTCGCAGTCCTCCAGGTAGACGCCGCCCATGCCGTCCAGCGCCGGCGAGGTCACGGCCCATGCCGCCGTCGCGGCGCCGGCCTCCACCGACTTCCACGTGATGAGCGAGTTGCCCTCGCCGTCGATCCAGCCGAGGGCGAGCTGGTCTTCGGGGACGACGTGCCGCTGCAGGTTCGTGCGGATGCCGCCGGGATTGAGTGAGAACGCCCGCACGCCGGAGGGCTCGGCGAGCAGGTCCAGGTGCAGGGCGAACAGGATGTTCGCGGTCTTCGACTGCCCGTAGGCCTGCCAGCGGTCGTATTCCTTCTCGAACTGCGGGTCGTCCCAGCGGATGTCGGAGAACTTGTGGCCGCGCGAGGAGAACGCCGCGACCCGCGCGCCGTCGCCGGCGGCCAGGGCCGGCCACAGCAGGTTCGTCAGGGCGAAGTGGCCGAGGTGGTTGGTCGCGAACTGGAGCTCCCAGCCGGGGCCGACGCGGGTGAGCGGCGGGGCCATCACGCCCGCGCAGTTGATCAGGTAATCGATGCCGCGGCCGCTGTCCAGGAAGCGGGACGCGAACGCCCGCACCGAATCCAGGTCCGACAGGTCGAGCTGGTCCACCTCGACGCGCCCGGCCCCGGCCCCGACTGCGGCCCCGGTCCCGACCTCGATCCCAGCTCCGGCCAGGGCCGCGCGGGCCTCGTCGGGACGGCGGGCCGGGACGAGCACGTTCGCGCCGGCCGCAGACAGCGCCCTGACATCCTCCAGGCCCAGTCCCGAGCCGCCGCCGGTGACGACGGCGAACCGGCCGGTCAGGTCGTGTCCGGCCAGCACCTCGCTGGTCGTGCTGGCAGCGCCGAATCCGCTGCCGATCGGCTGTTGCGTACTGGTCATGATCCCGAGCCTAAGCAGCGCGGGAGCGGGCAGCCAGGCCCTGTCAGACCCTGCCTGACAGGGCCTGGCTGACGATCTCCCGACCGAACCCGAACCCCGTCGTCATCCCGACCCCGGCCGTCACCGCCGCGACGTGCACACCCTCGGCCGGCGTCGCGGCCAGGAACGGCTCCGGCGCCGAGGCGTACACACCGCGCCAGCGCTCCCGCACCGTCAACCGCTCCACGCCGAGCAGCTTCGCCGTCTCCCGCAGCACGGCCGCGTCGAGCTCCTCGTCCTCGAACGGAAGCAGTGTCGTGGCGTAGCTGTGGGTGTCGCCGATGGTCAGCGTCCCGTCGGGGCGCTGCGTGAACATCAGGTTCAGGCCGATGGCGACCAGGTCGGGCGTCTCACGGGTGAGCCGATCGCGCAGCGCCGGCAGCGAGGGGCATTCGGCGAAGCCGCCGTAGCGCAGCATTGAGAAACCGGTCTGCACCGCCGGTTCGACGGCGCGGCCGGTGGGATTGTCAACGCGCAGCATCCGCAGCGCGCAGCGCTGAACCCCGTGCTCGGCGGCCAGGCCGGGGAAGTGGCGGTCGACGTCGTGGCCGGTCGCCACGATCACCTGCTCGGCACGCAGAACGCCCCGGCTGGTCGCGACCCTCCCCGGCTCGATGTCGTGCGCGGTCGTGGACCAGCGGAACCGAACCCCGCGCCCGGCAAGGTATTCGGCGATCTTCGGCACGCTCTCGCGCGGGTCCACGCGCAGATCGTTCGGCAGCCACGCGCCGCCGACGACCCCCGGGCCGAACGAGGCACGCTCGGCGACCTCGGCGGGGGTCAGCATCCGGGCCTCGTCGGCGCGCAGACCGGCGAACTCCTCCAGGACCGCGAGTTCGTCCTCGGCGCGCGCGACCATCAGCGTCCCGGTGCGCTGCGCCCAGAACTTGGCCTCCTCGGCGAGGCGGAGCCAGGTCGTGCGGGCTATGCGTCCGTACTCCAGCGCCTTCCCGGACTGTGCCGTCGCGCAGGCGTGGCCGAAGTTGCGGATGGACGCGCCGGTGGCCCGGGCGTCGCGCTCGACGACGATCACCGACAGCCCGCGCTCGACGGCCTCGTAGGCACAAGCCAGTCCGACGATGCCGGCCCCGATGACAAGGATGTCCGCTGATCCCGAATCGGGGTTCGTCATATGGCTACCGTCCCTCGGCGCGTCGCTGATCATCTGCATCGGCAAGCTAGGCGGGGCGGCGCCGACAAGCTGGAACGCCATCCGAACGCCACGTTAACGGCGCCTGTCCAAACCGGACAACCATCTCCCTAATTCACGTGGTTTCGCGGATACGTGTGCGTACCCGACCTCCGTAATGTCGTGCTCGGTCAAACGGGACGTACGCGAGGGGGATCCGATGCGAAAAGCAATCCTGCCCGGGGTGGGCGTCGTCGTCATGGTGGCGGCGCTGGCAGGCTGCGGTTCGAGCGGTGAGTCGACGGGGGTCGGCTCGACGGGGCCGCGTTCGGGTCATACGTCCCAGCAGGCGGGGGCCACCAGCGGGGGACCTCTCGGCGGGGGGGGGGGGGGGGCCCCCCCCCCCCCGCGCGGGGGGGGGGGGCTGGGGGGGGCGGGGTTGGGGGGGGAAAAAGAAAACCCCCCGGGGGGCCGGCCGC